>JACNIZ010000106.1 GCA_014382805.1 Planctomycetota bacterium
GGTCATCGGCGGCACCTCGGCTGAGTCCACCCTCAAAACCGGCAAGCTGGCCAGAGCGGGCGACTTGGATGACCGGCCAACCAGCGGCAACAAGTACGGCCACGCCTTCCGCGACCTTGAGTTTGAAAAGAAGGTGCATCAACTCACCCGCGACGTCGGCCTTGGCGCGCAATTTGGGGGCAAATATTTCTGCCACGATGTCCGCGTGATTCGCCTGCCGCGTCACGGCGCATCGCTGCCGATCGGAATTGGCGTTTCGTGCAGCGCTGACCGCCAGGCGAAGGGCAAAATTACGGCGGAAGGCATCTTCCTGGAGCAGCTGGAAAGCAACGTTGGCCAGTACCTGCCAGATACCGATGCCAATGCATTGGGCGGAGATGTGGTGCAAATCGACATCAATCAACCAATGGCGGAAATCCTCGCCGAACTGAGCAAGCACTCAGTACGCACCCGCGTTTCACTGACCGGCACCATGATCGTGGCGCGCGATATGGCCCATTCAAAATTGCGCGAGCGTTTGCGTACTGAAGGCGAATTGCCGGAGTACATGCGCGAATACCCGGTGTATTACGCCGGCCCGGCAAAAACTCCCGACGGCATGGCTTCCGGTTCGTTCGGCCCCACAACGGCCGGGCGCATGGACAGCTTCGTCGAGCAGTTCCAGTCTCATGGTGGCTCGATGGTCATGGTCGCCAAGGGCAATCGCTCACCGCAAGTGATGCGCGCCTGCAAAAAATACGGTGGCTTCTACCTGGGTTCCATCGGCGGTTCCGGGGCGCGCGTAGCCCAAGATTGCATCAAAAAAATCGAATGCTTGGAATACGTCGAACTTGGCATGGAAGCCGTGTGGAAGATTGAAGTGGAAGACTTCCCGGCCTTCATCATTACCGATGACAAAGGCAACGACTTCTTTTTAGGCAGCGCTAATGACTGAGCCGATTACGTCGCCAGTTGCGGAAAAGTATCCCGACTGCATGCATTGCGGTTTGTGCCTACAGGTCTGCCCGACCTACCTACAAACCGGCGACGAAAACATGAGCCCGCGCGGCCGCCTTTATTTGATGAAAGCGGTGGACGAAGAGCGCATTCAACTCGCCGACGCCATCCCGGCGCTGGATTTGTGTTTGGACTGCCGCGCCTGCGAGCAAGCTTGTCCGTCGGGAGTGCGCTATTCGCGCATCTTGGAGCCGATGCGGATACGTCAGCATCAGATGGAAAAACCCAAGCGCGGATTGGCCGCGTGGATGCAATCACAAATCATTCCCGACCGACGTCGCCTGAAAAAGGCGTTAATACCGGTGCGTTTGATGCAGGCGCTGCACTTAACTCCACTGCTGCGCGGCGTGTCCAAGATCCTGCCCAAGGGCCTCCGCGGCATGATCGAGCAACTTCCTACGCTGCAGAAAACCCAGTTGGACTTGCCGGCCATTTCCAAGCCCTGCCCAAAGGCAGCGACCGAAGCGCAAGCGCGCTCGACGTCCAAGCCATCTAAACCCGCCGCCCCTAAACGCGTCGCAATGTTTTTGGGCTGCGCCAGCGAGGCGATGTTCCCGGTAATCAATCGCGCCACGGTTCGGGTGCTGCAAGCTTTTGGTTGCGAGGTTCACACGCCCGACAATCAAGTTTGCTGCGGAGCTTTGCCCTATCACTCCGGCGACACTGCAAAAGCCTTGGATCAAATGGCCACCAACGCAATTACCTTTGGCGCGCTGCCGCAAATGGACGCCATCATCATGAATGCAGCAGGCTGCGGCGCCGCCTTAAAAGAAGCTGGCATCTTGGGTCGTGAAATCGCCGACGACAAACCGAAACTACATCAAGCTTTGGATGCCATGTCCGCCATTACCCGCGACGTGCATGAATTCCTCGCCACCCTGCCACCGCCCAAATTCAACCCGGTCCCGCTCAAAGCCGTTTACGACGACGCCTGCCACCTCAAACACGCCCAAGGTATTAGTCAACCACCGCGGCAATTGTTGCAGCTCATCCCTGAACTAGAATTGCTGCCCCTACCCGAAGCCGAACATTGCTGCGGAGCCGCCGGCAGCTATGCACTGCATCAACCAGAAATGTCGCGCCAACTAGGCATGCAAAAAGCCAACCACATCCTCAATAGCGGAGCCGACGTCGTGCTTTCGGCCAACATTGGTTGCATTATCCAAATTCAAAAATCCTTACGCGAGCTAGGTGCCGCCGCCAAACACATTAGGGTCATGCACCCTATAGAAATATTAGATCAAGCTCTTTCCTAGCACCAATTCGGGTAATATCCAATAGCCTCTCAAATGAAGATTCCCCCTACTCCCTATTTTGCGA
This sequence comes from Planctomycetota bacterium, assembly GCA_014382805.1. Taxonomy (GTDB): domain Bacteria; phylum Planctomycetota; class UBA1135; order UBA1135; family UBA1135; genus JACNIZ01. Next base: position 2,317 of record JACNIZ010000106.1, read on the forward strand.
CGGCTCTTTCGGCCGCCCAAGATGTAGATCAAATTGTGGCGGATATTTGCCAGCAGGTTGCCCCGCTGGAACCCAACCTATTGCTTTTTTTCAGCGGCACGGCGCTGCGCCTCGACGAATTAAGCTCGCTACTATCTCATCGCTTCCCCAACACCATCGTCGCTGGTTGCACCACATGTGGCGAAATTGCTGAAGGCAAGTGTTTATCTGAAACCACGGTAGCGATGGCCTTGGGCGACCCTATTCGCGCCTCTGTAAAACTGGTTTCCGACTTAGGCGCATTTCGCTTCGACGACGGTCCAAGTTTGTTGCAGTCGTTGGCAGCGGATTTAGATCTTAGTTTGGAACAACTGCAAGAGCACAGTGATCGCTATTTGCTCATCACTTTGACCGACGGCTTGACTGCGATGGAAGAAATCTTGATTGCAGCTTTGTTGACGGCGGCGCCAGAATTGCAATTGGTCGGCGGTGGTGCTGGCGACGGTTTCCGTTTTAAAGTGACGCGAGTTGCCGTAGGTGGAAAAGTGGCTCGGCATGCAGCAGCTGTAATTTTGCTTGAGCCTAACCTTGCCTTCCACCCATTCCATCTGCATCACTTTCATACCACAGGTAGGAGTTTTGTGGTCACCGAAGCTGACCCGGGACGTCGTTTTATCAACCGCATAGATGGCAAGCCGGCTGCCGAATTTTTGGCGGATTTATTAGGTCGCGATTTGCAAGAGTTTTTGGCCGATGCCACAACTTCAGTGGTGTTTGGAGTCCACTCCGGCAAAGCGGTCTATCTGCGTTCGGTAATGCGTGCTTTCCCTGATAAATTGCTTATGGGCGGCGCTATCGAAGAAGGCACGGTGCTTCATTTGATGGCCCATGACAAACTGGTTGAACGCACCCAACAGGGTTTGCAGGACGAACTCGCCCAGGTCCAAGATCCGGCCGCGATGCTGCTCTTTTCCTGCGGCGGCAGACACTTTGACGCGGTCGCATCAGATTGTGTGGAAGAACTAGGCCGCTGTTTGTGCCCCATCCCAACCGTCGGCTTTTCCACCTATGGTGAGCAATTCGGCTCCATGCAAGTCAACCACACTTTGACTGGATTAATTTTGGGGGCACCAAAATGACCGACGCCTCACAATCCAAGGCTAGCCAACTCGAACTCGAGTTAGCCGCCGCTCACGAGACCATCGAGGCGTTAAAAAAGGCCGCTGAACAGCATTCAAAGGTGCAGCCGCCGGACAACTTTGCTGTGCGCAAAGCAATGGCCAACCTGCAGAACACTTTGGCGGTGCGCGACCGTGAGCTGGAGCGCTCCGAAAAACGCTACCGCACAATTTTTGACCACAGCCCGTTGATGATTTTCATCATTGATGAAACCGGCTGCATTACCGATCTCAACCGCACCGCCTTAGTCGCCCTCGGCCAAAATCGCGACGAAATTTTAGGCACCACGCTAGCTGATCTGTTCCCACCTGATGGATGTCGCGTCATCCACAGCTTGCTCGCTAACGAAGGCACCCCGGCCCAACGGCTGTCCATGAATGGCGACCGTCTCGCCGACGCTTCCATTGCCTCGGTTCCTGGATTTTCCGGACGTCAGGTTATATTGCAAGACGTTACCCAGCAACAAGTCATAGAGGCGCAATTACAGCATTCGCAGCGCATGGAATCCATCGGCCAATTGGCTGGCGGGGTGGCGCACGACATCAACAACATGTTGTGCGGAGTCATCGGCTTTAGCGAGTTGCTCAAAGACCGGCTGATCGATCCCAAATCACTTAGCTACAACAGCCAAGTACTGCGCTCATGTGAAAATGCCAACCTTCTGGTAAGCCGACTTTTGGCATTTGCCCGCCGCGGCAAAATGCAAAATGGTCCGGTTTGCCTGAATGAAATTATTGCTGCGGTCAGCAGCATGGTTGAGCGCACCTTTGATCGCCGCATCCACATCAAGGTCGACTTGCCGGATCAGGATCTCATCGTCGAAGGCGACGCGGCTCAACTCGAAAGTGTGGTGCTAAACCTAGCCCTCAACGCGCGCGACGCCATGCCAGAGGGCGGCGATATCAATTTCGTATTGCGAACCATCACGAATCCGCTACCCAGTGGCGATAGCAGCACGACGCAAGCCCAAAAAGTGCCATGCGGAGAGATCACCATTTCGGATACCGGAATGGGCATTCCCGAAAAGTTTCTGTCGCGCATTTTTGAACCCTTTTTCACCACCAAGCCGGTTGGCAAAGGTACTGGATTGGGACTCTCCGCCGCTTACGGCACGGTCAAACAACACCACGGAACTTTGACTGCCAACAATCGCGACGGCGGCGGCTGTTGCTTCCGAATTTGCCTACCTTTGAGTGAAACTCAGAGCGCACCCAAACAAGCGAAAGTTCAGGCCGCCGCTCCGGCGTCTGGTTTGGTATTGCTCATTGATGATGACACCGCTGTACGCACCAGCTCCAGCCAGCTTTTGAAAGGGATCGGCTACGAGGTCTTGCAAGCCGACTGCGGCGTGGCCGGAATCAATTTATTTGAAAAGCACCAAGCCGAAATTTCGGTGGTGCTATTGGATATGGTCATGCCCGACCTTCATGGCACCGACGTGCTGGCCAAATTACGCAAAATCAACCCGAACGTACGGATCCTCGCCATTTCCGGCTATAGCGCAGGTCAAAACTTATTCGGCGCCAACGGTTTTTTGCGCAAACCATTCACCATCGCCGCTCTTGCTCAGGCGCTGGCCGCACTGCTTCCAAGCAATCCCAGTTCTTCGGCGTGAGGCTGTAACGCATCGATTAAAAACTGGATGTGATCGCCAATTTCGGTGTCTAGCATTTCTACGCCAGCCGAAACTTCCATGCGATCTACACCGGCGGCAAAGCGCTTGTCCTTCAATTTCTTCTTAACGCTTTTTGGCTTCAAACTGGCGACGCCATCAGGCCTCAATAAACAGCATGCCATGATCAAGCCAGTCAATTCGTCGCAAGCCAGCAGGGCCTTGTCCAATAGGTTGTTGTACTCCTTGCCCCACTTGGTGTAGTGCGCCGAAATCGCGTAGGCGATGTCGTGCTCGCCGCGTTGCTGCAACCAATCCACAATGCGATTGGGATGATCTTCTGGCCACGCTTCGTAATCGGCATCGTGCAGCATGCCAGCGATCCCCCACTTTTCAATTTCCCCTGCATCGCCGCTGCCGTAGTGGACGGCCGCCGCCCGCATCGCAATTTCGACCGCCCGCGCATGGCGCCGCAAGCTATCGGTTTGGGTCCATTCACACAGATGTTGCCAGGCGGCTTCGCGGTCGAGGGAGGTCATGGCTTACAAGTTAGCCGCGCAAATCAGCCAATACAGCCACACCGACCACGATTTTTGAAATTTATTCACCTCCGTTCCCACTACTGTGCAATAGAGTATACCTCAATGCCGAACAAGAACCCAACCGAGCCTGGACAGCGCTGGATCATCCAGATGCGCAAAGGCCTGCTGGAACTCTGCATCCTTGCAGTACTCCAGCGCGAAGACGGTTACGGATATCTGATCGTGCAGCGCCTGAAACAGGTCCCTGACCTGACCATGAACGAGGGCACGGTGTACCCCATTTTGCAGCGACTCCACCGCGAGGGCTGCCTCTCCACCTACCGATTGCCGTCGGAAAATGGTCCGCCGCGGCGTTGGTTCCGACTCACCGATTTCGGCCGCGTACGGCTGCTGGAAATGACCCAGCGCTGGCAGCGCATGCACCAAGGCGTAGATTTGCTCGTGCAGGCCGGATTGCCGCAAAACCCTGAAAAACAATGAACTTAGATCGCCAACTACAACGTCGTAAGGGGGCCTATGTGCAAGCCATCAGTGACGCCCTCAGTAACTTACCTGAAGTCGACCGCGAAGCCGTTTTGGAAGATGTGGAAGACCACATCGACTCCGCGTTATACGACGGCTCTGGCCTCGCCGACATGAACCAGTTAGATGAAATCCTCGCCAGCTTGGGCCCACCTGAAGACTACGCCGCCGACGTTTCCGCACGCATGGATATGCCGGTAGGACCATCAACCTTGTGCCTCATGGCCCCCGTCGGAATGGTCTGGTCCATAGCAGCGATCGTCATTGCTGTCCCAGCCATGTTTTTCATTCGTGTGGTCGAAGTCGATGGCGAGGGTAACCCGCTGGAGGTCTCTAAGACCGTGCTCGAGTACTTTTGGCAGGCGTTGGCCTGGACTTCACTAGCCGGACTCATTGGCGGCCCCACCGTAAGCAGTATGGCCATTAGCCGAATCCGCGCTGCTCGCGGCCGACTTTGCGGTCTTTACCCGGCCGTCATAGGTGCTTATTTGATTCCATTGGCCATTGCCGATCTGGCGCTCTTCGGCCTCAGTTTTCAGGTATTGAATAAGGGTCTTAAATTGTCCGACGACTTGGCCAATATGATCGCCATCGTCATTTTCATTGGCCTGATCATCGGAAGTGTGCAGGTGGTGCGCCGAGCTTACCATCGGCTCAGTCTGGTGCCGACTTACACTGAATCCGAAACCGAGTTGACCTGAATGCCAACGAACTGAAACAAGCCCAACCCTGATCCCAATCAAAGGCCATGCACATACTGCGCAAACTTGCCATCGTGGCCATCGTTCTATTTGTATTGCGACTCGTATTAGGTTTGAGTTTGGCTGCTTACCACTACTCCACCACCGCCACCTTCGATGAATATATACAGACCACACCGGTCACAGATAAATATGTCAGTCAGCAAGTCGATCTAACCGCTGCAATCAGCGAAGGCGAGCTTTGGCAAGTCGGTAAATCCGCGCCGCAGGATTGGAAAAACCATACCGACGTCTACTTAGCCGGCCACAAAGCCGAATTTGAGATCAACCATGGTGAAGACGCATTATTAAAATTGGATCTGCAAGTGGAATATGTATTGGATCAAGCAAATTCCGATCACCTCGGCTTCCAATGGTCCACCCCAACCTTTTTGCCAGCGGTAAATACGCGCGCACTCGTGCTAGTTTGGATTGATGATGCAGGTTTAGCCGTCGGTGAATCCACAGCTTCCCAAGGAACCGCCAAGGTCGACGTTTTCTTATTCAGCGGTGGCGGACTATCCAAGGTTTTTTACTTGAACGCAGCTGACCGCAATATTGCCTATCAAGACTCGGCGTTTGGCTTGCCGCAAACACCTCCCAATCTTGAACCT
>JACNIZ010000340.1 GCA_014382805.1 Planctomycetota bacterium
GCGCTAGCGTCCCTCATGTCGCGCACACCCAATTCAATTTCATTGCGCAAGGTTTTAGCAAAAGCAAAGCTTTCGTATTCACCGCTAGCAAAATTGCGCGGCGCAAAAATTTCTTGGCCGGACTCAGGACGGACCTGTTGGAAGGTAATAGGGTCGCCGGACCTCTTGTCGAAGCGGTCTTCATCTCGAATCCAGCCGTAAAGAGTGCGTACCGCGTCAAGGCGAACTGAGTCATACAGCTCAGCGTACTGAGGGCTTGGGTCTTGCTCAAAGTCCTCTTCGATTTCTGCCGAGGCTGCGGTGGCTTGGCTTTCGTCGCTGGCGTCAAAGCCTTGGTCGGAAGTATCGATCAAATCATCCAAATCGCCCTGCGGTATCGCTGGATAGCGGTAAAGGAATTCGCTCCAGTTATCGGCACCGCTATCCGGAATCGGCGGCGGCAAAATGACCGGCAATTCGGCCAGCGGCGGCTGCGGCAAGTTCAGCGGGGCCAACGCAAAATCGGTTTGCGGTTTGACCAAGGCGTCGCGTAGATCGCCTTCGCCGCTAAGGGCGACGACCAAATCTGAACTGGGCTCAGCGGCCAGATCCAGACTCATCGCTTTGGCACCCTTGACCGGGCGCAATGCTCCATCGGGAGAAAGCAAACTCCAAGTCATCAGACCCAAAATGGCCACTGCAGCTACAAGTAATCCTTGTTCGCGTTTCACAGTACGTCCTCCTCGGCGCTGGCAGTCGGCAGTTCGCCGGCAGCAAATTCAAGCACCACGCGGCGCAGTTTTTTGCGTTGATTGGTCGGTAGCAATTCCATGCGAACCAAACCTAGCGGCCCCAAGCCGTCGGCAGAATCCATGATGGCATTCATGAAGTTTTTTGGACTTTGCTCGGCAAATACTACTTCCAAAGTCACCGGTGTCATATCCAGTCGCGATCCAGCAAGATTGCGACGTTTTTTCGGTATGCGGGAAGCGATTTGAATGTCGGTAATGGAGTCTGCTCCAGTTTGCACTGCCATTCGCACCACTCTGTCGACCACATCCAAGCCGCGCAAGATCCGTGCAATCATTTGCGGCTGGGTCGGCGATTGCGCTGGCAAACCTAGGCTGTCGTCGACGTCAACGTTTTGGCGCAACGCCCAACCGATCAGCTCAGATCGCATTTGTCCAGTCAGCTCGATGTAATGCTGCGTTGCAGACTGCCCAGGTGAGGGCACAAATTCCGGGCGTAGAGCGGGCAAGGAAGCATTGGCTAGTTTGACCGTTTGGGTTTCCATTGCCGTCAATCGACCGCGCAGCTCATTCACTTGCGCGTTGCTATAAGCCGGAGAATTTAGAGCCCGCTTATGTTTCCCCACCAAACCTTGGTAGCGGGTCAAGTCTTTGCCGACGGTGCTGCCGATGATGGCCAGCCCGATCATAAAGACGATTAACCCAACCGCCGAAGCGATGATGAATCTGCGGTGCAGTTGCCAAATGGTATCGAGGTTCATGACTGTTCCTCCTCAACTTGGCCTTTGAGCAAGTGCGTTTGCACAGTCCATTCGATTTGTTGTCCCATGCGTTCTGTAGATTGTCGATAGGCCTCTTCACCGCCCGGCAATTGCGCCCAAACGCCCTCGCCAAATTCGGTGATCGCCTTGCGCGCCGGCACGGAAGCATCCTCGCCTCGGCCGACGACCCGGAGTACCGGAATGAGTTGCCCTTCCAGGCCCCAATCTTTGCCCTCTTGCAATTCCACCGTGAAGCTTTCAATCCACAAATTACCCGGTAGGGTTTTGTGCATGTAATCCAAAATTTGTTTGGTGGATTGTTGCAGCGCAAACCGCTGCTGCAAGTCTTCAAGCAATACGCTTTGCTCTTTGATTTGCTCCAGCAAACCCACTGCTTCAGTGTGACTGCTTTGCGATTTTTTCACGATCGCACCCAGTCGCTGCGATTCTTTCTGCGCAACCTGAGCAGCGCTCGAGGTGGTGAAGTAATCCAATCCCAGATAGCCCAGAGCTAGCACCGCTGCTGCCGTTGCAAAAACGCCGCGCTCGCGGAAATTGCGCTTTTTGCGTGCCGCGCTAGACAGAATTTCCAACGCAAACAGATTGGGATCCGACGCACTTAGCGCCAAGCCCAGAGCAATGGTGGCCGCGGGGCCGTCGGCGTCTAGTCGGGTCAAATCGTCTTCCGGAAGCTTAGAGGGATCCACCATTTCGGTTGGATTCCACAGCGAAACCGGAACCCGCAAACGACTGGTCAGCAAGCCGACCAACCCATTTGCCTGGGCACCACCGCCAGTAAGCAAAACACGATCCAAGGTCAATTCGCGTAGTCTGGCTTGAGCCTTACACAAGGTGATCATGCCCGACAGTAAAGTTGGCAAGGAATCGTACATACCGAGCAACGGCCGCGTCACCCGATCGGAATCGGTGGCGATGCGTTTGCCCTCTGCCAAAGCCAAATCCAAATGCTTGTGCACCAATCGACGGGCGCGCGCTGCATCCACACCCAACGAAGTGGCCAGCGTTTGATCGCGCTTCTCCAATGCGGTGGTGACGGAACGTGCGAAGTAAAGGTCGGTGCCGCGGACCAATGCGAGGTCTAGCGTGGTAGCGCCGATGTTGGCCAACAAGGTGACCGACTGCTCGTGATCGCCCAACGCCAGATAAGCGTTGTACAAAGCCAGCGCGTTTGGGGTAAAGCCTTCCACCTGCATCGGCGCAAGGTCACCCACCCAAGCGTCAAGCAAATCTTCGCGAATGACTCCGAGCAACATCGTGTCGTCGTCGTCCAACTCGCGCGGGACCGGCAGTAAGTTGTAAGAAGTTGCCAATGGCGAACCGGATCGCGATTCAAGTTCACGAATCTCGAAGTCCATCAAACGCTCCAGCCGCCAATCCTCCACTTCTGGAACTGGCAGGTAGCGCAACATGATGTCGGCACCGGTAGCCCCCACCCGCAAATTGCTCGGCCGTGGCTTCAAGCCACTAAAAATGGAACCTGCGGTGGAAACCGGATCTTCTCCAGTTTCCAACTCCACTGAGTGGTAACGGTTCAGGCTTACGGCACCCTTGCGAACGTTAAGTTCTGCCAGGCGCACATGGCATCGGCCAATATCTAATCCAGTTCCTTTGCTCACTGTATTTCCTCCCGGCGCAGCCAATCTGCTAACAACGGGTATGTATTGGACAATGCGGTAGATAAACGCTTGCGGAAGATTGCCGCTTGAACCTCTTGGGTTTGACGCAAGAAAGCCGCGTTTTTCAGTAAGTCGTCGGCCTCGGCAACTGCATCCGCTTCCAACTCCGTGCCGACGTAATCCTTGGCCATGCCACGAGCGACTTTTTCCAAAGCCTCTAAATCGCTAATGGATCGTAAAAAGGCAGCGTCGGCCTTTTCGCGCTCAAGTTGGGCCAAATTCTGACGTCCGCTTTGCATGGTTTCGCGCACCAAACGCAATGCTAAGGCAACCTTTTCATCATTCAGCGGCCAGTCCCGCAGCAACTCAGCGCTGCTGGCGAGGATTTGGTCGATTTGCTTGGCGTCAGCAGCGTTTTCTAGCTGGCGAGCCAATCGCGATGACTTATTGAGTGCCTCGGACAGGTCCCAAGTAAGGTGAATCTTGCCGCCACCCAGTATGGAGGCACTGCCATCTCGGGCAGTGACTTTGGCTGGCTGCTCAAAGTGAACCAAAAAACGGCGTGCTCCACCCCCAATGAGCAAGCCAGGTGAATGATCCACGATGACGCCGCTTGCGGCAGAAACAGGACCGCCATTACTCAGGATGAGGTAAGGCCCTTCACTGACCGCGGCTTCGCCGATCTCGATGGAAAGCGCATGTTCGTCGGAATCGGCGAGGAAATCCAAGCCACCTGCCGCTGGACTCCATTTGCCACCTGCCGATCGCGCGCGCAGCAAATCGCCGACTCCGGGGTAGCGCAGGATCATGTTGCCACCAGCGGTAATCAGCTGGCGATCTTCATGAGTGCTTTCTTCCGCGGCGACGTCGGCAGCTTCCACTTTAAGCTTGGAAACTTGGGTTTTGCCCTGCATTAACACAGCTAAGCGGAACCAATCCGCTTCTTTCGGCAGGGGCAGTTGTGCAGCTCCTTTTGCAAGATCCCCAGTAAACCATGTAAAGCCGTCTTCAGCGTCGCCAGATCCCCACTCGATCATGGCGAAAGCAGATCCACCTGAAACCTCGGCCTGAATGGCGAGCCCAGAACTGGTGACGTCGAAATCTTGCACCAACGACACGCGTTTTTGACCGCCGCTACTGCGCAGGGCGTCGGAACTAATTTCCACCCCTTCAGGCAAGGCCCAGGCGCCAGCATCGTCAGGCCCAAATAATCCTAGGTTTTGAATAAGGTCGCTCTGGGCAACCTGCACCCCGGGAGCGGCTGCGGCTGGGTCTCCGTTTGCCACTGGCTCTTCCTCTCCGGGATAGAAATACCACGCGGTACCGCCAGCACCACCGACCAGTAACACCAGCACAATGAGCATCCAGGGACCGCCTTTGCGCCCACCGGCCATCGCTGCTTGGCGGGCGCGGGCATGCAGGTCGGCGTCGGCATCTCCTTCAGAATCAGCTGCGGCCGGACTTCCTGCCCCCCCAAAAACGCTTGGATCCAGCAATTTCAAGGTGATATTGCCCAGCTTGAGCTCCGACCCAGCGAACCATTCACCAGTGCTGACTTTGGTGCCAGCCGAAAAGGTGCCATTGGTCGAGCCCAAATCCTTGAAGTGAACCGTGCCGTCCGCTTGTACGGTAAGTTCGAGGTGCCGACCGGACACGGATTCCACTGCCAGCTGCAAAGCCGACGATGGATGACGACCGACTAAATGCGTACCGGCAGCGAGTTCTACAACCCGGCCAGCATCATTGCCGCTAGTGATTTCTATTCGAGCCATTTGCAGGGGGGAAAAAGAGTCGTCCCATGCCGGGCAAACCCTAGGTGGAAGTCTAGAAAGACGGAACCAAGCGGGCAAACCCAATGCCAGCACAAGTTTTAGGTAGGGAAAAGAAGGAAGTAACCTTTCCCGATATGCGCTTCTTCTTCCTCCCTGAAGCCCCCCCAACGAGCCTAGGTCTTTGGACTCCGCCGGTCGACCTCATGAAGCACCTGCGCGCGCTGCGCTGTGGCGATGGGGTGGAGTTTTTGCTGTTGGATTTGGAGCAAAATGCTTGGTTGGCCAAGACCTCGGGACGAGCTCAAATCGAATTACTTGGAGATACGCAACCACCTTCTCATAAATTACATAGGATTGAATTGGCGACAGCGTGGCCAAAGCAGAAGCGGGCTGAAGAGCTGATGATTCGGGCCTGCGAAAGCGGGGTGGCTGTTATCCAACCCATCCTCTACGAACGGAGTATTTTTGGTCGCGATCCGCTCTCCAAAAAGCAGCTCGCGCGCCTAAAAAAGCTGGCTCGTGAATGCTGTCAGCAGCTGGGCAACGTGCAGCTACCCGAAATCCGATCACAGCCAATATCCCTGGCCAAATGGCTGGAACAATCCTCGTCGTCCACGCGAATCTGCCTACGTCCAGGCGCCTCGGCCCTATCGGACCTGTGGTCTGGCCTCAAAACGGAGGCGATTGAGTTCTTAGTTGGCCCGGAAGGCGGCTTCACCGACGACGAAATCCAGGCCACCGACGCGGCCAAAATCCAAGCTGCTGGATTAAGTCCGAACATCCTGCGCATCGAAGCTGCGGGCCCAATGGCGGCTGGAATTTGCCAAAATTTGGCATTATCAAGGATGAGGCACCACCCATAAAAAGAAAATGACCGCGGATGCCCCCGAAGGAAACACCCACGATCTTTTGGAAAAGGCCTATTTGTAATAACGGATCTCAGACACAACCTCCACTGCACCTTCGATCCAAAGGGCGATTCAGATGAATCAATCCTCAACAAGAAGAACGCCAAAAGTGCTGGTAAGGCGACACAAAAGATCAGACTTTTTTCAAATTATTCCATTTTCCAAAAAAGAGTAGTAGTGGCCGGCCCCAATGATGATGTGATCCAAAACCTCTATCCCCAGTAAATTACCGGACTTACACAATCTTTTCGTAGTTGCTCGATCGTCATTCGAGGGCTCCGGGTCGCCTGACGGATGATTGTGAGCAACCAGAACGGACGCCGCTCGATGAATTAAGGCCGGAGCAAATACTTCGCGCGGATGGACTAAGGAACTGGTCAAAGTGCCCTGACTAATTCGACTTTTATGCAACAGTCGCCCTTTTGCGTCCAAATACAGCGCCCAGAACTCCTCGACCCGAGAAAATTGCAGGCGCGGTGCCAAATACTCAAAGACGTCGGCGCCGCCCTCGAAAGGTTTTTGCGGAAGTGGGCGCTGCAACATGCTGCGGCGACCCAATTCAAGCGCCAGGCCTAAGCGCTCTGCGGCAGCCGGACTAAGGCCATAGCGCTGCTCAATTTCGTCTGCACTGCAACCTAGTTGCGGCAAATCCGCGGGCAATGTCCCCTCGCACCCGTTTAATAGGCGGCGCAGTAGTTCACGGTTTTTGAGGCCGGGCAAATCGGCTACGGTTGCATTTCTCATCTCTTAGGAGACGGAAACCGATGCCAAAAGTTACGTCAATTCGCCAACACCAATGCGCGGTGGCGTTGATCCAAAGATTCGACGCTTTCGCCAAAACTGAACTGGAAGGCGTCGATCGGACCTTGGGTGCTGACCGCTTGCACCAGAGTGGCAAGAGCGTCGGCGCCAAATTGTTCCACGAACCAATAATGGAAGGACAAAGAATAAGCGTAAGCAGCCTGCACTCGATTCGGATCGGTCATCTCAGTCCAATTGCCTTGCAATTGAGGCAAGGTCGGCTGATGCGACGGATTGTTTTGCAAAAACGAGCGACTCCTCTGCCAGTCTTTGCCCTCCACGTACTGCGCGATGCCTTCGTGCAGCCAGGTCGGCAAGCTAGGGCCGACGCGATGTAAAGCGGCATGGGTGTATTCATGCCGGAACGTCGCACGCAAATTTTCGTCTGGGGCGCGGCTGCCATCGAAAGGCACCCGAATGCGTCCGTCGTACAAACCGTTGGACCAGTTTGGCGCGCCAGCGACGTAGTCCTGAGGGCTGAGCAATAGCACCAGCAAACGGTCACTAGGTGACAAACCTAAGACTTGATTAACGGCATCGGAAGCTTCTTCCAAATCGAGCAATAACTGCTGAAGATAGGGTTGAATCGTCGGATTGGTTGCATCGTACATGCAATCAAAACGGGTCGAACGTACGCGCAAAAAATTCGTCAAGATGTCCTGTTCACTCTTAAAGAATTTCAAACGATTGGCGAGCACGGCGTCGTCTGGCTGCAGATCACTGGCCGACTGCAACGAGGACACGGCCAAATCTAACTCCCCCTGCATAAATGCGATTTCCGCCTGCACCTGCAAAGCAAGTTTGCAATTCGGATATTGTTGCAACACCTCGGCCACCAACTCCGCCGCGCGCTGACGTTGCCCGAGGCGCATCCATGCCTG
>JACNIZ010000225.1 GCA_014382805.1 Planctomycetota bacterium
GCTGCAAAAGCTTGGGCAAACCACACCAATTCGATTGGGCAAGTGGTTATCCATTGAAAAATCCACCCTGTCCCGCAACCTCAAATTGTTACGGCAACTGCAATTTGTTTCTGGCGCGGACCCTGAAGATCCGCAATCAACCGCCCTTCAGATCACCGACAAAGGTGCTGAATTACTCTGCCGCGCTTTGCCATTGTGGGAAAATGCCCAGCGCAAGACGTCGCAATTATTTGGTGAAGACGCTGACGTGCAAATTCGCAAAATTGTGCGCCATTACTGGCAGCAAGATTGACATCGTTTGTAGGCAAATCTGACCGGTAGAGCAAGCGACGAAATCAGTTGTAGCCAGATTTTGTTGCCAAAACACCCAACTCATTCAAGACTTTTTGAATCCAATCGCGGCATACTTTCCGGTTGGATTCGTCATGGCTAACCCCAATACGGCAAGCCTTTTCAAAAGCTGTTTCGGTCAAGGTGATTTGGATGTCCGCATCCAATTCGTTGCCGGCGGACACAAAAAAGCGTGCCTTTCCTGCATCGAACAGATCCATATATTCTTGGCTGGATTTCTCAAGCACACTTTTCACCGCTTTTACAACCTCATACATCGGCACATCAACTTCCGCCCAAGGCCAGCCGACGTCGATATTTGGGGTACCGGAATCTGCTCTGATTGGGGTTTGCTCGGAAGTTTCCAAAACCCCAGAAACCGCTTCCATCGCTTCCATCGCTTCCTCAGTTTCCCAACCCGCTTCTTTAGTGCCGCGGCCGATTTTTTCCAGTGATTGGCAAGCACAAGCCGCGCCGATGATGGCCAGCCCTAAAATTATTTTCGAGTAGTTCATTTCCTCTTTTCATCGTATTCATTATGGGATTCGTATCTCGCCGTAGTTACAGCGCGATGCAACTAACGGCTATGCAGCTGGGGCGCCGCCAGCCTGCCGATCCGAATTAAGCCAAGTTTCCTAGGCTAGGTATTTGTGACCGGAAGCTAAAGGTGACGGAAAGGAATGAAAGAATCATTCTCCAGTTAACAAACGTGAACCCTTGGCCAAGAATGACCATAAATTCGATGATAAATAACTCTTAGGTGGCCTGATTCATTCGCTCGTTTTACGGCGCAGGCTCGTCGGCGGGAATGAAACAGAGCATCTCTTAGTTCATCCAGGCGATCCCAAGCGCTATGGCCAAAGATGCACCCCAGAACAACAACGCAATGTGACTGCGGCGCACCGAACGGCGATGTTCCCACCATGTTCGCGGCCGTACTTTTTGCAAAATGAACACGCTAACGGCGGCCAAGTTGACACACACAATGTTGGCCCACAACAACAAACCGGCGAAGCCAGCCTCGACTGTGAAACCGTTCACTAACAACATGCCGCAAGTGGCAAGCGGCGGCAGCAAAGCAACGGCAACCATCACGCCGACCAATTGAGCCGAAACGCCCGAGGTGAAGGCCATCGCGCCAGCCGCACCTGACGCCAATCCTAATAATAAATCACTGGGCAATAATTCTGCGCGTGATGAAATTTCGGAGTGAGTCGGATCGATGTGCAATACCAATCCCAGCAGCAAAGACAGAGTAAACGCTAACGAAACACCGCCCAAATTGGCCTTCATCGAGCGCTTGAATAATTCCTGGTCACCCAGCGTAGTGGCAAGTGCCAGCGCCATATTCGGGCCAAGCAAGGGGGCAATCACCATCGCGCCAATAACCACCGCGCCACTATCTCGTGCCAATCCCAAACAGGCCACGATGGTTGAAAGTGCCACCGTAATCATGTAAACCTTGGACGGCTTCGAGGAATCAGAAAGTGCGGCTTGCAGTTCTTCGCGCGCGACCTGACGTGTGCTAGTTTCTGGTTCACCCTCTGAACTCGGCAACGGTAAAGCCGCGGCAACCGGAAGAACTACCGCGTGAAATCCTTCTACACCCGAACAGCGCGATTGAATTTGATCGAGGATTTCTTCGACCTTATCCGACGGCAATAAAATGCGATGGAAAGTAGATAGATCTTGTTCGTTAACACCAGTCCAAATCGCACGGCCTGAATCAAACACCTCCTGCAGGCGTTCTGCATGGCCCGCAGGAAGCACTATTTCTAAATAACGATCAGCCATAATATTTTCTATTTAGCTGCAGCTTGAGCAGTTGCCATGCCTGCCTCATCCATGCTGGCAAAAATAGAAACCCAGTATGCCATGACCACCGCCCCCAACTCAATTTCACGTGGGTTTACAGATTCCAACGTATCATTGGCGCTGTGGTGAACGTCAAAATATCTTTCATCATTTACTTTCAGGCTCGACATGATGCAACCGTCCTTGGACAACGGACCGATGTCCGCTCCACCACCACCGCGGAACAATCGTTCGGCGCCGACTTGACCCAATGGTGCACCAAGCACCTTTAGCCGGTCAATCACATCAGCCGGCCGCGACAACCCTATGCCGCGCGGACCAAACGCACCGCTATCTGTTTCCATCGCCAAAAAATGTTTTTCTGCTTGGCTGTGCTTGGCCGCATACCCATTACCACCAGCTAAGCCGTTTTCTTCATTCGCAAACAAAACCACGCGCACCGTACGACGCGGACGAATTCCGGCTTCCATAATCAAGCGCGCACATTCCAATGATTGCGCGCAGCCGGCGCCGTCGTCGTGAGCTCCTACGCCGGTGCCCCAAGCATCGAGGTGACCGCCGACTACAACAATTTCGTCAGCGAGATCGGTGCCCGGAATTTCTCCCACCACATTCCACTGTTCAACGTCAGCCAAGGTTTCACATTGCAAAGTCAAGGTCGCTTCTACTTTGCCCTTTTTCAATTCCGCCGACAACCGTTTAGAAGAAAGTACCCCAATCGCCGCCGACGGAATTTTCATCACGCCGTCTTCGTAACGCATAGCACCGGTATGCGGAAAATCATCTTCGGCAGTACTCATACTGCGCACGATCACCCCAACCGCTCCGAACTTTGCCGCCTCGATTGCGCCTCGAGTTCGTTGCGGAACGGCCTCGCCATAAGCTTGACCTGTAGAGCGCGCGGTGCTGCGCATAGGTCGACTCAAAAAAGCAATTTTGCCACGCAATCTTTCGCCTGCCGCAGCAACCCCTTCCAAACCATCGCACTCGATCACTTCAGCGCGCACTCCGCCAGGTCCGGTGGCAATGGATCCACCCAAAGCAGTGACTGGAACTTCTATTTCGGATCCATCTGAAAGTTGAAAGCCAAGTTCTTCCGTCCGCCCGCGCACCCAACGCGGCACCATCACCGCCTCAAGGCGCACGTTTTGCAAGCCGATGCGATTCATAGCCGTGAATCCCCAGTCCGCCGCTTTTTCAAAACCTGGCGAACCGGCCAAACGTTTAGGAGCCGTGGTGCACAACTGCTCCAACATTTCCCAGGCGCCGCGCCTTTCTAAGCCAAGGTCTATCAATTGAGTCGCCCGCGCGCGAAGCTCTGTTTCATCAGGAATAGAAAAATTCCCATGCGGATTGGACGGCGACGAGCCCGCGTCCATATTTCCTGTGCCAGCAACTTCTCGTTTGGCAGCATCAATGGCGGCGGCTTCGGCAGCTTCGGCGGCTTCGGCGCGGAAACTTGCCTCGGCACGAGCGGCTTCGGCCGCCGCTCGATCAGCTTCGGCAGAACCAAAGCATGCAAGCGTCGGCGGCAGGATGATTAGGAGGATGAGAAACGGGCGCACGTCCTGATTCTAGGAGGCGGGCCGTAACTAAGCAGCGTTTGCTAAAACCCGACGCCGTCGGACCTGGCGAAAATTAGCTGCGCCGCAAAGCCTGAGCTTCGATTTGCCGCTGTTCGGCCTCGCGGTAGCGCTGCTTAATTACTGGAACTAGGGGCAGGCAAACGCTGGAACTGACAAAGCCCAGCAGTCCAAACGGCATCCAAACGAACCCGGGTTGTCCCATAATTGCCGCGATGATGGCGAAGGTCAGGCAGCACAACCCGAGCAAGCCAATGGTCAGCATCGACCCGACGACCAAACCTTTGCCCTTGCCGCGCGGCGCAAGCACTCCGGCCATGGCCCCAATCACGCCACAAACGGTTCCAATCCCGGCCCCGCCATAAGCGCCGACGTAAATCGCCGCGTTTTCATTAAGCCAAGGCTCGGCAACTGCATTCAAAAGGGTGAAATCCAACATGGTGACTCCTGGCTACGGGGTTTCGGTAGGGCTCTGATCCAAAATCTGCCGGTGCAGACGCAGCAAATCATGGCCGGCAGCGGGCAACAACAGACCGCCTTCCACCAAATCAGCCAATTTATTGGCCATCGGGTCTGGCCGCCGTTCCTGACTCAGTTCCTCCACTCGCTGGATCAATCGATCCAATCGAGCACGGATGGTCGGGTAGGAAATGCCGTAACGCTTGGCCAATTCCTTCAGCGACCCGGACGCGAGCACCAACTCCATCAGCAAATCCAACTCAGATTCGCTGAGCTGATCAAAAACTTGCTTGGCGGGATGGGCATTCATGGTTACTACACCCCTAGTATGACCTAAATATTATTTATGTGAACCTAAATATTATTCACTTTCGCCTAAACGCATGATTGTCACGCCCAAGGCTTTTTGCTGCGCAGTTCGCGGTAGGCGGCGTTGATTGCGGACATGCGCTTGGTTGCGGCTTGAATCATCGCGTCGCCTAAGTGGGCGTGGCGATCGGGGTGGTTTTCCAACGCTAGTTCCCGGTAGCGCTGACGGATCTTGGCTTTGCTGGTGCCTGGATCTAAGTCGAGCACCGCCCAAGCGCCGGTTTTTGGCTCGGAGGCAGCAAGTTTGGATTGAGCATGGTGATCGAATCTCCCGGTCCCCCTTAAAGCTTTTTCTAGTAAATCTTTAGAGAACCCGCATTGCTGACAAATCCAAATTAATGCGATGCGTTCGGCCTCGGTGACCCCGCCAACTCGTTCCGCAACGCTGAGCAATAAATGACAGACCAGGCCATGGTCGACGCGGCGCAGACGCTTTTGCAGCACCACCGCTGCCCACTCTAATTCACCCTGATCGGGCGCATTTGGGCGTGCGTCGGGTAAATTCAGGCCTGCAAAAACCGCTGGCTCCGGCGCGTACAAAGCGCGCAAACCGGTGCGAATCGAAGCCCACTCCCTTTCCGCAAGGGTGCCGTCGGCATGCCCGACGGATAGAAGCAATACACACAAAGCATTGCCGACCTCGATGCGCTGCTGCTCGTTCAGCCCTGGTCGACCCTGGCTATCCTGAAATTCCTGATAGCTGATGTTTTCCCGACCCAGCGCATCCCGCAACCATTTAGTCGGGCTGATCATCCTCAAAAACAATCCCAACGACAAATTTTTGAAAAACGCGACGAAGGACAGCAACGGATAGCGCAGCAAATTCCAAGGTCGCCAACTCAGCCAAGCCTGCTTGAGCAGCATGCGCCGCAAGCAGTGGTGGCAGCCAAGCTCTACCACTGGAATGGGGTCTGGGTCCCATACCCATATTTCGACGGCATCTTGCAGCCGCGCCGCTTGGCAATGTTCGCAGCGTACTCCTTTTGCGGTGGGGAAAGCCATAATCGCCCACCTATAGTAGACCGTGAATAGGGTCGGAAATAGGCCTTTGTGGGCTGCTAAGCTGAGCGCGTGGAGTACACGCCCTACGTAGTTCTGGCTTTTCTGCTTGCCATGACGGTGCTTGGCGCCTGGCACGCACGCCGCGTCAAGTCCGCCGACGACTTTGCGCTGGCTGGTCGCGGCCTTTCCGGTTGGGTCCTATGCGGCACGCTCATCGCGACCTGGATCGGCACCGGATCAATTTTTAGTAATGCTGAATTTACCTACGACAACGGCATTGTTGGCCTCTTCCTGCCCATATCCGGCGCGGTCGGCATGCTGTTTTTGGCTTGGGTTGCGCCACGAGTGCGGAATTTGCCCGCGGCCTCGGTCCCGCAAATCCTCGGCTTGCGCTTCGGAAAGCCGGCGCAAAAACTGGGCGCGGTTGCTCTCCTGGGTGCTTATCTGATCATCATTTCTTATCAATACCGGGCGGGTGCGGCGGTGGCAGAGCGTTTATTCCCTGGCATGGATTTAAGTTTTGGCGAGCCGGAAAACCCGCAATCGTGGTGGCCAATACTGTTCGCGGTCTTCGTCATTCTCTACACCGCCCTCGCCGGAATGGTCTCCGTCGCGATTACCGACGTCGCCAACGGGGTGGTGATGACCATTGGCATTTTGTTTGGCCTAGGATTGCTGTTTATGGATTGGGACCCAGTCACCCAGCCCATGCCGGAAACCCACTTGAGAATCGCCGGCGCATTGACCGGGATTAAGTGGATTAACATCATGCTGCCCAGCTTTTTATTGATTTTGGGCGACGCCAACCTGATGCAGCGCTTTTTAGCTGCCAAGTCTCCGGCGACCGCAAAACGTGCAGCACTCGGTGCATTTGTAGGCTTGGTAATCTTGGAATCGGCCATCATCGGCCTTGCTTTGATGGGCAAGATGATGCTGCCAGAAGCTCCGGAAAACACCGCCCACGTCATCATCGACACTGCCTTCCAGCTGATGCCCGCCGTGATCGGCACATTGCTCGCGGCTGCGGTGGTAGCCATCATCATTTCCACCGCCGACAGTTTCCTGCTGGCCTGTTCCACCACGGCAGCAACCGATCTAGGCGGGGGAATGACCACGCCTCGCAAGCAACGAGTCCTGGTTATTGTGCTCGGTTTGGTTGCCTTGGGCCTTGCTTTTGCCAGCAAGAAGTTCTTCGATGTGGCGCTTTACGCCTACACGCTTTATGGAGTGACGATCACTCCGGCGATGATCTGCGCTTTGCTCCTGCCCAAGATTCGGCCGCGAGCCGTAGTTTGTGGAATGTCGGCTGGGTTGGTTTTTGCCTTGATTTGGAAAGCCCTAATCGACCTGCCGCCTATTGATTCACCCATTCTGCCCACGGCAATGTTGGACATCGACGCGGTGCTGCCCGCCTTACTGGTGAATGTACTGACTATAGTTCTGGTGCAACGATTTGCCCCAGGCAAGGCAGGTCCGGGAGTCAAAATGTCTGGCTGAACCAAAGGTTGAGCACGACGGCCGACCAGCATTTGGGGCCACGCTTCTTGCAAGATATTCCTGAAAGTGATTTTTGAGGCAACCGTTAGTGGCATTTTCCACACCCGAAGAATTTGCCGCGTCAGCATAATTCGGACAGCAAAATTGCGACACAGCCGCAATAGTGCGAATATTCGGATAACATCTCAGCGCTGGGTTCGAAAGCATTTTGCCCCCCACTCCAAACACAGACAAAAGAATGAAAGTCACATCCTTAATGGCCACCATGGTCACGGGTCTGGTTCTCGCGTTGCCTACGGCAGCACAGGACGTTGATCCCCTCCAGGCCAAATTCGACAAGAAAATCTCAGAGTCATGGGTAAG
>JACNIZ010000104.1 GCA_014382805.1 Planctomycetota bacterium
ATTTTGGCCGGGGCGAAGCAAGTATTGGTCGTCACCAATCCTTACGATTTGCCCGCTATGCAGCGCGTTTTGGGCGACGGCCGTCGCTGGGGATTAGCGCTGCAATATGCACCGCAAGATCGCCCGCGCGGCGTCGCCGACGGCTTATTAATGGCGGCGGATTTTCTGGCCGGTGCGCCTTGTGTTTTGGCCCTGGGCGACAATATTTTCCATGGCCACGGCTTGCCTGATTTACTGCACACCGCTGGTGAAAAAGCCGACGGCGCTACAGTGCTGGCAACCCGGTCCGACCGACCGCAAGATTTTGGAGTGGTACGCCTAAATGCCGATGGCGTGCCCGTCGAAATCGTTGAAAAACCCAAAACCGCAATCAGTCCGTGGGCGGTAACTGGCTTATATTTCTACGACTCACAGGCGATCGCTCGTGCCGCGCAACTGGAGCCGTCGGCGCGCGGCGAATTGGAGATTTCCGATCTCAATCAGGAGTATTTAAATCAGGGCGAGCTGCAGGTGGTGCCGTTGAGCAAATCCGTGCGCTGGTGGGACGTCGGCAGCGCAAATTCGCTGCTCGATGCGGGGAATTTTTTCCGCCAACAGGAGCAGGAATTAGGTCGCAAGAGCTTGTGCCCAGAAGAAGCGGCCTTTCGCGCCGGTTTGATTGACGCCAAGCAGCTCAAGCAAAGTTTGCACGGACTACCAACGGGTTCTTACCGTCGGCATCTAGAATTGTTTACGCTCAACCTCCCCTAGCCGCCCACCCAATCCCTATGAACCTAACCAATTTCCAGCCGAAACGCCTGCTGGTCACTGGCGGCGCTGGCTTTTTGGGTTCGCATTTTGTCGACCATTGGCTGAGCTTGGCCGACGACCATTTTGTCGTTGTACTTGACGCTTTGACCTACGCCGGAGATCGCACCTATTTGGATCACGCCGACGCCGCCCGCATGCAATTTGTGCATGACAATATTTTGCACGGCGACCTGGTACGGCAATTACTTGAAGATTTTAAACTCGACACCATTGCTCATTTTGCCGCTGAAACACACGTCGATCGCTCGCTAAGTGATCCAGATATTTTCATCACTAGCAACGTGCTTGGCACCC
Organism: Planctomycetota bacterium; assembly: GCA_014382805.1. GTDB lineage: Bacteria > Planctomycetota > UBA1135 > UBA1135 > UBA1135 > JACNIZ01. The sequence continues at coordinate 1,105 of JACNIZ010000104.1, forward strand.
AACGCTTATTGGAAGCAGCGCGTTTGGCTTGGGCAAAAAAAGAGCCTTTGGCGCACCGATTCCATATGGTGTCCACCGACGAGGTTTATGGCGAGCTCAAGCCAGGCAATGCGGCTTGGAAAGAGGGTCAGCCCTACGCTCCCAATTCTCCTTATTCCGCGAGCAAAGCTGCCGCCGATCATCTAGTGCGCGCTTATCACCGCAGCTTCGGCCTAGCGGTCAGTTGGAGCCATTCGTGCAATGCTTATGGTCCGCGCCAGTACCCGGAAAAACTTATCCCGGTGGCGCTGAAATGTTGGCTGCATGACGAACCGGCACCGTTGTACGCAGGCGGCCATCAGATTCGTGAATGGATGTATGCCAGCGACCAAGCCGATGGCGTCGCCAAAATCTTGCGGCGCGGTCAGGCTGGTCGGGCTTATCACCTGGGTGGTAGCAAGGCTTGCACCAATCTGGAATTGCTGCGCCTTTTATGGCAGCAATTTACCGCCCAGCGGACCACGCAATTGAGTTTCGCCGACGCTATCTGCAGCGTCGAGGATCGCCTTGGCCACGACCAGGCTTATGGTTTGGATGGCAGCCGCGCCGAGCATGAATTGCAATTTCAGCCGGGCGTGGAATTGGCCGAAGGCCTGGCCAAAACAGTGGGTTGGTACTTGAAACGTTGGGATGCCCCCACCTAGCTGCCCGATTGCCCGTCGCCGTCCAGCCACTGAATCGCGCCGCTTTCGCTCACTAATCCACAACATCGCGGCAAAATCAATAAGCAACGGCTGCCTTGCAACTGGCCCAACGAGGTAACCGTGCCGGCCACGTCCTGGACTAGCAGTTCGGCCCAAACTTCGGCAGGCATTTGCGATTCCAATAAATCGCCACCGGCACCTCCAAAATCAATATCCCATGGCTCGGCCGGCCAAACCAACTGTGGCATGCAGTTCTGGATGGCAGGAACGATGGGGAAACCTAAAGCCATGGGACAGATTTTTTTGGTGACTCTGGTATTTTAGCCTGAAGGAGTGCTCTATTATTTTAGGGAAACCCTGATTAATTCGCTGCCTTAGCCGACGCCTTTTTGGCCTCGGCAGTTGCTTTCGGAGCAGTCAAACGAGTCACCTTATAACCCTGATCGCGCAACATGGTGACCACGCTATCTGGACCAACAAAGTGCAGCGTGCCGAAGGCAAAAACATACACCTTTTGCGGGTTTTCTTTGGTCATTTTCGCTACCCGCTCGGCCATAACCACATTGCGCTTGGTTAACAAGGCCTCCATAAACCTGACGTCGAGCGGATCGTTGGCGTCGTAATCTTCCAGCATGTAGTTATAGATTTGCTTTTCGTCGCCTAACAAGTAGTAATAAATCAGTTCGTTGATGCGATCGCGCCCGGTTTTGAGATCTTCCATGGTTAGCTTCACCGCTTTACGCATGGCGCGACCGGCTTCCTCGTCGCTCAGCACGTTAAAAGCTGCGAGTTGTTCCTCCACGACCTCAACTCCGCCGACATCTTTACCGGCGCGTTTCGCGGCCATGTAGATCTTTTCGTCCAAGGCTTTGGCGGCACCGTATCGCTTGAGCAATGGCAACTGCTGTAGCAACATGCTAGCCATGACTGGGCGAAACTGGCTAGTGGCTTCGGGCGGAAATCCGTATCCCTTAACGATTTCATGGAAGTCGGCGAGTACGTCTGCGTCCACATAATCGCCCAATGATTTGCCTGCAGGAAGCATGGTGGAAGTAGTCAGAGCTTTCTGAATTTCTTCCATCTCATCCATAGGCAATTCGGTGTAAACCGCATCTGCAGTTTTGAATATAACTTTGACGGTATCGTTGAATTTAGTGAAGCGCTCGTCGCCGGCGTGCATGGTGCCGAACAAAAACGACGGTTTGCGACCTTTCTTTTCGATCATCCAGACAAAAGCGTTTTCTGGACCTGCCAATTCAGGGAATTTCTGGGCCTGAGTTTGATCGACAGTGGCGACGTCGTGCTGGGCTGGGGCAATCGGCGCCAGGGTCAGAGTGGCCAACAGGGCGAGGGCCGGCGTAAGTGTGCGGAGGAGACGGTCAAACATGGTCAAATCCTACGGCCCATTCACGATTTCGCAGCCGGAAATCAGCTCGGAATCGTTCTACACAACGCACAATCGGCCCTGGGCAGTAAATCTAGTGTGGTGGTGCTCATATCCATCAGGTCCAAGCTCAATAACCGACCTAAAAGGGGGTTGCCCAACCCACTCAATAATTTAATGGCCTCCATCGCCGCGAGGCAGCCAACGGTGCCCGAAACCGCGCCGAATACAGGAAATTCACGTTTCCAATGAGTTGGAATTTCTGGAATTCGGCAGCGCAGGCACGGAGTTTGGCCGGGCACGACCACGGTGAGATTGGCTTCCAGGGCGAACATCGCGCACTCCACCACTGGTTTACCCATGCGGAAGGCGGCGTCGTGCATCGCGAAGCGTTCTTGAAAGAGCGGCGCACAATCCACGACTAAATCCGCCGCGCCGACCAGCTCGGTTGCGTTTTCTTGGCTAAGGTTGGCGGCTACCGCCTCGATTTCCATGCGCGGATTCAGAGCGAGAAGTTTGCGTTTTGCGGCTTCCACTCGGGATTTTCCCAGTCCGTCATGGTCCATCAGAATCTGCCGATTTAAATCACTGGGCTTGAGGTCGCCAGCATGGGCAAGAATAAGCTTGCCGACGCCAGCAGCAGCCAATTCGAAAGCAACCGGACTGCCAAGACCGCCCAGCCGGGAAATCAGGACGGTGGCCCCCTTCAACAATTCCTGCCCCGGCACGCCAAACCCCGGAAGCCAAGTCTGCCATTCGTAAGTGGCCTTTTCTACTTCAGTCAGGGTTCGTGGCTTTTGTTTGGTCCATGGTTGCAGCATGGAATCAACCTCCAGAAATAGGCGGCATCAGGCGTAGGGTGACGTCGGCGTTGAGAACTTGGTGATTGGGATCAGCCAGGCTTTGTAGGTCCATGGCCACTAGAACCCAAGGATGAATCTTGCCATCTTCGGTCAGGAGCAGTTCTTGAAGGGCACCATTGCCTACGGTGGCAGCGTGAATGGCTGCAGCAACCGTGCACCCCTCAGCCATGTCCAAAGACAAGGAACTGCGGCCAGCAGCCAGTTTTGCTTGGGCTAAAAATTCTATTTTGATTTTCATTCGGCTGGGGGCATGGCGGCGGAGACGGAGTCGGTTTCGGCGTTGGAGGTGGGCTCAGGCAGCCAAGTTTCAAGCTTCCCATTGACTAAACGCAAACCGTGGCTGGCCAAAACCCGGGATTCGGATGAGCTATGAGTAACATGTAACACGGTGGCACCAAAGTCGTTGGTAGTGCTGCGTAAAAGTGGATAAAGCTGTACTCGGGTTTCCTCGTCAACTGCACTCAGCGGCTCGTCCAAGCATAGGACGAATGGCTCAAAAACCAACGCCCGAGCAAGTGCGACGCGTTGACGCTCGCCGCCACTCAGCCCGCCTGAGTTTGAACTGCCCCCACCCCTCCCTGCAGCTCCACTTGCCCCACCCATTCTTGGGTAACGCTTCAGCAAATGCTGCACGCCCAATTTTTCCGAAATTTCGGCGACGCGCTTGCGGATTTCTGGACGCGGGACTTTGCGCACCTCCAACGGCAATGCAATTTGTTTGGCAACGGTCATTGCCGGAAAAAGAGCGCCGTCTTGCGGCACATAACCGATGCCGCGTTCGGCTGGATCCAAAGCAGTCACTTCGCTGCCATTCAGCAAGATCCGCCCATGCTGCGGACGTCGCAATCCGCATAACAATTCCAGCAATGTAGTTTTGCCGGAGCCAGTGCTGCCGAGCAAAACCGTATAGGCGCCGCGGCCGATGCGTAGGTTCACGTTTTGCAACGTAAATGCCCCCGCCTGCACGCCGACGTCTTGAAATTCGATCATCGGTACCTGCTCTACCATGTGCTACCTCGCAAGCCAAAGTATCGTGCCAAACTAAGCACCAAAATTGCGACGAAAACCATCAACAAAGAAACCGCTAGCGCCGCTTCCAAATTGCCGACCGACAACTCCAGAAAAACGCTGGAAGGCAGGACCTCGGTCTTCATTCGCGTGGCTCCCGAGAAAACCAAAATCGGCCCGAACTCGCCGAGCGCACGCGCCCATGCTAGGGTGCCAGCGGCAATTACACCTTGGCGACTCTCTGGCAAAACCACGCGCAAAAATGCCTGCCAGCGCGAACAACCCAAGGTCCGGGCCACGTCTTCATGGCGGCGATCTTGTTGGCTGTAAGTGACCTTCATAGTGCGCACCGCAAAGGATGCGGCGACAGTGAATTGCGCCAGAACCACCGACGGTAATTCATAGGTCACCGGGAAAATGTTTTGCTCAAAAGCTTGCCCCAAGGCTGTTTGAAATAGAATTAGCAAACTCAAGCCTACGACTAGTGGCGGTAGAACTATGGGTATGTCAAAAATCGCATCGAGCAGCCACTTGCCGCGAAATTGGCACCGCGCAAGCAGATAACCGGCAGGAATTGCGACCAGCAAGGAAAGCAAAGCTGCCAACGTGCAGGTAGTCAGGCTCAGCTGAATTGCATACTGAATCGGTTCGCTCGACACGGCCTCCTTCAGACGCCGCCAATCAGTGAAGCCTAAATCAGCGATCAACATTCCGACAATCAGCAGCCCATAAGCCGCCGCCAAAATGCCCATGCCAGCGAAAAAGCGGTAGCTGCCTGCGCGCGGGACCTTGGGATTGGGCAACGCCATTATTTCAGCCAGACAAATCCCAATTCTTCGAAGCGTTGCTGGGTGGCTGCGCTGGTGAGGGCGTCGAACAAACGCTGCATGGTATGTGGATATTTTGAATCTAAGGCCACTGCAAAAGGCTGGCGCGCAAGCGCGAGGTCGGAATCGATGGGAAGCATTCGCAAGCGTTGCGATTGTCCCATTGCATTGCTTTTATAGACCACAATGGCGTCGAGCGCGCCGGTAGCCATGGCCGAAACCAAAAGGTCTCCTTGCGGGGTTTCCTGTTTGATGTTGCCGGAATCAATTAGCCGTTGCTCTAGATTAAGTTGCTGCAACAGGCGTCGCGTCAAAAACCCTAGTGCCGATTTTTCTGGGTGAGCAAGGCCGACGCGTAGGCCGGGCTTGAGCAAATCATCCAGGCGGTGGATCTGATGCGGATTGGCCTTCGCAGTGATCAACATGATCGGATTTTGAGACACGGTCACCCCACTTTGGAAGCGATCGGCAACCTGATCCAAAAAAGATTGATCACAAGAAAAGTAAGCGTCGGGTTGGGCGCCGGCGCGCATTTGTCCAACTAGAATTCCGCAACCATTATAAACGCGGGTGATTTGCACTCCCTCGCGCGCACTGAATTCATGAATGGCTTGATCGACGGCGCGGTTCAACATCGCGCCTGCAAATAAAGTCAATTTGGGAACCGCTTGCCAACGATCACCGCCGACGGCGCGAAACCCGTTGCGCGTAATGGTCAGGGCGCCGCGATCTTGCGCCTGCATGTAGCGCGCGAATTGCAAAGCCAGAGCTGGCTGCTCAGTGTTTTTCAATACCCCGACGGCTTCCAAAAAAGAATGCTCGGCGAACTCCGGCAGGACAATTGCGGCCAATTCCTCATGTTGCGCTACGGTTGCGTCCCACAGAATTGCTGCATCTAAAGTCCCCAATTTTAGGTCGTTCGCCAGCTCAGGCATGGTTGGCTTAAATACCGTAGCCAGTGATTCAAATTCTTGCCAACTGCCAAGTTCCTGCATGACGTCCCGCACAATGCGGCCCCCTCGGGACCGGGGCACCACATGATCGAAGGTCAGCTCGTGTGACGGCAGCGCATCCCCGCAATACTGACAGGCGAATCGGTCGCGCAAGAACACATTAAACCGGGTGAACGCGGGCCTGCGGTTGGGAACGATGAATTCCTTCAACGAAATAACGCTTGGCGCCAGCAACGCAAAGGATGGCGAGCGCACATACCGGTCGTAACTGGAAACGACGTTGACCCGATCCGTAACAACGGCCTTTACCGCGTCATGCCAGGACCACAGCGACAGCGGGAAATAGCTCAACGGCCGAAAATCGGCGTTCAAGACAAGCGCTGGGCAATCCTTCGTTTCGATCGACACACTTTGACCGCCGCGTTCGCGGCGCCCCCATCCGTAAGCGAACCGTTAACGATGCTGTTTTGATAACTTAATCGAATTTTAGACACAAGATGTAGCATCCAAAAAATTCAACCCGCTCCGCCCGCGCTCGGGTGAAGTTCGGGCCGATACCCTTCGCGCAACACCGCCACGGCGCTT
>JACNIZ010000188.1 GCA_014382805.1 Planctomycetota bacterium
GCGTACGCGCAGGGATCCAACTTTGAGTCCTTGCTCGCGCGCCGCGTCGACGACTACTTTGGCCGTGGATGCGGTCGTACCCATCGAAACCAGCACGATGTCGGCATCATCCATGCGGTACGGCACTACGCGGTCAGCAAGGCGTCGGCCGAAAATGCGTTCGAATTCGTTTTGCACTTCGGCGTAGACTTCGGGCACACGCTGCATCGCTTCGTAGTGATCGCGGCGATGGCTTTCGGTTTCGTGCGGGAAGTCCAAGCCGCCCATGGTGATTGGCGCATGGCGAATTTGGTGCGGCAGATCCAAATTGGGCAGGAATTCATCCACCAATTTTTGATCAGGCAGGTCGGTCAGCATCATGGTGTGGGACAAAACAAATGCGTCTTGGCAAACCATGGCCGGCAGCAGCACTCGCGGGTCTTCAGCCATGCGGTACGACATCAAAATAGTGTCAGCCACCTCTTGATTGTCTTCGCAATAAATTTGCGTCCAACCCGAATCGCGCAGCATCAGCGTATCGCCGTGATCCACCCAAATATTCCATGGCGGACCCAAGGTTCGGTTCACCGCCATCATCACGATCGGCAGACGGAAAAACGCCGCGGCAAAAACATTTTCTGCCATGTACGCCAACCCGTTCGATGCCGACGCAGTGAATGACCGCGCACCGCTGAACGACATGCCGATGCAAACCGCCATCGCGCTATGTTCACTTTCCACTCGCACCACTGCGCCTTTTTCAAACTCCTGCTTGCACAGCAATTCAATGCATTCGGACTGCGGCGTGATCGGATAAACCCCACCGCCAAAACCGCGCGCGTCGCGATTGGCACGACCGGCCAGCGTCGCCGCTTTGGCGGCCGCGTGATTGGCACTAATTAGTTCAACACTCATCGGGCTTTCATTTCAATGGCACCGCGCGGGCATTCGGTCACACAGATGCCGCATCCCTTGCAGTAAGTTAAATCGATGTCGTAGCTGTAGCCGTAGTCGGCTTGTTGGTGCACCGGGCAGGTCTCCAGGCCGGTACCTTCGGGTTGGCGTCGAATGATGCCTTCGGGGCAGAAAACCAAACAGGTGTCGCAGTTAGTGCAGTGACCGCACGAAAAACAGCGATCGGCTTCGGATGCGTCGGCCAAACCTTGATTGACTTCGGGTGAAGTCTCAAAGCGTTCGGCGACGGCAATGCTGCGGTCGAAACTGGGTTCGGAGCGATCAAAATGATCCATGCGCACCACACTTGCAGGCACCGCGTTTTCGCGCGGCGGACGTTCAAATACTTCGACGTCTTCCCCAAGCTCTTTAAGCACCAATCCGGCAACACGCCGACCACTGCCAATTGCATGTGTTACGGTGCCGTCGCCGGTGGCGAAATCGCCGCTACCCCAAGCGTTGATCGGAATGGAGCCGTCATGAATACGCTCTTCATTCAATTCCCAACCCGTTGGGAAAATGGAAAGCTCACTGCCCTGACCCAACGCCAATAGCACGTGATTGCATTCTAATTTTTGAACCCGCTCCGAAACCACAGGCCGACGCCTTCCGCTCTCGTCCGGCTCGCCCAAATCGCACTCCGCAAGTTGGATACCTGATACTCCACTTTCACCAAAAAATCCAACCGGCTGACGCAAAAAGTGGAACTCAATCCCTTCCTCATGCGCCGCGTGAATTTCTTCACGAATCGCCGGCATTTCTTGTTCAGTCCGACGATAAGCAACGATGACTTTTTCCGCCCCGTTACGCAATGCCGACCGCGCACAATCCATCGCGGTGTTGCCGCCGCCCAGCACCACCACCGTACCGGAAAGTTGGGCGTCGGCTGTTTGGCCCATGTTGAGTTTGTGCAGATAGTGAATGCCTTGCTCTATCCCGGTCAAATCGCTGCCTGGAATTACTAGCGGTCGTAGCCATTGCAGCCCAGTGGAGAGGATCACGCCGTCGAAATTCTGCACTAGCTCTTGCAGCTTGGCTTTGCTGAAAAATTCACCGCAATGCACTTTCACCCCTAAGTTCAAAATGCCTTGGATCTCCTGATCCAGCACCTCACGCGGCAGGCGGTAAGTTGGAATTCCGGTCCGCAATACACCGCCAAGTTCCGCTTCGCCTTCATAAATTTCAGGACGATGACCTTGGCTGGCTAAGAAATAAGCAGCGCTCAAACCTGCCGGTCCGCCACCGACGATGGCAATGCGTTTGGGGTGGTCCTGATGCTTTTTGTGCACCATTGCCACCGGGGCGCGGTCAGCAATCCAGCGCTCCAAGCCGCGGATGTTCACCGCCCCATCCAACTCGACCCGGTTGCAGCCTTCCATGCAAGGTGCAGGGCAAACTCGACCGCAGGTTCCGGCAAAGGGGGTGGTTGCGCCCAGTATTTGTGCCGCCGCTTCAGCTCCATCGCGGCCGGCAACCTGGACAAATTCAATCGCGTCGTTGCCGGCCGGGCACCAAGCGTTGCAGGGGGCCAAATTCTGCACGTAAACTGGCGTTTGCGTGCGCCAAGTTCCAGTCTTGAGGCCAGTATGAGCGCCGTCAGTGTGCTCAACCAAGGGACGAACGCCGGGTTCCTCAAGCGTGCTTGGCGACACGACGCGTTTTTGGGATTTTGAAGGGGCAGAGTCGATGGAATCAACTATGGCCGGACTGAGTTTCACTTGTTCATATGCTTCCTTGGCCGCTGCGAAGTTGGAGGAGAAGCCCAGATCGAGGTAGACCTGTTCCAGCAACTTCAAATCCATTTCCAATAACTTGGCGTAAGCTCCTGCGATGGTGGTGTTTACGATCACTACCGAGCGAGTACCTATGCCATGTCTGCGAGCGATGGCAGTTGCGTCTACGGTGGCAAGGTGGAATGGGGCAAAAATCGACCCTTCGTGGCTAATTGCTGTGGGCGAATTGACCACCAACATGCCCCCATTGGCCAGGCGTTGGATAACATCAGCGCCGAGCAGCGAAGGATGAAGAACCAAGAGGTGATCGGGGTGATAGACCTTATTTCGGTTGGTGATTTCACCATCCGATACCCTTGTATATGCCCGAATTGGCGCCCCGCTGCGCTCTGAGGCGTAATCGCCGAAGGTCTGCACACTTTTGCCCAATCGCGCATAAGCAGAAGCCAAAATCTTGGCGCAAGTCACGCCGCCCTGGCCCCCGCGCCCATGTAAACGAATTTCCATGAAGAACTCCCGACCGGAAGCTTTCCGGCCTGGAGTTCTTTAATCCTTAAACTGGCTCAGGGCAATATCCGAGGTGGATTGGATCGTGGCCTGTTTTAGGATTCACAACGCAATGACATTGCTGACGCAGTTGGACCAAGCGCCAATTGCCTGGACAAAAACCTTTCCAGCTGCTTGAGGGGGAACATTTATTGTTAATTGAGCCTGGCCAGCGGCATCGGTGGTCAAAATGTTCGCCAGCTGGAATCCCTTCGGTGACAGGCGGGTAGCGAGCCAAATGTCGGCAAATGGTAGGTGAACTTTATGTGCACCTAATCCGAACGAATAAACCAGCCCTACTTGCACCGAAGGTAACTCGCCGTCGACCGTGAATTTCATTACGCCACCGGCTACCCCAATAGCGGTGAACACGAGGTCTTCACAGCAGGACATATAACGAATTGCAGATTGGCTAAGGTCTAAGCCGAAGGCATCTTCCACCAAAACATAAACCTCGGCGGGGTCGGTTTCCGAGCCTTCATCACAAGAGCCTGCGCTTCCTGTCACCTTTCCGCCATTTGCCCAGACATAAAAGGTCGTAATTATGGTCCAAGCGCCGGGTGTAATTGCAGTTTCGGTAGTTTCAGCAACTAGAGTTTCGTCGAGGAGAAAATCCGAATCCAACACCGACCATTTGATGGAACCCCATCCATCACCCGTGCCTTTGATCGTTAAGGTGTATGGAACAGGCGTGCCGTCTTTCGGCAACATGTCACTTGGGTTTCCGCTTACGGTCACGCTGTTTATGGTTTGCGCAGGTGTGACCGAAGCAAGCGTAAGTAGGGAAGCGCACAGCAAAAGCGGCAACCTATGGGTACAAAAGAGGTGGCGAAGCATGGTGTTTGTTGATGTTGGACTGGCCAATGCCCTATTGGATTGAGCAAACAGGCCGGTAATTGGGGCATAGGCAACAGACCCTAGGCGGCGAAAAACCAACGCCGAAAATCCAACTTTTCTCAAAAACTCACATTCCCGCAAAGGGTCAACAGTGCCTGTGACGGAGAAATATGCCTTGGCGAGGGGGAAATAAAGCCTAATCATGTATAGGATTGCTTGATTTAGCGGCCTGCCGACAAACGTTGGTTGCTAGGATTGCCTGCGGGAAATGAGGCTGCCAATGGCTTCATCTGTGCTGGGCCAATCCTGTCGATTCACGACGTTTTGTGCCTTTCAAGCCACCGCACAAGTTCAATCAAACCACAAACCACCTGTGGGATTACTGGAAATCGACTAGAAGTGAAAATCACTCATACACTCATAACCGCTGCGGCCCTAACCGGCCTTTCTCTGTTCTCATGCGGAGAGGCTGAAAAGCCTAAGGCCGAAACGGAATCTACAGTCCAACACCGCTCCAACATCCCGCCGCTGGCTCCAGACAACATTGTGAGCATTGCCCTGGGATCCGAGGACCACACTACTCTGGTGGTCGCGATCCAAGCTGCCAATTACGTGACTTCAGTCGCAGCTTCAGGCCCGTTGACGGTTTTTGCACCGACCAACGCGGCCTTCGATGCTTTGCCAGAGGGCACCGTTGACGGCTTGTTGAAGCCCGAATCTGCCGACACCTTGCGTGAGATTTTAAAGTATCACGTCACGACTTCTTCTTTGGGCACGGACACCTTCAAGGATGGTCAAATCATCTCCATGGCCAATGGCGCCAAAGTCACCATGGGTGTCAAAGATGGCAAATACACCATTAACGGAGCCAACATTGTGGCCTCAGTGAAAGCATCAAATGGCATGCTTCACATCATTGATGGGGTCTTGCTGCCGCCGGAAAAATAGCCGATTCAATCCGGCGGCGTAATTGCAAGCCGCCCGATTATTTGGCCATCTGCCGGACGTGGGCAATCAAAGAAGCCAATACTTCTGGTTGGCTTCCCAAAACCGGGTTCGGTGGCATGGTGGGCTGTTTGCCTACTGCCGCTCCGCCGTACTGAATGATTTTGCGCAGGTATTCGTCATCGACGGATGCCTGCCATTCTTTATTGGTCAAATCGCGCGGTTTAGGCACCAACGCTTCGGATGCGACTCCGTCGCCCATTCCGGTGGCGCCGTGGCAAGGGGTGCAGGTGATGGCGTAGTATTCCGCACCAACAGCAAGATCGATTTCAGGAGTTTCAGGAGTTTCCCCATTCTCTGCTGGGGAAGGTTTCTCCGATCCTCCGCAAGATGCGAGAGCGAGAGCAGGAATGAGTAAGAGTACGTGATGCAGTTTCATGGAACTTAAGCCTTTGATGTGGTGGTAGCTTTGTTTGCTTTTGAGGCATTTCTTCGACTTTCCAAAAAGCCGGTCGCTAGGTGCCAAAAGGTGATGACAAGGATTCCGCCGACCGAGATTAGGATGGCGACGGACCCGCCGCGAGGAAAGCTGGTAATGTGGAAATTGGCAATTTGTTTGGAGCCGAAAATTGCGGGCATGAATGGATCCACATTCACTGGTGCTTTAGGATCCAAGTTGTGCCCTAGGCTATATAAGTGCAGCCAAAAGCGGAAAGCTAAGAAGCCGCCGATATAGGAATAAATTACCGCGAGGTCGATCAATGTGCGGATATTGCCAATTGCAGCTGCTCGAAGAATTAGCACGCAGATAAACCCAAGTAAGAATGGAATCCAATCTAGGTCTTCAAGCAATTTGCCCTCAATCGCGGCCATGCCTATGTAGTGGTTTAATACATTGATCTCCGCGATGTCCTTACCATCGTTTCCGCCGACGACTTTGTAGGAGTAAACGTCAACTTCCAAGCCTTCTGGGTACTGGGGCGCTTGCATGCTGATGTTCCAAAGCGGAGCGGCGAAGGAAGCAATCAGCGGGATCACCATCAGGGCGATCAGGAACCGGGCTCGGTACGCTATGGGGCGATCGAGGTAGATTTCGAATTTTTCAAGGGCAGCTTTCATGGCCGAATGCGTGGTCGGGAACCGGAATTACAGAAGGTCGTGGCGGCGGAAGGAACGTAAGCCTGCCCACCAACATGTGATGCCAACGACAAGCGGCCAAATGAGGCCGATCGCCAATAGCGATGCGTTACCCAGTCGGTTGGCGATGAAAAAGCCAACTGGACCAAGTGTTGCCAACTCAGGATTGCCACCAGCCAAAAGCGCTAGGCGAGCGTCCTGGACTGGGTTGAGTGCAGCCAGCAAGAACACGGATTGTGGATCCAGCCGCCATTCCAAAAGCAGGCCGATGAGTGCCAGGTCTAGCAATGCAACCGAAGTTGCCCAAACCAGGAGGATCCAAATCAGAGTGCGGGCGGGATGGCGCACGCTGGCCGAAACCAGCATGCCGATGCCAGTGAAAGCGATAAGCTCTGCGGTGCAAACCGCAAGAGTGCGAGCCAAAAATGCGACGTCGAGGGCTTCGTTGAAAAAGAACTTGGAGAGTAGCGCGCAAACTCCAAATACCAGGAACATCGGGCCTGCAAGGAGCAATAAGCGCACCGAGGTGGCTGCAATGAAATAGGTCCGTCTAGAAAGGGGATTGCTGAATAGAAATTCTAAAGTGCCGCCACTGCGAGCCTGGCCGATGACCTGACCTGTAGCAGCCAACGCCATCAGCGGTAGAACCACAACAAGGGCGTGGGAGAACGAAAACATCACCCTGCCCATGCCTGTGAATCCGAATACCTGTGATTCGTGCATGCCGGCAAATACAAAAATGCCGACCAATAGAAAGTCCACTACGGTGGCGAATAGCAGCCAGCGCGAGCGTAGTCCGTCTGCAATTTCTAGGGTTGCGATCGCGCGGAATTGACGGGAAAAGTCGGTGCGACTCACTGGGCGAGTACCTCCGCCGCCGCCGTTTTGAGGTCGATGGCATTGGGGCTGCCGACGACTACTGCGCCGAAGCCGTAATCCATTGGCGTATTTTCAGCGCGGAGAAACGCGACCTCGGAGTCGTCGAGCCAACCTTGACCATTCATTTCGTGGAACCAGCGCGAATGGATTGAGGTTTGACCTTGCTCCAACTCATGCTGATGCAGAAAAAGGCAGCCGGGGTCGTCGTAAAAATAGGTGTCGCCGTCCTCGGTGGATAGCTGCGCTGCAAAGCGCGGATCACCAAGATGCATGGCGCAAAAGACGCAGGTCGTTTTGTCCCAAATGACGTCTTTCGGTCCATCCTGGGTTTGGCGGTTCGAGGCCACGACATAAAGCACCACCGCCACGAC
>JACNIZ010000102.1 GCA_014382805.1 Planctomycetota bacterium
CGCATGGAGGCGTTGCTGAGCGAACTCATCACTGTCGCCGACCACATGGAGTTGGCCCTCGGCTCCCTACCCGACGCCATCAAAGAGGCCCAAGGAGCCGACGCCTTTTTGATGGGAATGAACGCCATTCAGTTTTCGCTGGACTCCGTCATGCGCCAGCACGGTCTTGAATTCATTCAGCCTAGCGCCGATGCCGCATTTGACCCCGAACTGCATGAGGCGGTGGGAGCCAACCAAAGCGACGATGCCGACGCTGCTGGTCCTCACCTAGAATTACTGCGGCGTGGATACAAAATGGGACGACGCATTTTGCGCCCAGCCCAAGTGCGTGTCATCGAAGGCTAATCGAGAGGTTTTTTGTCTGTGGGCAAAGTGTCGTAGAATGGCTGGGTCATGCCCGACCTAGCCCGACGGATTCTGCTTCTGTTCTTGACCCTGCTGACAGCAGCAGTGGTCTCGGTTCCCGCCCAAGCCCAAAAAACCGGGACTAAGTATTACGAGGACAGCGAAAACGGTTTCAAATTTAAGCCGCTGAAGGACTGGGAAAATATTCCGGTACGGGATGGCATGAAGGGTGCCGGCGTGATTGCGCGCTTCTCCGGTGGCAAAAGCATCAGCGTGAAGACGCCAGCCAACACATTCATGCAGGCTGAAGTCGATCTTTATATTTTCCGTTTTGACCAGCCGCAGGCAGTCACTGGTAGTGAAGGTGGTGGCCTAAGGGATCGCGTCGGTGGTGAGGCAAAGCGGCCGCAAATTGAAGAAATCATTCCTCGAATGTTTGATTTCCGCGATTTCAAAGAGGAAGGCATGACCAAGCCGATCCAAGAGATCGAGATGAAAAAGTTGAAGAAGGGTTTGGAAGCGAGGCATGCCACTTGGTGGGCAAACGCCGCCGACGGATTCCAGATTTTCCTTGATGCATGGACCGTGCGCATGGACCAATATGACATCGTTTGGCTCTACGTATTACCTGACCAACGCAAGGATAATAAAAAGTATTACAAGGCTTTTGAAAGCTCGCTGAAGTCAGTACAGGTGGTGGAAACAACTGAGGCTGTCGCCGCCGTAGGCCAAGATGGTAGTTACGAAGAACAACTGAATTACCACAAAGCCGAAAACGAAAAAGTTGCTGGCTGGACCGCCATACCGACGCCTTCTAAGAAGTACATCATTGCCACCTCTAGCGACGATAAAAAGTTCATTGAGGAGGTCATTGAAAGGCTTGAAAAGTCACGCGATATCTTTGAAATAGATTTCCCCCCGACCAAGGAAATGACCCACGTTTCTGTGGTTCGCATTTGCGCCTCAAAGGACGAGTTCAGCAAATACGGCGGGACTGAGGATGAAGACGTCGGCTACTTCAATCCGGGCTCCACCGAATTGGTGCTTTACGATTCTAAAAACACCGACCGCCGCGCGACCTTGGCGGTTATGAGCCACGAAGCATTCCACCAATACTGTCACTTCCTGTTTGATCAATCGGAAGCCCACCGTTGGTTCGATGAAGGCCATGGCGACTGGTATGGCGCTTATGAATTCAAAGGCAAAAAAGCAATCCCGACGGCGCACATGCCGGGCAGATTAGATCGTTTCCAAGGCATCAAAACATTGGTGCGCGAGGAGCGTTATAAGCCGATCTGGGTGCACATCAATTACGACCACCAACGTTGGGATGACCAAGGACCTCGCAATACTTCTTGCTATGAGCAATCTTGGTCCATCATTTACTTCTTGCGTCGCGGCACCGACGGCGACGTGCCGAAAAAGGTCTGGAAGAAGGAATACGCAGACATCATCCCGAGTTACATGGCCACGCTGCATGAAGGCTTTCAAAGAGAGTATGAAAAGTTGCGCAAGTTGTTGCGGGAAGAACGCGCCAAGCTGAATCCGGAAACCGATTCTGAGTTGATTGAAATCTTAGATCACCGCATTGCCCACCCTTCGGTAGGCGAAGATACCAAACAGAAAATTTGGGAGGATGCGATGGCAGCATCCTGGGGTCAGGTTGACATCGAAGAGTTTGAGAAAAATTGGGTGATGTACATCAACGATTACCTGAAATAAGGCCGACAGCGAAAGTTTGCGCCGCAAACTTGTCACTGCAAATCCACTAAAATTCGGTCAATGGTTGCGGTCGCCTGCACCTTCGCGATCCGACCAGCCGAATATTCGACGGGTAATCAGCAAGTAAATTCGCTTACCGGTGGCACGCCACAGCCGGGCGGCAGCTGACGGGTTTGCCAGGATTTTCAATTCCCGCGGTGTTAACGCTTGCGGGCAATAGGTGCGCTTGTGCTTGAGCAAATGACGAATGTCCTCGCGGGCGCAAAGGCGAAAACGTCGGCCGCGGCGCCGGTGAGTAGAAGCAAGCTGAAAGTCAATCAACCCAGGTTGACCATGCTCATCGACCAACCAGTTTGGCTCCTTGGCTAAATCGTTATGAGCGACGCCGCGGCGGTGCAACTGGACCAATAATCGAAATGCGGCCGCAAAATAGGCAGGGCCCGGCGCCGCGGCCAACTGCAACGGCGAACCAGGCTGCCAGCTGCGTTCTAAAATGCCCTTCTTCCAGCTCAAAAGCTTGGGCACACGCGGCAATTCGCTGAGGGCTAACAAGGCGCGGCATTCACGGCCAGCCAAGTAGCGTGCCAGAGGCTTCACCCACCAGCGTGCACAGCTGGTATCACGCCGCACCCACTGCGTCGGCATGGTTTGGATGCCGCCAGCAGCGCCGCTGTTACTTGCAGGGTGGCTGTCGTTAAGATGGACTAGCTCCACGCGACCAAACAGGTCGGACTTCAGCAAATCGATCCTGGGTTCGCACGGCGGCATTTGCGCGCATGCTAGCACTCCTACCTACTACTCTCGCAGTCGTCATAGGACTGTTTTCCTCTTCCACCCCTTCTTTCGGCCTGGATTTTCCGGCCGTGGCCTGGGACCAGGAGCCGACGCGGCAAGAAAAACAGCTAGACAAAAAGGAAAAGCAACTGCGCGAAGTCGAGCTGCAACGAGACAACGCTTTCCAAGCCTTACGCGACGAATACGCTCAACTAGAGGCGCTTTGGCTCGACCAAAAAGCCATCGCAAGTGAGCCAAGCTCTGCGATCATCAGCTGGCTGACCGCTCAGCAATTGACGGCCGCTGATTGGCCGCAGCAATTAAAGGAGTTACGCGCCGCTGGCCCCTGCCATGAATGGTGGAACGACCATCTTTACTTGCACTCCAAAGCTGCGTCAAACTACGCCGACGCCGTGCAAAGCCTGGAAGAGGCGTTCTTCGAAGTGGAGCAGCTGCGCCACCCGGAGCGCTTCGTCAAAGGTTTTGATCAAGCCCCACCCGGCATGATTTTGGTACCCGGCGACCGTTTCCCTTTGGGTCCACACACCGGCCGCACCTCTGGTTTTCCGAATTCATTAAAAGAACGCGTGCAAAAACTAAAGTCGTTCTACCTGGATCGCACCGAGGTCAGTTGCCAGGACTATTGGAAATTTCTACTCGCTCAGCCGACCGGAATGCGGCCGCAACATTTGCCCTTAGGGTGGAAATTGGATGGCCAAGATTTACCCGTCATCCCCGAGGCTTTTGAAGAAGCCCCGGTCACCGGCGTGAGCTGGAATTCCGCGGCGGCATATGCACGTTGGGCTGGACGTCGGCTGCCTACGGAACAAGAATGGGAAGCTGCGGCAGCGGGTACCGAACAGCGCACTTACCCGAGTGGAGAGCGTTACGACGCACTGGAAATGAATTGCTTGGCTACGCGAATCCGTGGCGTGCGCCCGCCACAACAATTCAATCAGGACCGGACTCCGTTGGGCCTGCTATGCATGGGTGGCAACGCCAGTGAATGGACCGGTGATTTGTATCTCACTTACACCGATCTCAGCAAGCGTGCCAAAAAGGTCAACAAAGCTCGCGCCGAAGTCGAGGCGGTGGTGCGCGGCGGCTCCTACTTGTCGTCCGCCGAAGGCTGCCGCAACAACTACCGACAGCTCTATCCAGCTCTGGGCAGGCAATACCGTCACGTCGGATTCCGCTGCGCATTGGACGCCCCCTAAGCAGCAACCGTGAACCCACGCTTCGAAGTCGCTCGTGAGTTTGCTCGAGCCATGGCAGATTTGGTGATGGCTTTGCCGCGCCAAGCCGCCGCGTTGTTCATGCGTAAAAAACGGCTGCGCCAATTTGCTCAGCTCAAACATGCTGCGCTGTGTGAACTATCGAGCGACAACGTTGCCAACGATGCGACTTACGACGCAGCCAACGATGCTGCAGACCGCAGCGTAATGAACCAAAATCAGAAATCGCCACCGCGCATGATTTTGGCTTGTGGCGACGTCAGCGGTGAGTCACATGCATTGCACATGTTGCAGCATTTGCGCCAGTCCCATCCTGATTTGCAAGTGTCAGGTTTTGGTGGCGCGCGCTTGGCAAAAGCTGGTATGGAAGTTTGGCAGCCCCTTGCCGACCTCAACGTCATGGGATTTCGCGATGTGCTGGCGCAGCTACCGTTGTTTTTCGGCTGCGTCAAGCGCTTTGCCGACGCGCTCAAGCAAAACCCGCCCGACGTGGTGGTATTGGTGGATTATCCGGGCCTGAACCGCCACCTGTTACGCATTGCCGACCGCGCTGGGGTGCCGGTGGTCGATTTTATTGCGCCGCAGCTGTGGGCGTGGGCGCCGTGGCGGATCAGCGACTTTCGCAAGGCCGACGAACTGCTCACCATCCTGCCTTTCGAAAAAGATTGGTATCAGCAACATGGCGCGCAGGCGAGCTACATTGGCCATCCGCTGGGCGACGGTCTGCACCAGTTGGCGGAGGCCGAGGCAACGCTGCCGGCCACCTTTGAGCCGGATCATGTTTGGGTCGGAATCCTGCCGGGCAGTCGGCGTAGCGAGATTAAGCACAACTTGCCGCTATTGCTACAGGCCGCAAAGCAGTTGCGAGCGTCACGGCCTGAGGTGCGCTTTGTACTGCCTCACCTGCGTGAATCCGTCGCAGCGCTGATCCGCGAATACTTAGCCACCAGCGACGTCGATGTACTGTACACCCCAGGCTGTTTTCACAAAGTTTTGCCGCATTTACGCGCCGCTTGGGTCGCTAGCGGCACCGCGCTGCTCGAGGTCGCAGCTTATGACATACCGCCGGTTTTGGTTTACGCGATGCCATCACGGTTGGGCACTTGGCTGGCCGCCCATTGGCTGGCCGTGCCCTGGGTAGGCGGACTTAACCTTCTAGCTGGAGAAGAGTTAGCGCCTGAGCACCTAGGTCGCAATTTAGATCCAAAAGCCCTCGCAGGTGACCTGGAACAGCGTCTCGATGGCCCCGTTCGCGAGCGTGTCCTAAAGGAACTGACCCGACTTAGCCCAGCCTATGCACAGGCCGGTTCCTGCCAACGGGCCGCGGAGCGCGTTTCCGCATACCTAACTAGGCCGCTAAAATGAACCCGAACGCCGCATTGCGCGTTTCTCAATCATGCTCATCGCTGCTGCATACCTGTTGACGTCGTCCTGCTGGGTGGCACCACTTCCCGATCCCACCCTGCCGGTTCCGGCCGTCGCCATTTCCTCCAGCCTGGCTGCTGGCAGCCTGCTGCCCGAGGCGAGCCAGGAACCCGACCTGAAAGACTTGCTGGACTTCCAACTCGCTACTTTGCGCCTTTCGCAAAAGCCCGATGGCAGCTACGGCAATGGCGTCGTCGACACGGCCAACGCCATCCTCGCTTTTTCCCTCGGCCCGCGCGCGTATCGCAGCGAAGATGGTCCTTTTATTCGCGACGCCATCCAATATTTGCTGAGCGCGATTAACCAGGCGCCGACCGCGGTCGAAGGCGAAACCAGCGCAATCGGTCAGAAAAGCACTGATCTGTTGCTAGCTGCCGCGCTTTCTTCGACGGATCAAAAGGCACATGCAACGGTCATCAACAAGTTGTTGAGTCGCCATCAAATTCAAGCCGGTCCATGGCAGCCCAATGCAGCCGTTGCGGATTGGCAAAGCATGACTTCTGTGGCGCATCTGATGTCACTGCCGCGCAATGCAACCCTATCGCAACGTGCCGAAGCCTGCGCCCGTGCCGTTTGGGCTTACCAAAAAGAGCAGCAGGACAAAAAGGGTCAGCTCAAAGCGCCAGAGCTTGAAAAGATCTACGAGAACGGGGTCGACTATTTAGTTTCGCAAATTGGTGGCACCGGCATGTGGGAATTTTTCGGCCAGCCCGAGCCGGGCATTTCGGCATTAGCAGCACGCGCATTGCTTGGCAGTTCGCGCAAGGAGGTTCGTGCATTGGCACAGCCGGTTTTGGATCATTTGATTAAACTGCAAAAAGAAGACGGCTCGATCCACGCCGATCGCTTGCCGGTTTACGTGACGTCGGTTGCTATAGGTGCACTTGCTGCTGGCAAACGACCGCAAGACCAGGAGGCGATCAAAAAAGCCGCTGATTACCTGCGTGCCGTGCAAGCCGACGGTGGCGAAGGCTATTCGGAGTCGGACAAGTTTTATGGCGGCATCGGCTACGGCGGCGACCTGCGGCCCGATTTGAGCAACTTGCAGTATGCGTTGCAGGCCATGAAAGATTCCGGCGCCAAAGAAGATGACCCGGCGTTTCAACGGGCGATCAAGTTCCTGGAACGTAGCCAAAACAATAGCGAGGTCAACAAGGCGACCTACAAGGATGAGGATGGCAATATCATCCGCAGCGGCGACGATGGCGGCGGTATTTATTATCCCGGCAACTCGCAAGCTGGCAACGAGGTGCAGGCCGACGGCACCATGGTCGCGCGCTCCTATGGCTCCATGACCTACGCCTTGCTGAAGTGCTACCTCTTCGCTGGGTTGGATGCGTCGGACAGCCGTGTCGCCGCCGCTCTAGGCTGGATTGAGCGCCACTGGACCCTTGAAGTCAATCCCGGATTCGATTCACTGCGCGATCCGCGCGCCTCACTGCAAGGCTTGTACTACTACTACCTGAGCTTGGCTCAAGCATTGCAAGCTTCGGGAAAAACTACGCTCACCACGCCCGACGGCAAAAAGCACGATTGGCGTTCGGAGTTGCAGCACAAGCTGGCCGAAACCCAGAACAAAGATGGCTCGTGGCTCAATGAAGCAGCCCCGCGCTGGTGGGAAGGCAATGCCGTACTGTGCACCGCTTATGCCCTGGATTCATTGCTGGCGACCCAACTACCAGCGGATGAATAGGCTGCAAAAGCATGTCGAACGAATAAGCTGGGACGGTGTTAATACTCGACCTCGCCCCAGATGGTGCTGCTCGCTGGCTGTACCGAAACGCCGACGGAGAGCCGCAAGATTTGGCGGCCTATGGACTGACAGAATTAGCTTCGGCCGAAGCTTGGTTACATACGGGT
>JACNIZ010000101.1 GCA_014382805.1 Planctomycetota bacterium
GCGGCGAAAACGGTCTGCGCTTGCGGATTTATGGCAGCAACGGCGGCATCGAATGGGAGCAAGAGCATCCCAACGACCTGCGCGTAATTTGGAAGGACAAGCCGACTGAAATACGTCGGCCGGGGAATGGCTACACCGGTGAAGCTGCGCGGTCATTAACGCGGGTTCCGCCCGGACATCCTGAAGGCTATCTAGAAGGCTTCGCCAATATCTACACTGCTTTTGCTCGCGCCATCCGCGGCGAAAACGATTTGCCCGACGCTTACCCAACCGTGATTGATGGCTTGCGCGGCGTGCGTTTCATTGAGCTTGCCATCGCGTCATCTGCTGCCAATGAGTGGCTGGAGTTCACTGCCTAATGTTGTTCCTTACCGCCACCATTGGGGCATTGCTGTTTGCAACTGGCCCCGCTCTTGCCGCCACACCGGTGCCGCAACTCCCTGCGTCGGCTCCCTCCGGCGAACATTTAGTAGCGAAGTACCAGTGCTTGTCTTGCCATGAAGCAGAACCAGCGGTGCAGCAGCGGATTGGGAAATGGCAAGCGCCGGCGTTGCAAAACCTTAGTAAACGTGTCGTGCCGGGTTGGGTACTTGCCCGGTTGTTCGTTCCTCATACCTTGGGTGAACCTGTGCGTATGCCGCATTTTAGGGTCGGCAGTTCGATTGATGATCAGGTAACGGCGGCGAGCGAGCTTACCCAATTTTTGTATCCCAAAGAAAAGCCTTTCGAATTCGTTGGCGTCGGGGTGAGTTCTGAAATGATTGCCGAAGGTGGGCGTCTGTTCGAGACTGTCGGCTGTGCGCCGTGCCATCAAGATCAGCTAATAGGTGGCGGCATGGATCAGAAATACAGCGTAGCTAGTCTGCGCGACGTCTTGTTGGATCCACTTGCGGTTTGGCCGTCCGGGGCTATGCCGGATAGCCATTTGACCGAACCCGAAGCTACAGCGCTGGCGGCGTGGATTTTGCGTGAAAGCCAAAAGACTTCCGAGGTTCGGGTAGTGCCTGGCCTGCGCTATCAGGTTTTTCATCACAACAATTGGCCGCAAAACGATGCCGTTGACTGGTCGCAGCATCAAGCGGTCGGCGATGGCACCGCCGATACCGTGCGTGCAAATTATGGTGGGCGCAAGGAAAACTACGGTTTGGTTTTTGATGGCTACTTCCAAGCTTTGCATGCGGGGGAGTATCGCTTCTATACCGCGTCCGATGACGGTTCGGAGTTGTTCATAAACGGCGAACGTATCGTCACAAACCTGGGCATGCACCCCAAAGTTCGCCGCGAATCCGAAGCGGTTACGCTGAAAGCCGGCATGCATGCCATTCGCATTACGTTCTTCGAGCAAAGTGGCGGTGAAGAGCTAGAAGCTGGTTGGCGCGGTCCAAAGTCCGATTGGAGCCAATTTAAAGCCGACGACCTGTGGCACAGCGGGGTCGTACCCATGCCGTTGAAGTATGCCGAACTTGAGCACGACGAAGCCGCGGCCAAACGTGGAGCTCGGCGATTTGCGGATATGGGATGCGCCCTATGCCATACCGATATGGGCGTCAAGTCCAAATACAAGGCGAAGCGTTGGGAGGATTTGGATATCCAGGGCAGTGGCTGCCTGCCAATCAATCGCAAGGCGCGGCTACCTGGTGTCCCCATCTTCAAGTTTGAAGATGGGGAGCTTAGAGCCCTACAGACAGTGTTGCAGAACCGCAGTTCCTTGATGCAGCCGCTGCCAGCCGCGCAGATCGTGCGGCGGGAAATGGACAAATTTGGCTGCTTAAATTGCCATAGCAGCGGCGACGTCGGTGGGCCGAATGCAGCAACCCAGCAATACTTCACCAGTACCGATGACCTCGGCGATGAAGGCCGTTTCCCGCCTGACTTAACCGACGCCGGTGAAAAATTCAATCCGGAATGGCTGCATACCACCCTGCAAAATGGCACCCAAATTCGCCCTGCAATGGTGACCCGCATGCCTAGTTTCGGTCCGGAATCGCAAGTTTTGGCGACGGCAATGGAGACTCCAGTCAAAACCGCTGGGCCGACCTCGTTTTCGGAAGAAACCGTAAATGCCGGCGCTCAATTGGTGGGCGCAACCGGGCTCAGTTGCATCATCTGCCATGGTGCGAGTGGCTATCCATCGATTGGTATTCAAGGCCCGGACTTGTCGGACATGCAACACCGTTTGAGGCCGGCTTGGTTTAAGGAGTGGATGCGGTCACCATCCACTCATCGCCCCGGCACGCGTATGCCGGACTTTTGGTTCAATGGAAAATCTGGCGCCAGTCATATTTTAGAGGGCGAAATGGACGCGCAAATCAACGCGATTTGGCAGTACATGTCGCTCGGTCATTCGGCGCCACTGCCGCTCGGGTTGGTCACCAACCGCAATGAATACGACTTGATCCCCGTCGATCGGCCACTGTATTTCGGCGCCTTCATGGACGGCTTAAGCGCGCGAGTATTGACCGTCGGTTTCCCGCAACGCGTGAACTTGGCGTTCGATCAACACAACGTGCGCATGGGCTTGGCGTGGCAAGGTGAATTCATGAACGCCAAAGGCACCTGGCAAGGCCGCGCGGGTCAATTGGAAAAACCGGCTGGCAACGCCGTCATTCCATTGCCGCCGGGGCCGTTGCTGGCGCAGTTGGAAAACGGCCAAAGTCCGTGGCCTGAGGGCTTCGGCAAAGTTGCGGGTTGGCGATACAAGGGACATCTACGCGATGAACGTGGTTATCCCACCTTCCGCTTCCAAAAGGGTGACATCGTCGTGTCTGAAAAATGGACACCAAAAATTGGGTTGGGTGGGATCGGCTTTTTGCGCCTGGTGGAAGTCACCTCTGCGACTGATGCGAAGAATCTTTATCTGCGAATTGCCAGCGACTCCACGGCTGAAGTGCAATTCAGCTTCCCCAACGACGACGCCATGGCCCGTGTCATGCATGACGGCGCAGAACTCCTAATCCCTCTCACCTTCAAGGCCGACGGCAATCAGTTCCGCGCCCAAACCTCCATCCAAATGATCTGGTAATGCTGTGCCTCCTTCCTCAAATTGCCTTGTCGTTCGCGCTGGACGCGCAACAACCCAAGCTCAGCCCGCTGCCTACCGAAGCGGACCATTATCAGTTGATTGAAATCACCGCGCCGTCGGATGCCTTGGTGGAAGCGGGTGGCATATTGCCGATGGACGACAACCGCGTCATGACCTGCACCCGGCGCGGTGAGATTTGGATCATCGAAAACGCCTATAGCGATCAGCCGGTCTACAAACTTTGGACCGACGGCTTGCAGGAGCCGCTTGGTTTGTTCGAGCACGATGGTTGGATTTACTGTGCAACCCGCGGCGAACTGGTGCGCATCAAAGATAGCGACAACGATGGCCGCGCCGACGTCTTCGAAACCGTTAGCGATGACTGGGCTATCAGCGGCAATTACCACGAATATCTGTTCGGTCCACGCCTCGACCAGGAGGGCAATTTTTGGCTGACCAGCAACAAGCCTTTTGGCGGTCAGCCCTTTGGCGCGGTGGATTGGCGCGGTTGGGCATTCAAGATTGGCAAGGACGGAGTCACCCAACCCGTATGTGCCGGATTGCGTTCCCCGGCCGGTATCGAGGTCAGCCCATGGGGCGACGTTTTTTACACGGACAACCAGGGTGAATGGTGTGGGGCTAACAAATTGTCATTGCTGACCCCAGGTGATTTTCATGGCCATCCGCACGGCATCCAATCCGCCAAGCTGCCGCAATCGCAAGTGAAGTTCCCCGGCGATATACCCGACGGCATCATGATGCCGGAAGCCGCTAAAACCATTCCCGGCTTTAAGCTGCCGGCAGTTTGGTTCCCGTACGACAAGATGGGGCGGTCGGCCTCGGGCATCGCTTGGGATCAAACCGCTGGCACCTTCGGGCCTTTTGCGGGCCAAGTATTCGTCGGCGATCAATACCAAGCGTCGGTGTCGCGCGTATTCCTGGAACAGGTTGACGGCACCTGGCAAGGCGCATGCTTCCCATTCCGACGTGGTTTGATTTCGGGCATCACTCGAATTCGTTTTGCACCCAACGGTGAGCTACTCGTCGGCGGCACTGATCGCGGTTGGGGCGGCTTAGGGCGCAAGTCGGCTGGGCTGGAGCGCATTCAATACACCGGTCAATTGCCGTTCGAAATCCTGAGCATGCAAGCGATGCCATTCGGCTTCCGCCTTTGCTTCACTATGCCCGTGGATGGCAATACCGCGATGAATCCTAAATCGTGGACCATGCGCAGCTTCACTTACGAGCTACATAGCGCCTACGGCAGCGACGAAATGGACGTTGCCGATTTGGAGGTCATTCCCAGCCATCTTTCTGAAGACGGCCTGCAATTAGATTTGCACGTCAGCGGTTTACGCGAGGGCTACGTGCACGAATTGCGTGCGCCTGCAGTGCGTCGGGCGGGCAACCAGAATCAGCCTTTGCTGCATGATTACGCTAGCTACACTCTGTTGAAAATTCCGGCGGGGCAAAAAAAATAGGGCCTAGCCATTTTACGAGCTGTGCGCCCCATGCACTCACTCTGACTGGGCCCCAAAAATCCGGTTTCTTCCAAATTGGGGAAAGGGAAGAGAGGTGGGGCGCGTAAAAGCGACTAAGGGGATGGAAATCACTCGCCTCACCGCATTCTCTGTGGCACATTGTGTGCCAAAATGCAAAAGTGCCCATTCAGCGGGGGAAGGCATTTTTTGAATGTATCAATTTGGCACAATCCCTGGCAATGTACCAGGGTGATGCATCGAAACGAGGCGCTCTAGTTCGTTACTCTTTCGATTTTCTGGTTTTCACTCAATTTCAGCCAGATATCTTGCCAGTCCCCAGACACGTTTATTTCAAAGTCGAGGCGGCCATTTCCAACCTGGCCATTGTCATATTCCGTCCAATACCAGAACGGCGCGCGCACCCAAACTCGCCATTTCCCAGGCAGCAAATGTTTGGCATTTCCAATTTGCCCTGGCACCTGCTGGCCCTGGGCTTCCTGCACCTTGAAAGACGGATAATCACGCATTCCGGGCACGTCAATGGGAGACACGTTCCAGCTGCCCCACAGATTGAAGTCGCAATTTTTAAGCTTGATGCTGGTCAAAGTCGTGGCGACGGATTGCAAAGAAAAAGTCTTCGTTTCGCCCGCCCGCACTTCGATTTCAGTGTTGGCCAGCGGCAAACCGGAATTATTGGCTGAAAAAGTGATGAGCGAAGGTCCGACCACTACTTCAAATTCACCGTTCTCAAAATCCAAATTTTTGGGTCGACTAGATCGTTGGTAGCCGCGCTGGTTGCCTTCGCCTGGCAAGGCGCGGCGCGAGATGGAGAGTTGCTCCAATTCTTCGTCCAGCAGGTCGCCGGGTGAGATCAGCAAGTAGCCGACTGGCAGGTCATAGTCAAATAAACTCATTCCGCGCGGCAGGTCAAAGCGTGGTTGATTCAACGGCGTCAACCAATTGTCTTCCGGTAAAAATTCAATGGTCAGATTCTGCTCGGGTGCCCCCTTGAGCTCCCATTTCCCTTCAGGGTTGGTTTCCAGATTAGTGTAAAAACCTTCGCTCGACCGGATCCGCACGCGGCAAGAAAAGACTCCTTCGCCATCCGCGCGCAGCTGCCCCGAAGCCGACCGCAGTCCGGCAAAATGAAAGGTCTGCTCCATATCCATGCCGACGACCTCGGCTTTGCCTAATGGGTACGAATGCGGCAAGTCAGGTAGAGTCAGTGAGACTTGAAATTTGTCCACAGGCAAGCGCATCTCTACCTTCCCGTCGGCCAAATCCTTGGATACTTCGTGATCGGTTTGGTAGCCCTCGACTTTGAGGGCGGCGCCTTCCAGTAATTCTGGTTGCGCGCATTCCACCTTAAAAGTAATCATCGATGCCGACGCCAAACTCAAATTGTGCGGACCTGGGCCGTCGACCTTTTGGCTCAACAGTACGCCTTTGCTGCCGACACGACGAACGTGTAAATAAGACTCCTTCGATTGCCAGCCGGATTCCACCTTGAACTCACCGCGGTCATTAATCGGCAGCCAGATGAGGTCCTCATGATTCCACGTTGGATCAGGTAAATATTCATTGCCCCAGCCCGACCAACTGCCGGACGACGCAATTTCATATTGGCTAGCCTTTTCGCCACCCTCGACAAATAGTTTGCCATGGCGCGGTTCATAGTGGGTCAGCAGAGTGGCGCCGTCGGCGATTTGCTCGGCACCAACGGAATTGAACACCCACATCGTGTCTTCGTCAATCAGCTGCACGCTCCAAAAACCCCAGCGCGCCGACGTCGGTAGGTCTACCCAACCCTGGTCATCCATGGTTACGATTTCGCGTTGCCAAGAAAAACACAATCTTGCACCGGCATGCGGAGTGCCATCTTCACGCGTGAAGCGCATGCGGGTTTGTTTGGGTCGGGCTAAAAAAACTTTTTCGCTACGCCGCACCTCCCATTGATTCAGAGTGCGCCGGTCATAGCCTTCGAGGGTGATCTCAATGGAATACGCGTTGCTGACTTTTGGATCGGGAATTTTAACTTTACCGTCGCCGTCGGTTGGTCCAAGAGTGGCCGGCACTATGGCGGAGCGTCGCAGGTCAAAAAAGCCGTTGCCGCTCTCGGATTCCACATCCACTTGCATGACTACCGTGGCACCCGCCAAAGGCAGTTGGCTATCTTGATCCAAAACTTGAATTTCTTTGCCTTCGTCTACCTTCAGTACCAACAAGTTTCCTTCTTGCTGCCGGACGTGTTTGCTGGTAACCGACAGCCCTTCCTTCCAAGCCAAAATATCGCGACCCTCATCGGCGCTGAAGGGTTTGAGTAGGGGGAGTTGGAAAGTGCCATCTTCGGCAGTTCGTACCGGTTGAGCTTCCACGTCGGCAATCACCCAGGCGTCGGCGATTGGGTTGAACTCTTTATCTAAAACAGTTCCCAGCAAAAAGCGCTCAGCCTCAACAACCTCAACGTCGAGTTCAGGGTCGGCTTCCTCGTCCGACGGCGAATCAGTGTGGGCGACTTCAGTGCGGCTATCGGCGGATTCGCTTTTGCCAGGCTCCTGGTCCGCCTCGACTTGCTGTATATGGTCCTCTGCCTTCACCTGGTCCTGCCGCGCCGCGCCCTGCACTCCATCAGGAATTAGGACCAACGCTATGCACATCACAAAAATTGTGATGCAACTCAGTCCTACTATTTGGGAACGCGACATGAAGGGGGGGCGGGTGGACGCACCGGGATTAGCGTGCAGAACACCACCTGTAACATAGCAATGAAATGGCAAGTTTCGCCAACCTGCCCGGCTAAGATCCTGACATGAAGGTAATGCTAGGCACCGGAGAATACAGCGGCGAAAAAA
>JACNIZ010000181.1 GCA_014382805.1 Planctomycetota bacterium
ACTTACATGATGATGGAAACCGTGGTTTATAGCCGCGAGTTTTTGTTCATGAAGCAGATGCTCGACGACGGCGAGTTGGGGCGGCTGCAATTTGTGCAAGCTTCGCACCAGCAGGACATGGATGGATGGCCGAACTATTGGCCGGGCTTGCCGCCGATGCACTACGCCACTCACTGCGTAGGCCCGTGTTTGGCGTTGCCGGGATTGGATGCAAAAACGGTAAGTTGTTTTGGTTCCGGCCGCATTCGCGATGAACTGATCGCCGAATACGGCTCACCCTTCGCAGTCGAAACCGCCAACATCGCGCTGGCCGACGGTGAAACGTCGGCGCGGGTTTATCGCTCGTTGTTTGACACCGCGCGCCAATACCGCGAAAGCATTGACGTTTACGGAAGCAAAAAAGGTGTGGAGTGGCCGCTGGTTGAAGGCGAGCCGCTGATCGTGCACACCGCCAAAAAACCGGAGCCGGAAATTCCGCAGCGTTTGCAATGCCCCGACTACGCCGAGCGCTTGCCGTCGGCAATACAACGCTTCACCACCCAAGGCGTTTACGACACCGACGCCAACGAGCACCTTTCCTTTACCCAAGGCGCAGGCCACGGCGGTTCGCACCCCCACTTGGTGCACGAATTTGTCAGCGCGCTGAATCAAAAACGTCAGCCTTATCCCAACGCGCGGCAATCGGCTAACTGGACTTGCGTCGGTTTGCTTGCGCATGAGTCTGCCATGAAGGGTGGCGAACTCCTTCACCTCCCCGAGTTCACTTTGAGTCAAAAATGATCGAATTCTTCCTACTGCTAGCCCAACAGCCGACCTGGCTCAATTTTGAAAAGGCGCAGCTCAGCGATACTTTTTATAGCGAAGGCGCGACCACCGCTGACTTCGATCAAGATGGTCACGGCGACATTGTTTCAGGCCCAATCCTATATTTTGGACCGACTTTCGAAGATCAGGTAGAAATTTATGAACCTAAGCCATTCCCTACGCAGCAATATTCCAACAACTTTTTTGCCTTCACTCACGATTTCGACGGCGATGGCTTAACTGACATTTTAGTCGTTGGCTTTCCGGGGCAGGACGCCTCATGGTTCAAAAACCCTGGCACGCGCGATCAACAACATTGGACGCGTTTGCGCGCGCTGGATCAGGTCGACAATGAATCGCCGCAGTTCACCGACCTCACCGGCGACGGCCAGCCTGACCTTATTTGCATGTCCGGCGGCCACCTAGGATGGGCCGAATTTGACTCCGCTCACCCGGCGCAAAAATGGCAATTCCATCGCGCAAGCAAAGGCGAAATCGGTGGCCGCTTCACGCACGGTCTAGGCATCGGCGACCTCAACGGTGACGGCCGCAATGACCTCATTATGAAACAAGGTTGGTGGACTCAACCTGAATCGCTGCAAGGCGATCCCGAATGGCAATTCACTGCGTACCCCTTCGCCAACCGTGGGGGCGCGCAAATGTATGTATATGACGTCGATGGCGACGGAGACGCGGACCTAATTACCGCCGACAACGCTCATGGATATGGTTTGGCTTGGTTCGAGCAACACAGTGCAGCGGATGAAATTGTCCCTGCTAGCGCGTCGAAATTCTCCAAACATGCCATCATGGGTTCGTCTGCTGCGGAAAATTCGTACTCTGTCGTCATCGGCAATTTGCATGCCATGGACATGATCGATATGGACGGCGATGGCCTGCAGGATTTGGTCACCGGCGCACGTTTTTGGGCGCATGGCGGCAACGATGCTGCGGACCATGAACCGGCGTTGTTGTATTGGTTGCAACTCAAGCGCACGTCGGCAGGCGCGGAGTATATTCCGCATTTGATCGACAATGATTCGGGGGTCGGCACGCAGGTTTACGCTGGAGATGTCGACGGTGATGGCGCACCGGAAGTGGTAGTGGGCAATAAGCAAGGCACTTTTGTGCATTATCAGCGCCGTGAGCAGATCGCCGAATGGGAATATCGCGCACGCATGTTGCAGGCGGTGCAGCAAGCCAAAAACCGACTGGGTGGATACCGGGCCAAAGGCGTCAAGCCGGTAGGTGACGATGGCAAAACGATTAATTTGGGATTTGAAAGCGGCGACCTAAGTCATTGGACTGCTGACGGCGATGCTTTTGAAGGTCAGCCGGTGAAAGGCGATACCGTCGCCACTCGTCGGCCGGGCTTGAATAGCAAACATGACGGTGAATATTGGATGGGAGGCTATGAGATCCATGGCGACGGACCTACCGGCACCTTGATTTCGGAGGCCTTTAAAGTCACTCACCCCTTTGCCAGTTTTTTGGTCGGCGGCGGTCCACATGACGTGACCTGCGTGCAAATTTTGAACGCCGAAAATGGCGAAGTGCTTTATCAAGCGTCGGGTAAAGAGAATGAAAACATGAAGCCGCGGTGGGTGGATTTGCGGCAACGGATCGGGCAGAAAATTCAAGTCAAATTAGTCGACAACCACACTGGCCACTGGGGCCATGTCAATTACGACGACTTCCGTTTTCACGCCGAAACACCCGATATTAAAAAGCGCGCCGAAGAAGACATGCCGCAGCAAATGGTGAAGGGATTCACCCCCGAAGAAGCTGCCGCACGCATGACCGTGCCCGAGGGTTTCCACGCTGACATCATCGCTGGTGAACCGCGTTTGCATCAGCCGATTGCGATGGCGATGGACGCGCGCGGTCGGATTTGGGTGGCCGAGGCTTATTCGTACCCGGTGCGTCGGCCTGATGATGAAGCCAAAGATCACATTTTGGTGTTTGAAGATTTGGACAAAGACGGCAGTTTCGAAAAGCGCACCGTCTTTTTGGACAACTTGAATTTGGTTAGTGGCCTGGAGGTCGGCTTCGGCGGTGTATGGATTGGCGCTGCGCCGTATTTCATGTTCGTGCCGGACGAAAATGATGATTTAATCCCCGATAGCGAACCGCAAATCCTGCTCGACGGCTGGGGCTATCAAGACACCCATGAAACGCTCAACGCTTTCAATTGGGGACCCGATGGCTGGCTTTATGGTTGCCACGGCGTCTTCACCCATTCCAAAGTCGGCAAACCGGGCACGCCCGACGAAGATCGCACACCAATGAACGCTGGCGTTTGGCGCTACCATCCACAACGCCACCACTTTGAAGTTTTCGCCTGGGGCAGTTCCAATCCGTGGGGTGTAGATTTTGACGACCGCGGTCAAGCGGTAATCACTGCGTGCGTAATTCCGCACCTGTATCACGTCATTCAAGGCGCGCGCTATCAACGCCAAGGCGGACGTCACTTTAATCCTTACATATACGACGACATCAAAACTGCGGCCGACCACCTGCACTACTTAGGTGCAACCCCGCATAGTGGAAATGGCTTTTCGGATTCCGTCGGCGGTGGTCATGCGCACTGTGGTGCGGCGATTTATTTGGCAGACACTTTTCCGGAGGAATATCGCAATCGTTTGTTCCTGTTCAACGTGCACGGCAAACGCATGAACAGCGAAACGCTGACGCCGAAGGGTTCCGGCCTGGTCGGTTCGCACGCGCCGGACTTTATGTTGGCGAATGACAAATGGTTCCTCGGCGTCGCCATGCGCGTCGGGCCTGACGGCGCTTTGTATTTCATCGATTGGTATGACAAGCATGCCTGCCACCGGCGTGAAGTCGAAATCTGGGACCGCTCCAACGGCCGACTCTACCGCGTGCGTTACGGCGACGTAAAACCTGCCGACGTCAATCTGGTCGCCATGAGCGACATGGAGTTGGTTGATCTGCAGTTGAATGATAATGATTGGTTCGTGCGTCAGGCCCGCATCGAATTGCAACGTCGCCACGGCAATCAAGATGGCAATCGTCAAATAGGAATTCTGGCCGACGCCTTGATGAAGCAATTCCATCAACAAACCACGACTCCGAAACGTTTGCGTTCCTTGTGGGCGTTGCACGCCATCGGCGGATTAGCTCTGCAAAACCGTAACCAGCTCCTGCAGCACGAAGACGAATACGTGCGTGCATGGACCATTCAACTTAGCTTGGATGCGGGCTCCTCCGGTCGCTCCATCGAGGAAATGCCAACGCCTGACCGTGGCCTTCAAGTCAGCTTGATTCAAATGGCTGAATCCGATCCATCACCGGTAGTGCGCCTATATTTGGCTTCGGCCATGCAACGCGTGTCGGCGCAATCCCGCCGTCCGCTCGCCCTCAAGCTTATGGCCCACGACGAAGACGCTTCCGACCACAACCTGCCGCTCATGATTTGGTACGGCTGGCAGTCGCTGGCGGCGTCGGGTCAATTTTCGATTGCCGACGTCAACACTCTAAGCTCCATGACCCAGTTGCAGGATTTCACTTATCGTCGATTTGCCGACGGCGACACCCCTGCGGATTCCGCCAGGCTGCATTCGCTTTGCAATTCCATCGCCGAAGCAGACGTGCAATTGGCCGCGCGCATGATCGCGCAAATGCATCACCAGTTGCAAAATCGACCGGAAACGCAAATGCCCACCAATTGGGCAAAAGTAAGTGATCGATTTCTCGTTGCAAACGGTGGCGCTTCCGAAACCACCATTGATCAACTCACTTCACTGGCCCTTGCCTTCGGCGACCTCAACGCGGCCCCGCGTTTGCGTGGAGTTTTGATGGACAAAAATCTAAGCAACGAACGGCGCATCGCTGCCTTGGATGGACTCGTGCAAGTTCAAGACCCAGAACTACTCCCGCTCCTCTTTCAACTCGTCAACGACGACGCGATGCGCTCGGCTGCACTGCCGAAACTAGCTGTATTCGACAACCCTTTCACACCCTCCAAGCTGCTACCGCAAATTACCAATTTTTCACCTGCAGACCAAGCAATCGCGGCTGCAACATTGGCGTCGCGCCCCGCATATGCCCGCGCCATGTTGCAAGCGATGTTAGCCGGTGAAGCTCCGCGTGAATTACTCAACTCGGCTACGTTACGTCAGCAGTTATTGCAACTTAACGACTCTAAAGTCGATGCCTTGATCACCTCCGTTTGGGGACGCACCACCGAAATCAGCGAACAAAGCGCGCAGCAAATTGAAAAATACAAAAAACTGCTCACCGCCGACTACCTAGCCACTGCCGACCTCCCCAACGGCCGCCAAATGTATCGCCAAAGCTGCTGGGCTTGCCACGATCTCTTCGGCGACGGCAACGCAATCGGTCCAGGACTCACCGGCTCCAACCGCGCTGACCTCGATTACATCCTCAGCAACATCATCGACCCCAGCGCCGAAGTCGGACGCGAATACCTCATGACCACCGTCACCATGCAAGACGGTCGCATCGTTGCCGGCATGGTGGTTGATGAAAACAACCACACCATTACTTTGCAAAGTGGCAGCTCGCGCGATAGCGTGCGCAAGTCGCAAATCAAAATCGACGCCGCCGGCGAGCCGATGATCCAGCGCTCCGAAATTTCACTGATGCCCATCGGCCAATTGCAAAGCATGAGCGACGAAAACGTACGCGACCTCATCGCGTACTTAGCCAGCCCCAATCAAGTTGAGCTGCCCGGCAGCCAAAAATAACCCGCCGCGAAAGCGAGTCCTACCCCCCTCGACTTCCCCCACGAAAAATAATGAACATCAAACAAGACGGCATTGCGCCTAACTCCGGCCGCCTGCTTTGGGCAGGTTTCATGGCCATTCTTGCCGCCGGCATCGGCTTCGGCGTGCGCGGCGGCATCATGGCAACATGGAGCGCTGACTTTGGCTTCACCGGAACGCAGCTAGGCAATATTGGCGCCGCTGGCCTGATTGGTTTTTGCTTCGGCATCATCATCGGCGGCGTAGCTTGCGACAAACTCGGCTATGGCAAATTGGTCATCGCCGCGTTTGCTACCCACGTGCTTTCTGCGGTGGTCACGCTTTATGTTTCCCCCGGCATGGATCAGGCAACCGCCTATCAATTCCTGTATTGGGGCATGTTCATTTTCGCTTACGCAAACGGCACTCTGGAAGCCGTCGCCAATCCATTGGTCGCGACGCTCTTCCCCACGAACCGCACCCACTACCTCAACATCTTGCACGCCAGTTGGCCTGCCGGTTTGGTTTTGGGCGGCGCTATCGGTTGGATGCTCGGCGGCGACGGCGGTTGGAGTTGGAAAGGTCAACTCGCGCTGTACCTGATCCCGACCGTGATCTACGGCATCATGTTCTTCGGCCAGCATATGCCGAAGTCCGAAGCGTCGAAAAACGATCTATCCCTAGGCGAAATGTTTAAAGACGTCGGTGTACTCGGCGGCTTGGTGATCTGCTTCTTGTTGTCGTTGTTCTTCTCCGGCGCAATGGGCCTGGGCGACGGCGCCGGTTATGCCATTGCCGGCATTTTGCTGCTCGGCATCGCATTGATCACGAACTTCTCGCTAGGCTCATGGCTGCTGTTTGTTTTGTTCGTCGCGCACGCCTTGGTCGGCGCGGTAGAACTCGGCACCGACTCATGGGTGCAAAACATCACCGGCAATATCCTGACGCCCGAACAAGGCAAAATACTGTTCATCTTCACGTCGGCAATCATGTTTGTGCTGCGCTTCAGTGCCGACTTCATTGAGAAGAAGTTGAAGCTTTCGCCGATTGGCATTTTGCTCGTTTGCTCGGTTTTGGCCTTGGTTGGCTTGAATCTGGTCAGCGGCGTGACCACCTTCATCGGCGCGATGGGCGCACTTGCAATTTACGCAGTCGGTAAAACATTCTTCTGGCCGACCATGCTGGCTGTGGCCAGTGACCGTTTCCCGCGCACCGGCGCCATCGCGATTTCGATCATGGGCGGCATCGGCATGTTGGCTGGTGGCCTAGTGGGCGCAAGTGGTTTGGGATACGCCAAAGACCGCTTCGCAAGTGAAGCATTGGAAGAAGCCAACGCCGCGATTTACTCCGAATATCAGGCTGAGGAACCCTCAAAATTCATGTTCTTCGAAGAGGTCATTGGTTTGGATGGAACCAAGGTTGGTGACGCAAATAAGGCGCTGAGCGACATTCGTAAAGATCTCGCTGCCGACGGCGTAACGGACACTGCTTCAGCCATGGAAAAACTCTCGGTTGAGCAAAGAACCGTCATCGAAGCCAGCATTGAAGGCGACCGACAAACGCTGAAAGCAGACTCGGCCATCCCCGCCGTGATGGCGGTAATTTTCCTCTTGCTGATGCTCTACTTCCGCAGCATTGGTGGCTACAAAGCACTCTCCATGGCCAAAGAAGATTAAGCCCAAACCACGCTTCCTACGCCTAGCCCGACTCGCCCCCGCCACACCCACGGCATCCGTTCCCCTTCGTCTCCTTCGCTTCCACGACTGACTCCTTTGA
>JACNIZ010000100.1 GCA_014382805.1 Planctomycetota bacterium
GCGTTTGGCCCATCCAAGAACAAGGTGACTTCGCCTGGATCGCTCAAGTCACGGCCGCCGTTCAAGTCAATGCCTTGGTAAACCAATGCATTGGCTCCAGCACAAGAAATGTTGAATGCAGTGGAAACAATCCAGTAAAGGTCCTCGCCGTTAGGGCCAGCACCTAATGCCACATCCAAGATCTCAAGAGAAGCGTAGAGACCTACACCGCTAGAGCTTGGGCAGGAAGGGTTGTGCAATGCACCGGACAGCGTGTCTGCGTTTTGCTCCAAGCCGGCCTTATCGCCCACTAGGTTGCAGAAGTTCCATGCTTCACCTGGATCCATTGCATCGCCGTCACCGTTTTGATCTTCGAATGCGTACAGGGTGCGGTCTTGTTGAGCAAAACCGATCACAGTGCCGGCGCTGTCTACCATGATGGCTTCGAAGTCACCCAAGTCGATGGCAACTGCGCCTGAAGTCCCGGCCACGGTTTGAGAACCCGTTGCGTCTACAAACGGCGTCATCTCACCTACATCCAAGCAATCTCCGTCGGCGTTGAAGTCGACGTAGCAAGAAATGCCGGAGCCAGGTTGGGACCCAGAATTCCAGTTGTCATCAGTCACATACCAGCAACCGGTGGTGACATCGTAAACCATGTCATCGGGGCTGGTGTTCGAAACACCGTGCGAACCACGAGTGTCGATAAAGGTACCCCACTCGCCTGCATCCAAGCAGTCGCCGTCGCCGTTCAAGTCGTTGAACTTCAGGACAACGTCATTCGTGGCGATGGCCAACATGGTTGGAGTGCCAAACATGTTCAGGTACTCAAGGTCCTGAATGTAATCGATATCTGTTGCGGCGTCATAACCGAAACGCCAGCCTTCGCTGGCACCGAAATAGTTGCCGTCGCCGTCTTCATCGACAGTCCGGCGGATTTCCCATTCCGTGGTTGCAGGGGTGCCACCCCAAAGGAAATACTCGTGGGTTTGCTGAGCAACCGCTTGAGTTGAAATGGATGTCATGCCCAGAGCTACCGGGCCGAGGATCATTAGAGTACGCATGAGGATGTACTAGTGGGTGGGGAGATCTACAAGGAACGCTCAAGCAGCCAAATCCACTTGAATCACCGCGTATTATAGTTCCTGAGATGCGAAATCCTCGTGGAACAAGCCAGTCTTTTTCCATGATTTACCAAAGAAATCCCCTTGTCCATAAGAAGACGGATTCAGCCGAAATTGGTTACAAAAATCTGAAAATATTGGGAGTTTTCCACAAACCGTGGCGCATTTTCCTGGTCAAGGCTAGGGTAATTCGGCGGTCGAATATTCGATTCGCTGCCCTCCCTACATCCCTGGAATTTCACTATGGCCAAACCCGGCATGCGGACCCTCATTGACCTGCATCAAAAGCGCTTCCTCAAAGAGTGGCGTGAAGTTCTGGGTACCTTCCGCGATTACCAAGTCAGTCCTCCCGAGCAAAGAGTGCAATTATTGGGCAGCCTATTCCAAAAATGCACGCCATGGATCGAGCGCGGGGTCCGGTCCACCGCGTTGCGCCACTTTTTGCTCCTGCCTACTGAAATGCTGGTCGCCCGTCTTTTCGCCCGGGTTGCCCACAAGGATCAGCTGCCCGACGGCCATGCTGCCTTTCTGATGTGGGTAGAAGGTTCCATTTTGACCGACCTAGCCGACCCCAGCGACGAACTCGGCGTTTGCAATGGTGCACCTGGGGAACCACCGGCCGCATTGCAAGAACAGTTCAACAGCCTTCCGTACACTGATAGGGCATTGTTTTATTTGTACATGATCGAGGATTTCGACGAATCCACGCTGGCCTACAAAACCGGCATCTCCAAGCCCAAGCTAAGTCAGCTGCTGACCCAAGTCTGGCGTCACCTAGAAAAAGAAGCCGGCAGCGAGCAAATGCCGAGTCAATGGAGGCCGCCAAGCTCATGACACCTGTACCGTATTTTGGCTGCTATCACGGAACTGACGCCGCCCGTCGCGAAATGCAGCGGCTGTGGGGCAAGCAGACCTCGGTTCAACTGGGTCAATTGTTGTTGATCAACGCCATTCATGCTGGTTTACGCATCAGCGACGGCAACAAATACATGCCGTCGACCCAATGGCTGGACTCGGACTCTTCCGAAACCCGAGCTCGTATCCGTCGACTGCTGCCAGCCTTCCTCGAAATCGCTGCCGCTGCCGACGCCGAACCCGGCATTGCCAACCTCGCCGATGGCCCATGGGATCAAATTTGGCATGATCCGCTCGCCGCATCTAGCTTGGCTGTCGCCCTCATTCCCGGCTCCAATCAAGCTCGGTTGACTTTGGCCGTCAACCAATTGCGCCGCGGCACCGCAAAGCCCGCATTATTCCACTTGCAAACCGCTCTTGCCAACGCCGCGCTGTCGCCTAGTGCCCGCTCCCAATTCCAGCGCAACTTGGCCGCTTGTTATGAGGTCATCGGCGACGACGACGGCGCGATTTGGTTCGCCGAACGTGCCATCGAGGTCTGCCCCTGGAGCGAAAACAGCTTATTCAGCTATTTGATCTACTCCGTGGTCGCGCCCGGCACCGAGTTACGGCTTCCTAAAATGGAACAGATCTGCCGGAAATTTCCAGGCCCATTTCAGGCTGGTTACGTGTGGAGTATTCTGAAGTCCCGCGGCGGTCGCGCATCCACCCGTTTGCAAGCTGACCCCGACCTAGCCATCCAAGTTCGCGACGTCATTCACTCAATACCATGATTCGAATCTCACGCCTACTCCGTTTCGCCAGCAGTTGCATCGCCGTGATATTGCTCATCTCCGTCCTGGCCGCACCGGGCGCCGCCGCACCTGGCAATGGCAAAAAGACCGTTGACGGCGAGACGCCGGTGAAAATTTCGGGCATCATCGGTTCGATGGGAGGTGATGCGGGCAACCATGGCGGCAAAACGAATAAGGGTGGCGGCAGTGGCGGCTCCGGTGGAAATGGCGGCGGTTGATTCCAGCCTACGCCAAGCCCCATAGCTAGGCAGAAAAATTCTAGCTAAACAAAATAGCCCCAGCGGCAGCATGCCATGCCCGAATGAATCAGAGTTTTGCTAAGGAAACTCTGATTCATTCCGATCGGCGAGTCTGCGGCGTAAATCGCCAGCTTCGGCGTTGCTTCATCTCGGCTGTAGCGAGGCTACAGCCTTCGATTCGCGCCTTGAATCTAACGATTTCCACTCACAGCCTCACTCGCCCGAATGAATCAGAGCTTCCCTAAGTCAAGTAGCGGAAGTAGATGTAACCCGTCGCGATTGCAACCGACATTAACATCAACGGGAAAGCGTGCTTGAGGAAGGTAAGGAATCGGATCGGCGAACCTGCACGTTCGGCAAAACCAGCCACAATCAAGTTGGCACTGGCACCAACCAAACTGCCGTTACCGCCCAAACATGCACCAAGGGACAATGACCACCAAACCGTTTTTTGCTGTTCGAGGGACAACTCATTGCCACTCGCTGCGAGTTGTACAAAAGTAGTTTTTATGGTTGGGATCATCGTCGCCACAAACGGAATGTTATCAACCACCGCCGAAGCAATCGCCGAAACCCACATCACCGCCAAGCTTAAAATGGTGGTGATTTCTGCCGTGGTTTCGGCGCCATCCGTCAGTTTCACCACCTTGGAGGCCAAATGCTCCAAAGCGCCAACGCGTTCTAGTCCGCCCACCACCACAAACAATCCGATGAAGAAGAAAATGGTCACCCATTCCACCTCACCGAACGTGTTGTGCACTCTCTCCGACTGATCCTCAGGCGAATGGCCGAGGTTATCCAAGAACAGCAGCAACGCGGCTCCAGACATCGCAATCGTTGCCGGCTCCAGTCCGGCAGGGTGACCAAAAATGAAACCGAGAAGCACCAGCGTCAGTACAAACATCGACTTCTTCAACAAGGCGACGTCGTTAATGGCTTCTAGTTCACGGAAATCCATGACCCGCTGCATAGCCTCTTCTGAGGCCTTCATCTTCCTTCCCCACAGCAAGTAAATCGGGCCCAGGGTGACGAGGAAGATCAGCGGCACGATAGGTGCAACGTGCATCAGAAAACCATTAAAGTCAATGCCCTTGACCAACGAACCAATCAGGATGTTGGGCGGGTCACCGATCAGGGTCGCGGTACCGCCGATGTTAGAAAACAGTATTTGCGCGAACAGGAATGGGTAGGGCGGGATTTCCAGTTCTTCGGTGATCAACAACGACACCGGCGCAATCAGCAGCACCGTGGTCACGTTGTCAAGGAAGGCCGACAGTACCGCCGTGACCAGGGAAAGCATGACTAGAATCCCCCAGGGCCTAGCCTTCACCTTCTTCGCCGACCAAATGGCCAGGAATTGAAACACTCCGCACTTGCGGGTGATGGCGACTATGGTCATCATCCCTGTGAGCAAGCCAATGGTATTCCAGTCTATGCCTTCCAGTGCAGTTTCCTGATTGTGGATTCCGGCTAATACCATGAATCCGCCACCCAGTAGTGCAACAACTGCACGGTTGAATTTTTCGGTCATGATGACCGCGTAAGTAAGAACGAAAATGATTCCGGTGATCCACACGGGATCCATTCCGAAAATCACGTCCATTGCAGCGTGGGGCTCTCCAGTAGTCACTTTTTAGTCCAGCAAGCGTTCAACGATGTCCCAGTAGCTGACGATTCCGACCAAACGGCCAGATTCACTGTCGACTACGGGTAGATTGTCGTGGTAGTGATACAGGCCAAGCACCACTCGGGTAAGCGGAGTATCAGGGTGCACGATGATGTACTCGGTCTCAACGAATCGTTTGACCGGCTTTGTATATTGATCTGACAGACGTCGTTTCAAGTCGTCGGTGTCGTCGGTAACAAAGGGTAGGCGCGGAATGCCGAAGCGCATCGTCGCGACCTTGGGTACTAGTAAGCGCAGCAGGGCGTGAATCTCGAACTGGCCAACCATCTTCCCTTGCGAGTCAACCACCGGCACACTGCGATAGCGGTTATCCCGCAGAATGGCGACAGCATTTTCAAGGGGCTCGTTTTCCAGGACCGTGATCGGGTCCGGGGTCATGATTTCGGCGCAGGTCATCTCGGGGATCCAGTGCGGGGTAAGCGTAAGAGACGGCCGTTGAAGCAGTCATGTTAATGCTTCGCCTCGGTTTAACCTCATGGGCGCTCAGAAACAGAGAGCCTTCTATAATTCTTAAAAATCATAGCCAAATAGTTGGATTTCCTGGTGCCAATGTTTGGCCACGTAATCGCGTGTTTGGTTGTCATAATAATCGCGGAAATCGCGGTGTTTGGTGCGATTTAGGTGGGGCAGGGTGGCATCCACCCCGATCCTGCTACAGGCTTCGGCGAAGTCCTCGCGCAGGTTTTCAAAGCGGCCGACGAAATCCATGCCCAATTTACCATCAGGCCCTTTCAGCATGTCCACTTGGCTGCGGCCGCGCGCTCTTTCGTGTTCGTATTTCAGGTAATCGGCGAAACTACCCAATTTGCATACCTCCTTGTGGCGCGGATGGATTTCGCGATCCACAACGAAGCTGTATTCGGAAACCAAGCGATCCCAGGGATTGCGCACAAACGCGAACTTGAACAGCGACTTCGGCAGGCCATTCGGCAGCACCTTATGTGCATAATCCAGGCCGCCGTGAACGCGTAACATGAATCGGGCAGGGTCTTTACGCAAATGCATCCGGCACAGCACCTTATTCAGCCTATCCGTAGGCGGATGCACCACCCACGAATCCAACGCCTTTGCAGCACTGGTGCCACCGGTTTTGGGCACATGGATCATCAAGAATTGCTTCTCAAGTGATAGCAGCATGATTCTCCGCATCTTTAGTGGGTTCAGCGAGCCCGTTGTGGCCGACGTCCGGGTTCCGCAACAACATGCCCCAGCCATAGCCGAACAGCAAAGTGAAAGCGCTGAGGCGCGATGAACTGTAGAGCGGGGCGTCGGTTAGGCCAGCGCCGAAGAGCATAAACCAGGCGCTAAATGCTAAAAATGCGGCGTCTGGATTGCGCTTTCGATGGCGGAAAACCCAAACGGGGATAATAAAAATCCAGGTCAATAAGGCCAGCAGGCCTAGCGTACCTGAGGTCGCCATGGTGTGCAAAAAGTTGTTGTGGCAATGGTAGTGATTCAGGTTGGCGCCAGCAAAACGGGTTTTGCCTTCAGCTTTTTTGACGGCGCGTAAGTCGTCGCGAAAATCGCCGAGACCAGTGCCGAGAACGGGCTCTTTTGTATAGGTCTCCCAACCAATCTGCCAAAGTGCGGCGCGGGTTTTTTCGCCGGCCAGAAAATCCTCTACTGAGGTCAAGCGTTTGACTCGCAAGTCCGACGACAACATGTATGTCCCGATGCCGATGAGCCCTACCAACGCAATCAAAGCAAGTTTGCTGCGCCGCAGGTAATACGGAATCATTGCCGCCAACATCAACGCCAGAATGAATAGTGAAATCCGACGTCGGGTGGCAAAAACGGCCAGCAATTGGCAAAGGGCGGCTACAACTAGCAAGACTTTGATCTTGTTCGATTTGCCGCGCATCAGGGTAAGAGCGCCAATGGTGCCGCCCCCAAGAGCCAGCGTAAACAGCCAAATATTGGTTGGCACCTCGGCCGTGCCGTTGAAGAATCCCTTTTCAACATAAGCCATCACGATGTGGTGGATACCGACGCTCGAAGCGGCCAATGTTGAGGCGACAAACGTCCATAAATAGAGTTGCGGTTTACCTGCATCGCGGACTGCGGCAGCCCCCAAAAACATGTAGGTCAACGGCCAAAAACCAAAAAAGTTATCCCAACCCTGACTCAAATTGCTGGAAGTCAAAGTTGAGATCAACAGTACCAACAAAAATACACCCGTGGCTTTGCCGATGCCAGTTCGGAAAGTGCCGACGCGGCGCCTTTCCCATAGGGTCGCCAGCAGTAAAAGGCCCGCCCCTATGCTCAAGCCAGCCTTGGACCACGGTTGCGCCACGCCTGCGAAGCACAGCGCCCACAAGCGCAGGTCAGGGGAGGATTTTTCGTTGGGCACGCTGCAATGGAGAGGTGGTCGGCGCAAAAGGGGGAGACTGCGCCAAAGGGAAGCGGGGATTTTAACGACGTTCTTGATTGCCCCGGGTACAACCCTGTGGCTATAAATTGGCATGGCAAAAGCCCCGGGCGAAGGCCGCCGCCGAAAACATAATATTCCTGAGCCTGTACTTAGGCTGAAAAAGTATGTGCCGCAAGCC
>JACNIZ010000099.1 GCA_014382805.1 Planctomycetota bacterium
GCCAAGTGAGTGA
Organism: Planctomycetota bacterium; assembly: GCA_014382805.1. Classification (GTDB taxonomy): domain Bacteria; phylum Planctomycetota; class UBA1135; order UBA1135; family UBA1135; genus JACNIZ01. Next base: position 14 of record JACNIZ010000099.1, read on the forward strand.
TTGTTTGAAAACAAAGCACTTAACCTTCAACTGTTTAGAAATTGCCGATCCCGAAAGGAACCGCCATGCCTAAACGCCCCTCGACGCAGGCCCCTCCATTCCCCTCACCCTTTCCCAAGGGCGGCCGCCTGACCCACCCAATCTGCGTCGTGGAAAAACTCGTTCAAAACGAAGCTTTCCATGAACCAAAATCACCCCTCATCCTCTATACGTAGAGGAGCAGTCCACAGCGAACTGGACGGCGGGGCGGACACTTACCGCTTCCGCCCACAACGCCTCACGACTGACAGCCTTGCATACAAGCCGGTTTGCCGCTTCAGCTACAGCGGACAGCAAATTACTGCCCGTGAAGTCCTGGACGTCTCCCCCACTGGCATCGCCATCGTTCCAGGCAGTGATTGCCCGCTCATTCCGGGCACCACAGTAGAAGATCTAAAAGTCCTTCATTGCAACAACGAAGTTTGGGAAGGCAACGCAGAAGTGATTTACAGCTCTGGCGACGGCTCCGAGCGCGTCGGATTGCGCTTTACTTCAGGCCAGCTCAATATGCGCAGCCTGAACATTCGCGACGAATTGGTCGAGCGCCGTTTAGTGAAGTCCTTATTCCATGTACGTGAATTTGACCGCGTCTTGCCAGCGGAATGGCGGTCTGGGATTTGCGTCGTCCGTCACCTGCTGCAAAGTGTCAAGGACATCATGGATGACATCGAGCGCCATGAGCCCACGCAGGCCTGGAGAAACAATCCCAAGCGCAAGCGCGAACTATGTGAAATGGTTTATTCCAAATGGTGGCCGGTTTATCGCGATCAACTACTTGCAATGGACCACCTTTCTGCGTTACTCCCCGCCACCCTGGTGGAGACTGCTCAAGAGTACGCCGCGTCTGAGTTAATGCCCCTACTTGCAGCCTGCCCTATGCACTCGCGAGCTTATGACAAGCCGCTAGGGTACGCCGGGGATTACAAGCTCATGCTGCTAGGCCAAGACGAGGACTTGAAAGGAGAGTCCCTCTATGGCTGCCTGTTGCACCACACCGTGCAAAACTTTGGTCTCGGCCACGCCATTGTGGAACGCTGCCACACCGCTCGCAAAGCCGTCAGCGAAGTCGTCAGCCAGGACAAGCCAACCCGAATCGTTTCGCTGGCATCAGGTCCAGCCATCGAACTCAAAATCTTCTTGGCAGAACACCCGCAGCTCAAGCACCAAGTGGAACTGATCCTTGTGGACCAGGACCTGGAAGCCTTGGAAACCGCCCACAGTTCATTAAGCAAAGAGATTTTGAACCGTTCCGACGGCCACCTGATCAAGCTCAGCTGCTTACACTTTTCTATTGGCCAAATCATCTCGCCGTCGGGCGAAAGCGAGCGCCGCTTGATTAGCGACGTGCTCAGCGGCGTGGACCTGATTTACTCGATGGGTCTGTTCGATTACTTGCAACGGGCTGTCGCACTGAAACTGATGCGCAATGTTTATCCGCTGCTTAGCCCTGGTGGACGCATGTACATCGGCAACCTGGAGCGTGTCTCTGACTGCTCATGGGCAATGGAATACGCAGTGCATTGGTCACTGATTTACCGCACCAGAGTAGACATGCTAGATCTCTCAACTCGCATGCGTTTGCCCGTAGACAATGCCACCGTCAAACGCGACGCATCCGGCCATTGCCTCTTTTTGGATATTCACAAACCGGCTTAGGCTACCGGGTTTCTATCTGAGGGTTCATTTTAGTCATCTGGGAGGGTTGAAGCTAACTCCTCCCAGAATGACGTGTTATGGCCTATTTCTATTGTGAAGGCAGCTCCCTTTTCGGGAGGATCTAAATCAACCGTGATGGTGCCGCCGTGGGCTTCCACCATATTTTGCACGATGGACAAACCCAGCCCGGTACCTTTGGGTTTGCCAGCAGTTGCAAACGGCTTGAATAAAGTTGCCGATACTTGCTCGGGAATGCCAGGTCCGTTGTCGGCAATGCGCAGAACCAAATTCCCGCGCGAGCCGGAGGCTTGAATCATAATAGAATCACCGCAAGCGTTTTCGAATTGGGTGATTGCTTCGAATGAATTGGTCACAATATTGTGAACCACTCGAGCCATGCGCTCGCGATCCATGGCAACGCGCAAGATTTCGGGATCACTGACCTTCAGTTGCAAATCAATCCCCGCCGAAGTCAAGCGTGGGGTCAAGTCAGTAACCATTTCTTGCAAAAATGGAGCGATTTGTACTTCTTCAATATTCAAGTGAACTGCCTCTCCCGAAAGGAACTCCATAAGGTCGTTGACCATTGCACTTGCTCGCCCCAACGAGAGCTTCATAACGGTCAGGTCTTCGCCAACGACCTCCTCAAAGCCTTGGGCCTGAGCAGCCATTCCCAAAACGTCGACGCGTAGCCCTAAAGATGTCAGCGGACTACGCAAATCATGCGCAATCGTGCCCGCCATTTGGCCGACCGCAATCAAGCGGCTTTCACGCTCATCTAACTGATTTTGAATCCGTACCATGCGCAGTTGGGTTTCGATCCGTGCTTCCAATTCAGCGATGCGGAACGGCTTGGTCACATAATCGATCGCGCCCAGCTCCAAGCCTTGCACTACCTCATTGGCACCGGTGCGTGCAGTAACCAAAATCACTGGAGTGCGCTCCAGGGTTGCACTTTCCCGTAGCCGCTTGAGCATGCCGAAGCCATCCAGGCGCGGCATCATGACGTCGGAAACGATGAGGTCTGGGTGCAAACGGTGAGCGGCATCTAGACCAGCCATGCCGTCGGCGGCGGTTTGTACACGGTAGTGATGACTTAACGAACCGGCGATGAAGTTGCGCATATCATCGTTGTCTTCCACCACCAAAATGAGTGGCGCGTCCTCACCAACTTGATCCTCGGGCGCAATCTGGGCTTGGCTTAGAGATGGTTGAGCAAGGTCAGCGAATGAGCTCTTAATCGAGCCGCTAGTTGAGCCAAATCGCTTATCTGGCTCGATGCCTTGCGGCGGTTCTTCCGTGCTCTTGCTTGCAGCAAGGTAAGCCTTGGAAGGCTCCAATGGCAATTCCATACGGAAGACCGAACCCGCACCTGGGCGGCTTTTCACAGTCAGTTCACCATCATGCATGCGTGCATATTCGCGGGACAAAGAGAGGCCTAAACCGGTGCCTTGAATTTTGGCGCCCTTGCCAGAATCCGGCACTTGGTGAAAACGCTCAAAGATTTTGCCTTGCTGATTCATGGGAATCCCGCGGCCAGTGTCTTCCACTTCGACCCAAATCTTATTTGATGCCGAGCCAGCCCTTACCGAAATACGGCCCCCATCTGGAGTGAATTTAACTGCGTTTGACAACAGGTTCGACAAAACCGTTTCGACCTTTTCGCTATCAAATACAGAATTAGGCAACTCATCGATACCGCTGTATTCCAAGCGCATAGCCCGCGATTCCGCAGTCGGATCCAGGCTCTTAATTAACATCGTCAAAATATTGCCGACGTTACTGGTTTCAAAATTACAGTCCTGATTACCGGCCTCTAACTTGGCGAAATTCAGGATCATATTGACCTGACGCAGCAAGCGATTGGCATTCATGTTCATGGACTCCAATACGGTTTTGAAATCGTGGCGATCTCGACCAGCAAGTAGCGATTCCAATGGACCCAAAATGAGCATCAATGGAGTTCGAAGCTCGTGGCTGACGTTGGCAAAAAAACTAGTCTTGGCCTCGTCCAATTCTTGCAGTTGCTCATTCGCTTCCTTTAATGCCATGCGCTGCTCCAAATCCTTACGTCGCGATTTTTCGACCGCCATCGAGCCTAGGGTGGTCAGAGCACAGGTGCCAAGCAGGAAGAAAAACGGCTGAACCGCCGTGATTTCCAGGTTGTGCAGCCATAGGTTGCTGCTGAAATACCCGCCTGCGACTACAAAGCAGAAGGTCAAGGTCACGCCTGGCCGCCATGGCATGAACAAGCCAACCAAAAACAGCACCAGCATGATGCCGTAGAAATATTCGCTAGAAAAGCCCTTTAGCATTGCCGTCATAACCGACAGCACGAATGCAGCCACGCTCAGGGTGAAAAAACTGAGCGGCACCACATTTCTTTCGCCCCAATTTGTGGTGCTAAGGGCCATGGCCAAGCCGGCGATTGCAGCCACACCGACGCGCAGGGCCAAAAATTCTCCCCACTGGCCGCGGGCGAAAAACCAATCAAGTATCGAAAACAGCAGATAAAGTACGATGCCGATAGAAAAGGACAAGCGGAAGCGATTTCCTAGAAGGACTCGTGTTTCCTTCTGGAAAATCTCTTCAAAGGCCTCTTGATGTGCCTTTTCTTGACTCTGACTGTGGCTGAGGTCCATATGCAATCCGCATTGGAGCAACCCCGGGGGAACCGATGGCATTCCCATCCTCCGGATCTTTACCCCAAGGTGCAAGATTTCCTTCGGACAAACTGCCCTAAGCCCTTGAGTTTTATAACTCTTCGCTTTTTCCCTTGTTGGGTTCGACTTGCTAGGAAACCGGTGCTAGTCTGCCGCCTAAAGGAACCTCGAGCGCCTTGCCAACCATCCTAGTCGTCGACGATGACCCTGAGATTCGAAGCACCTTAAAAAAGCTTCTAGAACTGTCAGGACATTCCATATTCACCGCGTCCAGCGGCGTTGAGGCTCAGCAATGCTTGGCCAAGGAAGACGTCGACCTGATGATCACTGATATTGTGATGCCGGATCAGGATGGCTTAGAAAATATGAAGGCCTCGAAGCTGTTGAAGCCAGACCTGCCAATTGTTGCCATGTCCGGCGGCGGTCGCCTGAAAACCGAAAACTATTTACGTCTGGCCAAGGCCTTCGGCGCCACGGCGGTTTTGGAAAAGCCGTTTGATACCGCCACCTTGCTGCAAACCATCCAGCAGGCTTTACAGCGACCGTCAGAAAGCTCAGATTAAGCCCAATTTTCACCGGAATAGGCGACCAGCCGGTTGATCACCTGCCCTAAGATCGTATCCGGAGTCGATGCACCGGCGGTAAAGGCAACCCGCACCGGACCTTCGCTGGGCAACCAATTTTCGGCCTGCAAAATCTCGCCGGATGGGCGTTCGCGATAACTTAGCGAAGCTGCGATGCAATCTGGACCTTCGATGTGAAAGGAAGGCACGTCGTAATAGTCGCCAACGCGTGCCAAATTGCGAGTGTTCGATGAGTCGTAACCGCCGACGACGATAAACAGGTCGGGGTGCTCCTTGACCACAGTGTTGGCTGCGTCTTGGTTGTCCTGCGTCGCGCGGCATATGGTGTCGAAATCGCGGAAGGATTCGGCAATGCCATCCTCGCCGTCGCGTTCCATTAGGGCGGCCTTAAGCAAATCGCCAATGGCTCGCGATTCACTGGCTAACATTGTGGTTTGATTGATGATGCCGATCTTGCGCAGGTCGCGCTGGCAATCAAAATCTTCGGGAATGGCCATTGGGTGCAGGACTTTTTGCAGCTCAGGCCCATCAATTTTGCCGAGCAAATAATCGGCCAATGCTGCGGCTTCGTCGATGTCATGCACGACCAAAAATCGGCCGCCCTCGTGGTTGACCAATGAGCATGTTGCTCGCGTTTCATCATGGCCAACGGTGCCATGAATGACGGTAGTGAATCCCTCCTTCAAGTAGCGCAACGTGCGCTTGTGCGGCTTGATCACCCACGGACAGGTGGTATCGACTATGGCGACGCCGCATTGCTTGAGCAACTCCATGTCTTCGACCTCGGCCGAAAACGCTGGGATAATGACGACGTCGTCCTCGGTGAGTTGCTCGTATGCCCCTTCTACCGCGTTTGGCCCTTTCAAAAAGCCGATGCCCATCTTGCGCATGTCTTCGTTCACGCGCGGGTTGTGGATCAACGAACTAAGCAGCCACATGCGTCGGCCAGGGTACTGGTGGCGCGCACTTTCAACCATGGCCAGAGCGCGGTCCACGCCCCAGCAAAAGCCAAAACTACGCGGCATTAGCAAGGTCAGGCGGCCGACCTTAAGTAGTCCGGATTGACGCAAATCCTCGACCATTTCGTCGCGGTAGGAGTGTCGAACGTCGGGATTTTCGAGGGCGTCGCTCATTCAGCTGGGATGACTGCAGTAGTTTGGTTGCGCAAAGCTCCGACCAGATAGGTCGAACCGGTAATTAATAGGACATCGGCGGCGGCGGGGAAAGCAACTTCCGAAATTGCTTGAGCCTGCCAGCCCGCCGCATTCCATGCCGACGCTAAAAGTTTCGGGTTAGCGCTACGCGGATGATCGCCAGCCGGAACCGCCCACCAAGATTCATTTTCGGGCTGTGGGCCTATTTGCTGCCACAATTTGGCGCCCAATTCGAGCGCATTTTTATCGTCTCGCAACGCAAAAACCACGCCGCGCTGCTGCTGCGGAAATTGCTCGCGGAAAGCCTGCACCACTGCCGCAATTGAGTTTTGGCTATGGGCAACGTCAAATACTGCGGTGCGGCCATCGGCGAGCTGGCGGAATTCCCAGCGCCCGAGCAGGCTTAGCTTTTCGCTAGGTAGGCGCAACAAAGCGTCGGCAGCGCCCGGCCAGCGATTGGCATTGGCAGCCAAAACCGAATGGGCGAGGTCGAAATTCTGCAACATGTGCGCCTGCGGATGGCCAATTTCGACGCGGCCGGATGGCGTGGCTTTTAGGCACCGAAGATTCATCTTATTTGCTTCGGCCTCCAGCACCTGCAATGCCGCGGCCGGAATGCCGTGCCCAATCCAGGCTTGGCTATGCTCAACAAAAATCCCAGCCTTGTTCCAGGCGATGGACTGTAAATCTGGCCCGAGCACGTCGACATGTTCCATTTCGATGGAAGTCACGATGCACGCAACCGGATCGAGCACCCGGGTTGAGTCATAACGACCACCCAAACCGACCTCCACCACTGCCACATCGCACTTTTCGGCGGCAAAAATCTCAAAAGCGGCCGCGCTCAGCAGATCAAAAAAGGTTTGCTCTCCTTTGGCGACGGCAAGGACTCGCTCCAACGCGGCGGCGTAGCGGAAATCGGACGTATTCTGGAGTTGAATTTGGATGCGCTCCCGCCAGTCGCACAAGTGAGGAGAGCTGTATGAGCCTACACAAAAGCCAGCTTCACATAGCCCTAAGGCCAAAAAATGCGCCACACTGCCCTTGCCCTTGG
>JACNIZ010000098.1 GCA_014382805.1 Planctomycetota bacterium
TCGAGTTCGAGCAATGGGTCCAATCCCAATTCGGCACGCATGCCTTCGGCTTGGCGCACCAACGGGTGATTGGTATCGAGCTGACGCATGGTGCGTTCGGTGTACGAACCACGGCCGGGCAAAACTAATACGACTCGACTCATGCCGATACCTCCATGGCAGCGGCGTAGATTTGCTCTTCGCTAAGCATGATCAAATTGGCGGCGTCGGCGAGGGGTATGTAACAGTCAAGACCACGTACCGATTTCATTCGGCCGACGAATCCGGCTTCGGCTAGAGCGGCGATGATGGCGTCGGCCACGCCAGCGCCAGTTGCGCGACATTCATCGACCACAAGCACGCGACCGCACTCCTCGGCATGTTTGCGCAATGCCTCATGCGGCAGCGGATTCAGCCAGCGCAAATCCATGACGCGCGCGCGTTTGCCGATCTCCGCTTCCAGCCTACGCGCAGCTCGAAGCGACATGCGCAGGCCGTTGGCGTAGGAAATGATGAGTACATCTGACGCTTCGGGATTGTAAACCCCGACCTCACCCGGCAGCAGCGCCGCCGCAGCGGAGCCGTTGGGAGCCGGGTAATCACACAGCCACTTTTCGTCGCCATCTGCATATAAATCGCGCTCGTGGTACAGCGCAATCGGTTCTAAAAACGTAACTACGCGCCCACTTTCCGACGCCATCGCCACCGCGCCGCGCAACATGCGAACGGCATCATCTCCGCGCGCTGGACAGGCCATTGCCAAGCCCGGGATTTCACGCAGCGCACCAATGGAGTTGTCATTGTGGAAGTGGCCGCCGAAACCTTTTTGGTAACCGAGGCCGGCGATGCGCACCACCATCGGGTTTTGGAATGCGCCGTTGGAAAAGTAGGACGTCGAACACGCTTCACCGCGCAGTTGATCGATGGCGTTATGCAGATAGGCGAGGTATTGGATTTCGAGAATCGGCAATAAACCGACCTGGGCGGCACCTTGCGCGACACCGAGAATGGTCGTCTCATCCAACAAGGTATCGAAACAGCGGGCTTGGCCAAATCGCTCCTGCAGGTGCTGGCTCACGCCGTAAACTCCCCCTTTACGGCCGACGTCTTCGCCGAACAAAACCATTTCGGGATGGCGCAGCATTTCGTCGTGCAAGGCTTGGTTAATCCGCGCGGCCAGGGTGCGACGCGTTGACGAAGCTTCTTCTTCGGGTAGGCGTCGACCGAATACTTCTCGGCGATCTTTTTCCGCAATCGCGCGGGTGGCCGATGCCTGCCAGAGTTCTGGCTCGACCGGAGCCAACGGGCGCAAAATTTCGTCGACGTCGGTCAACTTCGGTCGCTGGGTGGCTTCTTCCATCGACGCCGTCACTCGGGCTCGGGTGCTGGCGACAATTTGCTTCAATTGAGCCGGAGTTGCAGCGCCAACTTCGGTCAACCGACGCGACGCTGCCAAAATGGGGTCGCGCGATTCGGTGTGTTCGATCTCCTTCAGTGATCGATACGCCGATTCAACGTCACTGCCGGCGTGGCCCCACAATCGGATCGAATCCAGCCGCAGAAAAACCGGCTCGCGCTGCTGCCTACAGGTGCGAATCGCCAATTCCACCGTATCCCAGACCTCATCGACCTCACCGCGCGCGTCGAAAAAATGCAGGTGGCGTCGCGAATCCCAAGTGTCCTGCACCCAGCGCGACGGCGTTTCGACGCTAATGCCGCGCTTGTTGTCTTCGCACACAAACAGAACCGGCATCGGGTTGCCACGCCGTTTGCCCCAGCGAGCCGCATTGATACCCGAAAGCGCGGTCGCATGGTTCGACGAAGCGTCGCCAAAACTGCACATCACGATCGAATCTTTGGGCAATCCCTTCAGCAACGGCAAGCCGGCCCGGACTTCCAAACGTCGGGCGCGCCCGATCGCAAAAGCCATGCCGACGGCCTTAGGCAGGTGGCTCGCAATGGTCGAAGTTTGCGGCGGAATCCACGCCCCGCGACTGCCCCATACCTTGTGACGCCCGCCACTGGCAGGGTCTTCCGCCGACGCCGTCAGCGAGAGCAGCACATCCCAACTTGGAGTGCTGCCAGGAATTTGCCGCAAGCGCGAAGCGAACAGCGCGCCGGAGCGGTAGTGCAGCAGACATGGATCCGTCGGCCGCAGCAGCGCACCCAAGGTCGCATTGAGCTCGTGCCCCGCCGACGAAATGGTGTAAAAACCCTCGCCGCGTGCCTTTAACGCCCGCGCAGCGATGTCGATGGTGCGTGATAGCACCATGTCCTCAAACAAATCCCGCGCCCGCGCCGCGGTCAAACTACTGCCCGGCCGCAACGGTTGATCCGCCGCCAACAGGCGCGCTGACTCGGTCAGCTCAGCCAGCTGACGGTCCAAATTTTGCTCAACAATGGTGACGCGATCGGCGCTCATGACATGAAAGGAGGGGTGGCTGACGGGGCCCAGCTCGGCCCAAAGGGTAGTCTGGCGGGCGGTTTTCAAATAATTGGCCGACGGAATAAACGCCAAGCCTAGAATTTAGAATCCCCCGATGCTCACATGCCGCAGCATATCCCCTACGCGACGGGCACTAAGGCCTGTTTTGGCTGTATGGGCGGGGCCAGCGCTATCCATACGTCAGGTGCATGCAATGCGGGCAAACTCAACTTACGCCTAGACATTTATTGGGCTACTAAGAGATCCTCTCGGCCTGCGCCACCTCTCCTATTGCTACCCTGCGGCTTAGGCCCAACGGCAAAACACTTCCACCGATGAATCCTCCAACGCTCCTGACCACTACCTCGCTCATTTTCTGCCTGACCTTCGGTTGCGGCAAGGGAGCCATTGACGAAGTTTCAAACCGCTACGTGCTTGATGAGGATACGCAGATTACCCTGATTGAGGGGTTTGATGCTGAGTTGATTTATTCTGTGCCGAAGGAGCAGGGTTCGTGGGTGGCGATGGCGTTTGATCCGAAGGGGAGGATTATTGTTTCGGACCAGGACAGCAATGGCGTTTTTCGGGTGACTTTGCCTGAGGAAGGCAATCCGAATTCGGAGGTTAACGTCGAGAGTCTGGAGGGATTTCCGTATGACCCGATTCCTTGGGGGAGTCGTACTGTTGGCGGCGCTTTGGGTTTTCTTTATGCTTTTGACAGCCTTTACATGTCGTCGATGAAAGGTTTTTATCGGATTCGAGATACCGACGGCGACGATACTTTTGACGAGTTCACGCTGCTGAAAAAACTGCATGTTGGGTATGAGCATTCTGCTCACTGCATGATCAAAACGGAAGATGGCGAGGGCTTGTACTTGGTATCCGGCAACCACTCGCCGCTGCCAGATGGCGTGGTGAGCCTGCAGCCGGAGGTTTGGGGATTGGATTCACTGCTGCCCGCGATGCCGGATTCGAATGGCCACGCGGTCGGCGTGCGTGCTCCAGCGGGTTGGGTTTGCCGCATTTCTCTCGACGGCAAGGATTGGACGATGATTTCGTCGGGCTTTCGCAATTCGGTCGATTTGGCGATCAATCGCGAGGGTGAAATGTTTACTTATGACTCCGATTTGGAGTTTGATATCGGCAGTCCGTGGTATCGACCGACGCGAGTCAATCACGTGACGTCGGCGAGTGAATTTGGCTGGCGCGCGGGTTCGGCGAAGTGGCCGGAGTATTTTGCCGACAGCAATGGTTCGGTGATTGACGTCGGGCCGGGATCGCCGACGGCGATTAGCTTTGGCCATCATTCGAATTATCCTGACTATTACCAGGATAAGCTGTTCTTGTGTGATTGGACTTTTGGGACGATTTATACGTTGGACATGGAGGAGAATGGCTCCAGCTATACGGGGACCAAAAAGGAGTTTTTAAATGGCACGCCGCTGAACATCACCGCGATGCGGTTTGGGCCGGATGGGCACATGTACTTTGTGATTGGCGGGCGTAATACCGATTCGAAGCTTTACCGAATTCGTTACGTCGGCGAAAAGAGCGAGGGCACTAAAAAGAGCTTGGTGGCGAATCAAGAATTGAGAGATTTACGTCATTCGCTGGAGGCGTTTCACGGCAAGCAAGAGAGTGGCGACAACCACGACGGCATTGCGGTGGTTGAAAAATCTTGGCCATACTTGGGGCATGAAGATCGCAACATACGCTACGCCGCACGACTGGCGATCGAGTGCCAAGACCTCGATCTTTGGCAGGATAAAGTCTTCGCCGAAACGGATTCCCGCGCTTCCATCTACGCCGCCATCGCGCTCTGCCGGCACGGTGACAAGTCGTTGTCAAGCAAGGTGTTGCAGAAACTCAATCGCATTTCGTTCAGTGGGCTGGGACGTGAAGACCAACTGGCTTTGCTACGCGCTTATTCGCTGTGTTTGATTCGGCTAACCGAACCGACGCAAGCCGAGGTCGATGCGATCATCGCCAATATTGATCCGTCCTATCCAGCCAGCGACGAAGCACTAGATACCGAACTCTGCCGGGTACTCAGCTACTTGGATGCCCCTACCGTGGTCAGCAAAACCATCGGCTTGATGAAGGTCACCCAAACCAAGACCCTTGCTTATGACAAGGAAATGCTGGGGCGGCATGAATACGGAAAAGCCATCCTCCAGGCGATGACGAATACGCCGAACAGCCAGAACATTCATTACGCCTATTGCTTGCGACGCGTTCAAAATGGCTGGACCCTGGAAGATCGAAAGTACTACTTTTCTTGGCTGAGCGACACTTTGAAAAAGAGTGGCGGCTTAAGTTTTGTCGGCTACATCCGCGCGATCCGCGATGACGCCATCGACCACTTGCCCGAAAAGGACGCGGCTTCGGTTTCGTGGCTGCTCGGCGACGTCGCCACCGTTGATCTGAGCTCATTGCCGAGGCCAACAGGTCCGCCAGTGGCCTGGACGACCGACACCGCGATGAAGTTGTTCGACTCCGAGCTTCGCGGCAGGGATTTTGAAAACGGCAAGAAGATGTTTTCGGCGGGTTTGTGCATTGCTTGCCATCGTTTCCAAGGCACTGGCGGTCACTCCGGCCCTGATTTGGGCTCGGTCGCGCAGCGCTATTCGATCCGCGACATACTGGTTTCTGTCATCGAGCCTAGTGATTCGATTTCCGAACAGTACCAAGCCAGCACGGTGCTGCTGAAGGACGGCGGCCAAATCACTGGACGCATTATTTTCCAAAACCAAACCGAGATCGCCATCGCAATCAATCCGTTCGATTTCAGCGTCCTAACCAAAACGCCGGCGGACGAAGTAGAAAACATCGTGCCATCGCATGTGTCTTTGATGCCGCCGGCCATGATCAATTCGATGAACAAAGACGAGCTGGCGGACTTAATGGCCTACCTCATCTCTGGCGGTGATTCGAAGCACGCGGTTTTCAAAACGAAATGACCCAGGAAGGCGTGCGGCATAATGCCATTCTGGGATTCCCTCCCAACACGCCATGGGCCTCATACTCACCGTTGCAACCTGCACCTTACTCGCCTCATTCTTGTGCTCACTGTTTGAGGCGGCCCTTTACGCGATTACACCTTCTCAAGTCGAGATGTTCAAGGAGCGCGGGGTACGCGGAGCGCGCCGACTGGGCCGACTGCGGGCGGACATCGAGGAGCCTATTGCCGCGATCCTCACTGTAAACACTGTCGCTCATACCGTCGGCGCGGCGTGGTGCGGAGCCATGGTTGCCAATCTCTACGGTGAATTGGCCGTCGGCTGGTTTGCGACGCTATTCACGATTGCCGTTTTGAGCCTGACAGAAATCATCCCCAAAAGCCTGGGTGTGCGGCATGCGGCGGTGCTGGCGCCACGGCTATCTTGGCCGATTCAATTGATGACTTGGCTTTCCTGGCCAATCGCGCGCCCCGCTCGGGCGGCGATGCGACGTCTGACGGGTGTAAACAAAAACCCCGGGCCTAGTGAAGAAGAGGTGCTCGTGTTCACGCGCCTGGCACGTCGGCATGGGCATGTGCGCGGAGAAGAAAGTGCTTGGGTAGAAAACGCGCTCACTCTCGATCAGGTGCATGCGCGTGAATTGATGACCCCGCGCCGCGTCCTTGAACGGTTTCCCACCGACATGACTATTTCCGCAGCGATAGCCCAAACGGATCGCTGGATTCATAGCCGCGTGCCGGTGCACTCCCCTGGAAACCCGGATGAAATCGTTGGGGTGATTTATCGTCGCGAGGTTTTTGACGCCGGAGTGGCTGGGAAGGGTGAGCTGAGCATCGGCCAATTGAAGCGCCCGTTGGAGACCGTGCCAGGCAGCATGCCCGCGCATAGGTTGCTGCGTTTATTTTTAAATCGTCGACGCCACATGGTTGCGGTGGTTGATGAATATGGCAGCATTCAAGGCATCGTCACCCTCGAAGACGTACTGGAATCGCTATTGGGTACTGAAATCGTGGACGAACACGACGAAATCATCGACTTGCAAGCCCACGCGCGCGAGTCGAATCCGCATTTGGATTCCTTGGAAAAGGAAGACGACCCCCTGAGTCAAACGGAGTGAGAAAGTCCAATGTGGTTTGATATGCTCACAGGCTTACTCAGTCACTTTCATGATGCCGCGCATCAAAGTCCAGTGGCCAGGAAAGGTGCAAACGAAGTCGTAATCACCGGGCTCTGAGGGAGCGGTGAACTCCATCAATTCGGACTCTTGGTAGTTGAGCAACTTGGAGTAAGCAATGATCTTGTCGCTCTTAGGAATGAAGCCGAGAGCAAATCCTTGCGCCCCTAAAGCTTCAGCGGCAGGGCCGATCTCTTCGGCCGAGCCGGGCATTCCGATCACCAAGTTATGCGGCATGAAGTCCGGGTTGGCAAACCAAAGTTTGACCTCACTTCCAGCCTTCACACTAAAGGTTTTTATGTCGTAGCGCATTTCCTCTGGCACCGTGTTAATAACGATGGCGCCCTCGGGAGCTGGCTGCATCTCAGTTCCCTGCTCGCTTTCGGATCCTACGTCAGTGGCTTTGGCCAAGTTGAGATTTCCAAAATACTCCACTCTTTGCGCGGCAATCCGCGCGTGCGGTTCTGGAGAGTTGAGCAGTTGTTGAAGCAGTTCTTGGTTTTCTACATTGTGCTGCTGATAAACCCAAAGCGCTTCGAGCATGTGGTGCGCGTGCTCAACATTCTGACTGTCGAATTGCTCAACCCACTTTGCCGTCGCCTTGATTACTTCGCGCGTA
>JACNIZ010000164.1 GCA_014382805.1 Planctomycetota bacterium
AAGGCAGCAATCGCCTTGCTGATGGACCGATGGTGCAGTGGTTAAAACAAGACATGGCGCAAATCGAACAGGATTGGATCATCGCTTTTTGGCACCATCCTCCCTATACCAAAGGGACCCACGATTCTGATAATCCTGTAGATAGTGCCGGTCGCATGACGCAAATGCGCGAGCAGGTTCTACCTACCCTGGAAGCTGGTGGAGTGGATTTGGTCCTTGCCGGTCACAGTCATGCTTATGAACGTTCGTACATGATTGGCGGCCACTACGGCCTTTCTGGTGAATTTGCACCAGAGATGATATTGGATGGCGGCAGCGGTGATCCAGCCAGGGATGGTCCATATCAACGTCACGCCGGTGGTCAAAAAGGGGCGGTGTATTGTGTGGCAGGCTCCTCTGGTTCGGCATTTAAAGGCTCATTCGACCACCCTGCGATGTTCAGGTCGTTGGCCCGAATGGGAGCGCTTACGCTGGATTTCGACGGTGACCAACTCGACGTTAATTTTCTGGCGCGAAATGGCGATACTATAGATGTTTTCAGGCTAGTCCAATCGCCTGCAGGCGAGACGACGCCTTCAGAGGTTCGAAATGCCCCCAAATCAGGCTTCCCCAATTCCATTCCCAAATAACAACTCTAGGCTAGGCCCGGACGGCCGTCTCATCCTGGTTAGTAACCGTCTTCCGGTGGTATTAAACCAAGAGGACGAGCAATGGCAGTTGCGTTTTGCCGCTGGCGGCTTGGCGACGGGATTACGTCGGCCGCACCGGGAAAGCAAAGGTCTTTGGATTGGTTGGCCCGGAGTGGTCACCGCAGGGGGCGAGGTTTCGGAGACGGTTCAGGAACTGCTGAAAAGCAAAGGCATGGTTGGCGTCGGCTTGGATGAAAAACAGCACGACGAGTATTACACTCATTGCAGCAACCGTTGTTTGTGGCCGTTATTCCACTATTTCCCGGAACGTATGACTTTCAATGCGGAGTATTGGGAAACTTATCGCAGCGTGAATCGCAAGTTTGCCGATGCTGTGTTGGAGCAAGTGCAGCCCAATGATTTGGTTTTTATTCAGGATTTCCACCTGACCCTGGTGCCAGCTATGTTGCGCCAAGCGATGCCGAATTTGCGGATTGGGTTCTTCTTGCACATTCCATTTCCGTCATCGGAAATTTATCGAATTTTTGCACGGCGTGAGGAGGTATTGCAAGGCATCCTTGGCGCCGATGTCGTCGCATTTCATACTCTGGGTTATGTGCGTCACTTCCGTTCGGCGGCACGCCATTTGTTGGGTTTGGAAACGCGCAGCACCACGATTTACCATCAAAACCGCGAGGTGAAACTGATGGCGCAGCCGCTGGGTATAGAACCGGCGGATTGGCAAGGATCTGATGATGACGCTGAAGGTGAAGTGCAACGAGAAATGAAAGCCTTGAAGCAGGCGGTGGCCGGGCGGCGCATTATTCTGGGTGTGGAACGTCTGGATTACACCAAGGGCGTTCCAGAACGATTGAAAGCATTTGCGGCGTTGTTGCAGGAGGATCCAAGTCTGGTTGAAAAGGTGATGATGATTCAAATTGCGGTGCCGTCGCGGGTCGAGGTTGAGGAATACCGTGATTTGCGCGATGAGGTCGACCGCTTAGCTGGCAAAATCAATTCCGAATTTGGCCGGCCAGGCTTACAGGCTTTGCACTATCAATTCCGCGGCGTGCGACCTTCCATTTTGCGCGCCCTTTATCGCCTCGCCGATGTCTGCTTGGTCACGCCACTGCGCGACGGCTTGAATTTGGTGGCCAAGGAGTTCGTCGCCTCACGCGGGCAGGACGATGGCGTGCTGGTTTTGGGTGAAAACACTGGTGCTGCCTGGGAGCTGGGGGAGGCACTGCGCGTGAATTCGTACGATGACCAAGCGATGCTCCAAACTTTAAAACGTGCGTTGAATATGCCCATAGCGGAACGCATGAGTCGTATGAAGCCGATGCGCGAACGCGTCGCTAGTGCCAACGTGCATGTTTGGGCTGAAAAATGTTTGGGCGCCATCCGCGCCTCCGATCGGCCCCAATTGCCCACGACTTTCGGCAAAGGGCAGCGCCACGAATTTTTCCGCGAATGGTCCTACGCCGACGCAGCCATGCTCTTTTTGGACTACGACGGCACCTTGCGCGAGTTCACCGCTAAGCCCAATGATGCTATTCCAACTCCGGAAATCCGAAGTTTACTGACCTCGCTTGCGCAGGTGCGCGGCCTACATACCTATGTGGTAAGTGGTCGTTCTGATCAGTTGCTCGTCGATTGGTTAGGTGACACTGGTATAGGCTTGGTTGCCGAACACGGCGCCAGTTTGCGACGCCCAGGCAAAATGAACTTCGAGTCTTTGGTTGATGGATTGAATTTGGATTGGCGCGACGAAGTTCACCAACTCATGTTGGAATTTGCCGCCCGAGTACCCAAAAGTAAGGTCGAAGAAAAACCTCTAGGTTTGGCTTGGCACTTTCGTGACGCTGAACCCGAGCAGTCCAGGTGGCAAGCGCGGGAGCTACGCCAGCATTTAGAAGAGTTACTGCAAGATCGCCAGGCTGAAGTCATGCGCGGCAATCAAGTCGTCGAGGTACGACCGTTGGGTGTCACTAAGGGCCGGGCAGTGGGTCAAATCTTGGCTGAAAGCCAGTGTCGTAATCCACTTATCCTGGCAGCTGGGGACGATCGAACCGACGAAAGCATGTTCCTTGATTTGCCTAACACCGCATGGACCCTGCTGATAGGATCCCGCCAAAGCGCTGCACGTTTTTGCTTAGCTGACCCTGCGGCTTGCCGTCGTTTGCTGGCCGAGTTCCATGCCTACACTCTTAAGTCCAGTCCTGCAGCGGGTCGATAGACGCATAAGCTTTTGTCTCAACAGCTTGGAAAAACATGACCCTCGAACAAGCCGTCATTGGCAATGGCAATATGATTGCGCTGATCCACCCCGACAGTGGGGTTGATTGGCTTTGCATGCCGCGCTTTGATTCGCCTTCCGTCTTTGGGCGAATTCTGGATCAAGAGAAAGGCGGGACTTGGCGGTTTTTGCCATCAGGAAAGGTGCAACGTGGGGCAATGCGCTATGTCCGCAATACCAACGTTTTGCTGACCCGGTTTGAAGATGAAAGCGGCGTCTGGGACCTTTTCGATTTTATGCCGCGAATTCCCGACGGACTGCGCCATCGCACGCCATTTCGATTTATTCGTCTGCTGCGCCCGGTGAGCGGCCGACCCAAGGTGAAAATGGAATTTGAACCGCGTCCCGATTACGGGCGTGAAATCCTTAAACTACTACAAGCTGAAAATGGCGTGCGTTTTTTGGGCTGCGGTGAGCCGCATATGCTCACCAGCAACTTGCCGACCGATTACATCCTCAACGGCAATCAGTTTGCATTGGATCTGCCACGCTTTTTTGTGTTGGATTATGGTTTGCATTCGGAAGCCATGCACATCGATGAAGTCAAACGTGACTTGGATTTGACCATCGCAGGTTGGCGCAGGTGGGTGCAAGATTCCAACCTTGCCGGATTTGCCGACGAGCAAGTGATTCGCTCGTCGCTTTGCCTGAAGCTGCACGCCTACACTGGGACTGGCGCAATCATCGCGGCGACAACTACCAGTATTCCTGAAGCCGTCGGCGAGCCGCGTACTTGGGACTACCGTTATTGCTGGCTGCGCGACTCGGTGTTCACGGTCGAGGCATTACGACGTTTGGCGCACTTCCAAGAGGGTCGCAACTTCTTGCGGTTTGTCATGGACGTGGCTGAAAACGGACCGTTGCAGCCGCTGTATGGCATAGGCGGCGAACGCAATTTGCCCGAATTCGAGTTGCCGCATTTAGCTGGTTATAAAAACACCAAACCGGTGCGCGTCGGCAATGCGGCTGCTGAGCAACTACAAATTGACCTCATGGGGGAAGTGGTGCTGTGCTTGCGGTCGATGATGCTCGACCCGCGAGTGGATTTCCACGACCCACGCGTTTGGCTGCCTTTGTTGAAGCGTATGGTGCAAGAATCCATCGATGCTTTCGACGTACCCGATTTGGGCATTTGGGAATATCGGGGTGAGCCACTGCTGCACACCTTCTCGCGTGCGATGTGCTGGGCGGCAGTTCACCACGGGGCTGAGGTCGCGGAAGGCTTGAAGGAACCTGAGATGGCGGCAGAGTGGCGCATCGTCGCCGCCGACATGTTGGCCACCATCATGGAACGCGGCTACAACAAAGAATTGGGTATGTTTACCCAAACCTTTGACGGCACAAACGCCGACGCTGCCAACTTGCTACTGCCATCCATAGGCTTGATTTCGCCTACCGACCAGCACTTCGTCAGCACTTTGGATGCCTACCGCAAATTGCTGGTGCGCGAAGACGGCGTTATGCGCTACGTGCACGACGACGACTTCGGCGCCCCGACCAGTACCTTCACGATTTGTTCGTTCTGGTGGATAGAAGCACTGGCTTTAGCTGGACGTCTGGAGGAGGCGATTGAAATGTTCCACCGCGTCACGTCGCACGCTAACCCGTTGGGGTTGTTCAGCGAAGATGTAGACACTCGTAGTGGAGAATTGTTGGGTAACTTCCCGCAGGCATACACTCACGTTGGGTTGATCAACGCTGCAATGACTATTGGCACATTGCTGCGGGCCAAAAATGGCAATTTCCACGCTTGGGCATAACCCATGCGAAACTAAAAAAATGCTAAGCTAACTGCGCTCATGATGCGTACATCCTCCCCCCATTCGACAGTGAGTTGGGCTGCGCTGTTAGGACTGGCATTGCTGGTCCCTAGCTGCGGCGATTCGGCTAAAACCACTGATACTATAGTTTCCGAAAACCCAAACACTGCCGACGGGCAGAGCGGGGAATTGAAAACACTGTTTGAGAGCCAAGAGGTGGCCGTTAATGCCACGGTCAAGGACAACTTGGAGCGGCGCAATGCTGTTAACGACGGCTGGCCATCGGAGTTGTTGCATGACACCGCCAAGCATCAACTTAAAGATTTGTTTCACGATCTATTGGATCTGAACAAAGCTACTGCCGATTTGCATCATTTCCTAGCCGACGATTACAGCGGCTGCAATGAATTGCGACCGGCTGGATTGAAGGAAGTTTTTTCCGATTCCGATATGAAGGTGATGCGGCCTGACGCATTAGCCACGGCATTGTTGCCAGCAGCCGATTTTGATCAGCAATGCAGCAACTTCCGCAAGCCATTCACTGGCGCGGATCACCTGAAAGCTGACTTGAAAATTGTTTCAGTTGATCGTGAAGGCGACGAGACCTTTTCGACCAAGATGTTGGTGCAGGCGCATGGACGTCGTGATGGGGCAGCGCTGCAAACCAATATTGAGTGGCGTGTGCAATGGCGCGGTTTACCGGAAGATGAGCATCCGAAAATCCGTTCCATCGTAGTTTTGTCTTATGAAGAATTTTCTGCACCGCAGGCTATGTTCGCTGACTTAACTGGACATGCCTTTGGCGAGCACGAGTTTTTCTTGTCGGAGTTCCAACGCGGCGCTGGCGATTTGTACCGTCAGAAAGACCGGTTGACCGGAAACTCCTATATGGGTTGGCAAGGCATTGCCGTCGGCGATGTTAATAACGATGGCATGGAAGATTTGTACGTCTGCCAACCTGGTGGACTGCCGAACCGCTTATTCCTGAAGCAAGCCGATGGCACCACAAAGGAAGTAGCGAAAGAATGGGAGGTTGCTTACATGGACAACAGCCGAGCAGCCCTAATACTGGACTTTGATAACGACGGCAATTTGGACCTGGCAGTTTCGATGGGACCAGGCATTGCTGTGAAATACAACAACGGCAAAGGGATCTTCGGCCAGTTAACGCTTTTGAGCTGTCCTGGCTCTGCTTTTGTGCATTCCATTTCAGCGACGGACATCGACCAAGATGGCGACCTAGAAATTTACGCCTGTCGATATAACCGTCACAGTGAAGCCGGTTCTTTGGGTGGTGGTTTACCGGTTCCGTATCACGACGCAAACAATGGTGGCCGCAACATTCTGTTTTTGAATGAAGGCCGTGCCAATCCAATGAGTGTTGGCCGCTTCCGCGACGCCACAGTTGAATATGGCCCGGACGTGCACAACCTTAAGTTCAGCTTGGCATCGATTTGGGAAGATTTTGACAACGATGGTGACACTGATTTGTACGTCACCAATGACTTCGGCCGCAACAACTACTACCGCAATGACGACGGCCGTTACACAGACGTCGCCGACGAAATCGGTTTGGGTGAGTTGGCCGCCAGCATGGGTGCCAGCGCCGCCGACTTCGACCAAGATGGCGACGTAGATATTTACTTGTCGAACATGTTCTCGTCAGCAGGTTTGCGCATTGTGACGCAAGACGACAAGTTCATGTCAGAGGAGCGCGATCGCAGTAAAGATTTCATCAGCCACGCCCGCGGCAATTTCCTGCTTGAAAATTCTGGCGATGGCAAGTTCAAAGACGTCACTGATTCCGCCGGTGTTTCACTAGGCCGTTGGACTTGGGGTGCACGTTTCGTCGACTTCAATAACGACGGTTTCGACGATCTCTATGTGCCGAACGGATTCATTACCGGGCCTGATACAGGCGATTTGTGAAGTTTTTTCTGGCGACGCGTGACGTCGCAATCTCCTGAAGATTCGAAGGTTGGCCAAGAAGAAACTGATCCCTACTTGGCGGCATGGGATGCCATGAGTCATATGGTGATGGAGCAGGGCGCGTCCTGGAGTGGCCGCGAAAAGAACTGTTCCTTCCTCAACCTCGGCAATGGTCAATTTGCCAACGTTTCCGGTAGTACCGACGCCGATTTCGCTGACGACGCCCGCGCCGTTGCCTTGCTGGATTGGGATAACGATGGTGCTTTGGATTTGGTGCTGAAAAACCGTACCGCACCGCGCCTGCGCCTGATGCGCAATCAAGCTGGCGCTGGCAAAAGCTGGCTAGGATTGAAATTGGCTGGCACGGGCATGAGCAACCGCGATGCCATTGGTTCCAAGGTTCGCGTGACTACGGCCAGCGGACGCAAATTACACCGCAGCTTGTACGCTGGTGATTCTTACCTGTCGCAAAGCACCAAAACACTGCACTTTGGTTTGGGTAAGGAGATGGGCAATGTC
>JACNIZ010000117.1 GCA_014382805.1 Planctomycetota bacterium
GTTTCCTATCGGCAAACTTTGCTTTACTGGCAAGCATCGCAGTCAGGATCAAGAATCGAACAAGCTTCGGGCGCTTGCGAACCGGGATTGACATCGGGCGTGGTGTCTGGTGTTTGCGCCAACGAAGTCGAGTGGCTGCTCTTCTCCATCGCCGTCGCGCCCATCGAGCGCAAGTAATAGGTGGTTTTCAAGCCGCGTGCCCACGCCAGCTTGTACAAATTATCCAGCGCTTTGCCGGACGGCTCGGACATGTACAAATTCAGCGATTGCGCTTGGTCAATCCACTTCTGACGGCGCGCGCCAGCTTCCACCAACCAGCGCGGATCGATTTCAAAGGCGGTCGCGTACAGCTGCTTCAACTCATCCGGCACCCGGTCAATGCCCTGCACCGAACCGTCAAAATAATTCAAATCATTCACCATGACCTCATCCCACAATCCGCGCTGCTTCAAATCGGCAACTAGATATGGATTGACCACAGTAAATTCACCCGACAAATTCGACTTTACAAACAAATTCTGGTACGTCGGCTCAATCGATTGACTGACACCGCAAATATTCGAAATCGTCGCCGTCGGCGCAATCGCCAACGTATTCGAATTGCGCATGCCGACGGTCATCACGCGCTGGCGCAAGCCGCTCCAATCCAAGGTCGAACTGGTATCCACCTGAATGAACTCACCGCGCTCCTCGACCAAACGATTCAGCGAATCCAACGGCAGCACACCGTGGCTCCATAACGAACCGCTATAGGTTGCGTAAGTACCGCGTTCCTCGGCCAAATCCGTCGACGCCTTAATCGCGAAATAACTAATCGCTTCCATCGACCGGTCGGCAAAACGAACCGCTTCATCACTGGCGTATGGAATGCGCTGCTTGAACAACGCGTCCTGAAAACCCATCAAGCCCAGCCCGACCGGCCGGTGTTGCGCGTTGGAATGCTTTGCCTGCGGAACGCTGTAATAATTGTAATCAATCACGTTATCCAGCATGCGCATCGCGGTCGTAATGGTGCGCTCAAGCTTGGCCAGATTCAGGCCCGACTCGTCCATGTGCGCCGGCAGATTGACTGACCCCAAATTGCAAACCGCAATTTCATCCTGATTGGTATGCAGCGTGATCTCGGTGCACAAGTTCGAACTATGCACCATGCCGACGTGCTGATTGGTGTAGCGAATGTTGCACGGATCCTTAAAAGTGATCCACGGATGCCCAGTCTCAAACAACATACCGAGCATCTTGCGCCACATCTCTTGCGCCTCGACCTTGCGGAAAACCTTCATCTCGCCGCGCGCGGCTTTGCTTTCGTAGGCGAGATACGCATCCTCAAATTCACGCCCGGTCAGGTCGTGCAAATCCGGCGTTTCATCTGGCGAAAACAACGTCCACTGTTGCTCCTTCACCACCCGCTTCATGAACAAATCGGGAATCCAATTCGCCGAATTCATGTCATGACAACGCCGACGTTCATCGCCAGTGTTTTTACGCAGCTCTAAAAACTCTTCCATATCGATGTGCCAGGATTCCAAATAGGCGCACATCGCGCCCTTGCGCTTGCCGCCCTGATTCACCGCTACCGCGGTGTCATTCGCCACCTTCAAAAACGGCACCACGCCCTGACTCTTGCCATTGGTGCCCTTGATGTGCGAGCCCAAACCGCGCACCGACGTCCAATCATTACCCAAACCACCGGCGTACTTCGACAACATCGCGTTGTCGGTCATGGCACTGAAAATGCCGTGCAAATCGTCCGGAATCGTGGTCAGATAACAGCTCGACAACTGCGGCCGCAGCGTGCCAGAATTGAACAACGTCGGCGTCGAAGACATGAAATCAAACGACGACAGCAAATTGTAAAACTCAATCGTGCGGCCGGTGCGATCACTTTCGTTAATCGCCAACCCCATCGCGATGCGCATGAAAAACGCCTGCGGCATTTCAAAACGCACGCCGTCTTCGGTGTGAATGAAGTAGCGATCGAACAGCGTTTGCAGGCCCAGGTAGGTGAACTGCAAATCGCGCTCCGGCTTGATTGCGGCGGTCAGCACGGCCAGATCATATTTCAACAACTCCGGATCGATCAGTCCCAACTCCACACTGCGCTGCAGGTAAGCGCCAAAATAACTGGCGTAATGACGCGCCATTTCAGCCTGGGTGTGCACCTCCATCGCCGCGCCCAACCCCAAAAAGTTCAGCGCATCGCGACGCAGCGTATCCAGCAGCAACCGGGCCGCGACAAAACTGTAATTCGGCTCCTTATCAATCTTGGTACGCGCGCTCAGAACCAACGCCTTCGATACGTCGGATTCTTTGACGCCGTCAAACAGATTGCGGCAAGTTTCCTCGAGCACACTCTCCGCATCGACGGATTCCAAACCGCGACAGGCTTCAAAAACCAATTCCTTCAGCGACGCCACATCCAGCGGCCGAATCGAGCCGTCGGCGGTAGTCAACTGAACGATGTGCTCCGGCTCCGGCGCACGCGCGGCCTTTTCTTCGCGACGTTTACGGTTCTGCTCCTCGCGGTAAATCACGTATGCGCGCGCCACCTTGTGATCACCGGCGCGCATCAAGCCCAATTCGACCTGATCTTGAATGTCCTCAATATGAATAATCCCGTCTTCCGGCAGGCGACGGAACAGCGCGTCGTCGACTTGGTCGGCCAGCTCCTCCACCGTTTTGTGAATGCGGCTGGAGTTGGCGGCAGACGCGCCCTCCACGGCCAAATATGCCTTGGTAATCGCGACCACAATCTTGGAGCGGTCAAATTCGGTGATCTGGCCGTTGCGGCGGATCACGCGCTGGCCAGTTTGGGGAGGTGCCATCGCTTTGCTCGGGTTGTTTGGGGGAGTGCCCTCGCCGGAAGGCGTGGTGTTTTTTGCTGCTGTCGGTGCTTTGTGCATGATCCCGGATCCTGATTTGGTTGCCGAGGCTTGCGCACGGGTGGCAAGCGCCGACACCATCGGCTGCTGCCTCCCTGACCTGAACGCGAGGCCTCGGATGCCGACCCTCAAGCGTCGCGGTGAATGCCGCGTTAACGACCGCAGTTCGAGGGCTTGGAGCCATGGACGACCCCGCTTCCAGCAAGTATTCGGGCTTAGAAATACGAGCTGCCCTTATGGGCCCAGCGGCCACTAGATGTAGTACCCGCCTTGGAAGTGCACTCAATATAAGGGGCGGTCAAGCGTTGTTCAATAAGTCACCAGAATTTGATTTGGGAAGATTTTTGGTCGGGGTATTGCAATTGCCCCACCCATCTGTGGGGCACTTCGCTGATCCCCCTTCGCGGGGTTGCCCTACTAAGAATTCGCTGCCTGGAATAGTTGGAGTACGGCTTGAAACTCCTCCAGATCGGAGTCGTCCGGGTCGGTTTTCCGGATGGCCTCTTCCTCCGTCGCGATGGCTTCCGCAACTCTCCCGAGCCGGAAATAAGCCCAGGCAAGGGTATCTAAATAGGCGGTATCTCTGCGCCCGTCCAACCGCACCGAGGCTTCCGCCAAATCAAGCGCCAGCGAATATTGATGCGGCCTTTGATGTATTTCCGGATCGACGATGCCCCACGCTTCGGAATTTAGGTCGTGGGCGTAATCCGAACGGTCCGTAAGGTTCTGCACTTCCGCCAGTGCGGCATGAAATCCGGGAATCCTATCCACGGTTTTCAAATCCCAAAGTACAAGTGCTTCGAGCGCGTAGCTGCCGGCGGAGGAATGCTGAGTCCGAAATAAATCAATCAATCTCGGGGCGTATTTAGCATGCAAAGAAGGCGCCAAATCTCTCATTTCCATAGCCACGTTCAGAATTTGCCGCGGACATAGGTCATGCACTATTCGCCAAAGAAGTTCGTCGGCCCTTGGATCGAAAGGGGCCAGCATTACGATGGCTTCGATACTGGTCAAATCTCCCTTGGGCAATTCTTCCTGAACCCTATCGATCCAATATTCCGCTGCTGCACCGCGATAAGTTGCCGCCGGAATTCCGTATTGCGGCGAGGCGCATTGCCACAGCGGTAGAGCCACTATTGCAATGAAAATAGCGACTCGATGTTTCGCAAAATGGGTCCAAATACTGGACATAGCGACTCCTTGCGACCGGACTTTCATGATCGCAACCATTCATTCAAAAAGCATGCCGACGACAGAATTGGGCTTTATTCCGGCTGCCCAACCAATCCCATCGAATCCACGTCGGCTCCGGCTCGGCCGCGGATGCCGATTATTTTGGTGCCACGGCCACCAATTAAAATTTCGCGGCCGGTGCGGGAGCCGATCCACTCGCTCATGCGTACGCGGTTGTCTGTACTTGACTTCGGCACGTACACCAATTGAAAACCGTCGCAACGATCACTGCCGGTGGCCACCATTCCGGCGATGCGCCAATCCGTCGGCGCTTTCAAAACGACGCTGCCCGGGCGCTGTTGGCCAGCACGTACGCCGACGACTTCTTCGTCGCCGATTTGGTAAATCCCGAGCACACTTGCAATCACTACACGGCCGTTGAAATGAGCGGTGGATACGCGGACGCCGATCAGTTCGGCGTTTTCAGGAGCATCGAGGAACGGCCCGCCGCCGGTCCCGCCGACCAAAACTGGTTCCGCGCCAGTACCGGGGTCGGAACCTCGAGTGGCGGCGATTTCTTCATACAAAAGGGTATGGGCTTGCTCTACTCGTCCGAAGGAAAGCAGTTCGTCCACCGCCATCTGCACGACTAGGGACCGAGAACGATGAAGGTGGCTCCATCCCGCGCGCGGTTCCGGCTCGTATTCAGCGATCAACTTCATCAATAGATCAAGTCGCTGCTCCGATTGCGGCGCTCCCGGCACTAGCTTTGCCATGGCGTCGACGGCCGCGGCGAAGGATGTTGGATTTGTTGTGGATGTTTGCTTGGCGATGTCTCGCCAAATTTTCGTCGCCAGCAAATGCTTGCCTCGGGCCGACAAACAGCGGGCGCGCCAGATGGGAATTTTTGCCAGAGCGCTGGAGTCGCCAAGGTTTTGCCAGTTTTTCTCCAAGGTTTTAAGCAGGGCCAAATCGCCGTCCATGGTTGGAGCATCGGCCCCAACGGCGGGCAATGCTCGGTCGAGAAAATCGGCAAGTTGGAAGGAATCCATGGTCAAAGTTTTGGCCACAAGCTTCCAGGAAGCACCTGCTTTTGCAGTGGAAAGGTTGCCAGCAGCCGTTGCGTCGACCAGGGCGGAAATCGCTCCAAAGCAATAAGGGCTTTCACGAATCGCGGCTGGCAGAATTGCAGAGGCAGCGACACGATCTTCTTCTTCAACCCGTCGATAGGCCCAAGTCGCCAGAGTAGCTTTGCGTGATTTCGGCACAGAATCATTGAGTTCATGCACTAGCAAGCGCAGTTGATCTTCCCAAACATGATTCGGTCCGAGCGGGTTGCGGATTTTGCCATTGCGATTGCCGATTTCATTGGTGCGATGAATGCTGATCGAAGCACGATTGCTCTCAAACCAATAGGGATAGGTGTGACCCGGCCCGCCAGCCCAACCCGACGGGATCCCAAAAGCGTCGAACACACCGCCTGCAAATTGCACGTTGTGAGTACACGGCCCGCCATACTCTAAAAAGCTTTGCAAACTGTAAACCTCATCCCCATCCCGCTGCGGATCAAGCGTATAGGGCACGTGCCCAAACATCTCTCGCAATTCCGACGTTTTACGTTTGCCATAACGTTCTAAAACCCAATTGCGCTCCTTGATGGGAACTAAAGAATCCGTCAAATGAGCCAAGATCTGCCAAGGCGTTTCGCGCAAATCCAAGCGCGTGATTTTGCTGTATTCGATATGAAATTGAAAAGATTCCATCATCTTCGGCACGGCGCGGCCCTGAACCAGCCACTCGTCCACCCAATAGCGCCTGGGAATCGAGTCATCGCCATTCGACCAAGTCGCCGCAAAAGCGATCGCCAAATTCGGATACTTTTCAACCAAACCTTCATCAAAGCTGCGCAAAATCTGAAGATTGTTAGCGACCTTAGCACTCACTTCCGCCATAGCCAGGCGAGCATCGTCGCGGAGGCTTGAATTCCCATCCAACCAGGCAAAAAAATCTGGCGGCAGTTGACTATTGCTTGGATGATTTGCCGCATCCTCATCAATCACCGCATGACACGCCACCAAAAAGCCGACGTCAATCTTGCCAGCAGCGCATTTTTCGGCAAGTAGATCGACGTTTTCCGTCTGGACCTGCAGGCCAAAAGCCATTTCAGGCCATGACCAAACCATCCCCAAAATCGCAATGCGGAGTAGAAACACGATGGCTCCAAAATAGCGGATTAGGGGAACCAGGAATCATAATTATTCATCGCGGCCCCGAACTCCTTTGATTCCGCGAACTCGGCCACGCCGAGATGCCAGCATTTGCATACACTTGCCAAATGGCTAGCCTCCTCCTTCAGGTACTTTTTGCCCTGCCGAGTATCGCCCTATCGGTGCAGCAAGATGCTCCACCACCCAACATCGTCTACATCATGTCGGACGAGTTGGGTTATTACGAGTTGTCCTGCATGGGGCATGAAAATATTCAGACGCCAAACATTGATCAACTGGCGGCGGAGGGCACGCGATTCACTCAGTTTTTGGCTGGTTCGCCATTGTGCGCGCCGACGCGGTGTAATTTAATGACCGGCAAACATTCGGGCCATACATCGGTGCGATCGAATGGTGGTGGAACGCCCATGAGGGCGGGAGAGGTCACGATTGCGTCACAATTGAAGAAGGCTGGCTATGCGACCGGTGGTTTTGGCAAATGGGGCTGCGGTGGACGCGGTTCAAGCGGCGTTCCCGAAGAGCATGGCTTTGATGAATTCATTGGCTATTACGATCAAGTTCACGCCCACACCTATTACCCGCCTTACATTTTGCGCAATAGTGAGGAGATTCAATTACCAGGAAACGCTGGCGGCGAATCTGGCCAAACTTATTCGCATTATGTGATCATGGATGCAGCGAAAAAGTTCATTCGCGCCAACCACAAACAACCGTTTTTTTGCTACCTGCCGATTACGCCGCCGCATGGTTTGTTCAATATCCCCGATAGCGATTCGGCGTGGCAACTCTCCCAGGCCACGCCGTGGCCATCAGCTGCGCGTCGTCATCCGGCGCG
>JACNIZ010000097.1 GCA_014382805.1 Planctomycetota bacterium
ATCCCCATTCCCGGATAAGAATGCATTCTGGCTGATCTATGAACGCCAAAAAATGAAGCCAACTACCCTCTTTGGCAACCGACCAGATGGGAGAATTAGATTGGAATATTTCCAACACGACCCCAATGTCGGCCCCCCCTCTGGAACCTGGGAGTCGATTGCATCCAAGACCTTTAAAGGGTCCATGGACGAATGGTCATGGAAAAGAAGGCCAATGATCTCATCCTACACAAAGGATGGAACCGATGTCATTGCATCGATTGCCTATTTCACGACAACCTCAATGGATGATGCGGAGGATACTTCGGTCAATGTCGTCTATGAGGATTGGGCGCTGGAAAGTGGGGGACTTGTCTCCCCACCAACATACTCTGGCACAACACCGCCAATTTTCTCACTCTGGCCTAACTCATCACAGGCCTGGGATGACCGCCCCTTACCCTTAATTGGAAGATCAAGTCCGCCAATTCGGAGATGTTTTGCCACTCGCGCAGCAAGTCCCAGCGGCGCAGCCTCTCCACCATCGAACCTAGTGGTTTTTGACCCAATTTACCCAGCGACATTCACCACACTTGATGAAGATGACCAGACTATCTCTGGGATTAGGCGCCCAGCCGCCTCATACCATTTCCATTCGGGGGCCACAGATCCAGATTACTTTGCCGTGACCTGGGAAAAGGTGGCAGCAGGGCAGGTTAAACGGATCCATATGCTTGTTCAATGACAACTACGAACTTTCCTGAGCACGTAAAGCGAAACAAATTTACCGGCGTTGGCGGAAATGATCATGGACATTGCTTGGGCCTGCGCCGGTTATTCAAATATCAGATCGATTGTTTAACAAAAGAATTTGACTACCTTCGCTGATGGGGTCGAGCGGGCTCGTTCAGGCGTTTGACGCCCAAGGATGCTTCAGATTCTGGTTTTCCTGCCGCGCCATTTGGAGCTCATCTGCAGTAGTGTTCTAAATGTGTCCTTTGGTGGGTATTCATTCGTTGATCGGCCAATGGATTTTGAGACGATTTCGTAGCGGTAGATCGGTTTACGTAGCTAATTTCCAATACGTTTTAGATTGAGTCCTGAATATTGGCGCAATCTGCTTCGCCTCACCTTCCAGAAACCGAAGTCCAATCTATGGGTGAGCGAATGCCGGAGCCTTTGTCTTGAACCCACAGCGCGTGGTCTAA
Source organism: Planctomycetota bacterium (assembly GCA_014382805.1). Taxonomy (GTDB): domain Bacteria; phylum Planctomycetota; class UBA1135; order UBA1135; family UBA1135; genus JACNIZ01. The sequence continues at coordinate 1,188 of JACNIZ010000097.1, forward strand.
GTAATACAGCGCGCCTTGGTCATTGAAGCAGATGGACATGGTGCCGCCTCCTGGCCCAAGAAAGTTTTGATTGACGTCGGTCGCTGCGCCGGTGGTAGTGTCGATAGTCATTAGGCCTTCGAAGGTGTTATGGCCATAAAGTTGATCGGCGAAAAAGTCCAGGGCAAGAAGATTGACGATTTCAGTAGATCCAACCAAGGACTCAGTTCCATTATTGAGATCCAAGGTATACAACTCATAAATGCCTCCACCAGTCGGCCAATTGGGATCGTGGCCAATGAAGAGTGTGTCGTCTGGCGCAAACGCCATGCACCCTATTTCTGTAAGGTTTGTTTGGACCACGAAAGTCCCGGCACCGGTTTGAGGATCAATTTCATAAATTGAAAATCCGACTATCCAGTCACCCGTTGCTGCAAAGAGCCGACCTTGACTACCCTGAGCAAGGCCGTTCCAGAGATGAGTGTGGTGGCCTGTCCAGCCGATTAGGCTGGCTTGGCCATTTCCTGGGTCAATTGACCAAAGGTCGCCACCAATACCTAGGCTTAAAATTTCCTGCGAACGAACCTCGTCCGCAAGCATCAAACATGCACCAAGCGCAATAAGGGCAAGCTTTTTCATGAAACAAGCAGGAGAAGGCCGATTTGGACCCAACCCAAGTCTACCCCACCACCCCTTTTTACGAGTAAAGCCCCCACCTCATCCCTCAAAATCCGCCCCTCCCAGTCGCCCTCAAATCCACCGGAAATGGGTAAACTTCCCGCCATGACTGTGCCCCCCCCGACCGAGGTCGCGCCAGGCCGTTCCCTGGGTAGCCTCCATAGCCTGGTCGGCAAGACTCCGCTGCTTGCCATCTGCTGTAAGTACAACGGCAAAGAGCTGACCATTTACGCCAAGCATGAAATCATGAATTTCACCGGGTCCATCAAGGACCGCATGGCGCTGGCCATTCTTGCCGACGGTTATTCGCGGGGATTGATCAAGGCAGGCACCGTGATCGCCGAAGCAACCAGTGGTAATACCGGCATTTCTTTTGCTGCGTTGGGTCGCGCGTTGGGGCACACGGTTCGCATTTATATGCCGGATTGGATGAGCCAAGAACGCGTCACGTTGCTGCGCAGTTATGGCGCGGAGTTGGTGCCGGTTTCGCTAGAAGAGGGCGGTTTCCTTGGCAGCATCGCGCGCGCACGCGAATACGCCAGTCAGGAAAAAAATGTTTTCCTGCCCGAGCAGTTTGAAAACGACGCCAACGTCAAAGCCCACGAGAGCACAACCGGTCCAGAGTTATTGTTGCAGCTTTCGTTTTTGGGCAAAACTCCGACCGCATTCGTGGCCGGCGTAGGCACCGGCGGCACCGTCATGGGCGTCGGCAATTACTTGCGCAGAAATGTTTCAAGCGTGACCATCCACCCACTTGAGCCGGCCAACTCTCCTACGCTGCGCACCGGCCATAAAGTTGGCAAGCACCGCATCCAGGGAATTTCCGATGAGTTCATCCCAGCCATCGTCAAGTTGGACGAACTGGATGAAATCGTCGACGTTGCCGATGGCGACGCAATCTTGATGGCGCAAAAATTGTCGACTGAGCTGGGACTTGCCGTCGGCATTAGTTCAGGTGCGAACTTCTTGGGCGCATTGCAACGCGCCGATTTGCAAGGCGAGGCGTCGGTCGTGGCGACGGTGTTTTCCGATAGCAATAAGAAGTACTTGAGCACCGATTACGCTTTCGAAGAGCCGGTTTTAGAAGGCTATCAAACTCCAAATGTGGAGCTGATTGGCTTCCGTTCCGTTCCAGCTTGTTAAGTTACTGCCCGTCTTGCTCGTTGATCGCCGCTGGCGATTCAAAATCATGCCTAGCCCACCTCTGACCCTGCAAACCACCACGCTGTGGGAATACCCTTCGCAACATTACGGCAACAGTGAGCAGGGAAGCTCCACTTACAAAGGCGCGACGCCTAGTTGGGTGATTTGGAACCTGCTGCAGCGCTACACCAAGCCAGGCCAGGTCGTGCTGGATCCGATGTGTGGCAGCGGCACGACTTGCGACGTCGCTGAAGATACGGGTCGTACTTGCATCGCATTCGACTTGCAGCCGACGCGCAAAGAAATCGAAGCAGCCGACGCGCGGGATCTGCCGCTAGGGGAGGAGGTGATTGATTTTGTCTTTATCGACCCGCCTTACGGCAAGAACCTGAAGTACTCCGGCAAACCGGAGTGCATCGGCGAACTTGACGCCCGTGACCAAGCTTATTTTGACGCGATGCGCGTAGTGTTTGAAGAGTCGTGGCGTGTACTCAAGCCCGGCGGACATTTGGCCGTTTACGTTTGCGACGTTTGGAACCGCAATTTGTTCGTGCCGATCGGCTCACATTTTTTATTCATGCTGTCGCAAATCTTTGAGGTGGTTGATCACATTTCGGTGGTGCGTCACAACAAAGATTTGGATAAAGGCAACTACCACAAGGCCGCCGAAGCAACGAATTTTTACTTGCGCGGTTTTAATCACTTGTTGATATTGCGCAAACCCGAAGACGTCGAAACTACGCCTAAGAAAAAACTGGCGAAGCGCACTCATGGCGGCCAACGTGGCAAGCCTGGTGCACAGAATGTGCAAGCCAAACCGAAGCGCAGAAAACCACGTGGTGGTCGCGCCAGTGATCTGCTTTAAGGAATCAGAGTTTCCTTAAGAAAGGGCTAGTGCCGCCGCGCCAAGTAGACCTGCGTCATTTCCCAGCAGCGCTTTTTCAATAATGAAGTTTTCGCGTTTGCGGCCGTCGCAACGGGCGACGACTTGATCGAGCAAGGGTTCGCGCAGCAGGTCGATGACTGGGCTGGCGCCGCCGCCGATAAGCATGACGCGGATGTCGAGTAGCAACACAACTTGGGCAAAGCCTTCGCCCAGTGCTTTACCGGCGTCTTGGAACACAGTCAGAGCGGCTTCGTCACCATTGCGGGCCATGTCGGCTAGTTCCGGCAGCGAGTCAATCCCACAAAGCTTGTAGCCCCGTTGTTCCATGCGACTGGCCGATGCAAAGGTTTCAGTGCAGCCATAATTGCCGCATCCACACTGCCAAATATTTTCCTTTTCAAACGGCCCGCCGACGCCCAAGTGGCCGAACTCACCAGCCATGCCGGCGCTGCCTTCCCACAACCGGTCGTTCAAAATCAAGCCGCCGCCAATGCCAGTGCCGAGCGTTGCCAGCAGGAAATCCGAGTATTGTTCGCCGTTGCCGTAAACTTTTTCCGCCAAGCCAGCTACCGAAGCATCATTGCCCAACCGAACTTTCACGCCGATGGCGTCGGACAGGCGATCGCGCAGCGGTTTGTTGATGGTGAAGGTTAGGTTCGGCGAAGCCAAGACCATCGATTGTTCGTCGTCGAAAACACCGGGCACACCGGCGGCGACGGGAACTCCTATGCGACCGTCGGCAACTTCGGCCACCAATGCAGCTAATCGATTGATCAGCTCGTCGAAATCATGCGGTGTTTCGGCCGACGCGCGTTGCACGATATACCCTTCTTGCACGCGCCCCACTTTGAGTCGCGTGCCGCCGATGTCGATTCCGATGGCTACCACGCTAGTAATCTAAGCGATCCGCCCATGAAATAGGAAACTGAATCGCCGATTGCAAATCTTGTCCATAAACCGGCTGCAACCGGTCGTAGGCGTCAATGAATTTCAGCCGCTGCGGCAAGTCTGCCAAGGCGCGAATGGTGCGAAAACTGAGCACCGCGATCTGCGCCATGTCGTCGTAAAGAATGCGGTCCGACGTGTCGGTGATTTTGTGATAATCCTCGTGTTCGTCGGTGTTGAAAAACACGATCGGAATGCCTGAGTAATAAAAACCGACTTGATCGCTGCGATCGAAAAATTCTTCGTTGCTGTAATCCACCGTCACGCTCAATCCAGCGCTGGCTTTTTCAATCAGCGGGCGCAGTTCTGCGGCGGATTGCGTTCCAACGGCGTAAACCGAATGATCTTTGGCGCGTCCAACCATGTCGGTGTTGATCATCGCAGCAATTTTTTCGGTCGGCAGCAGTCCTTGCACCAGGAAGTGGTAGGAGCCAACTAATCCAACTTCTTCGCCACTGAAGGCGACAAAAACTATACTGCGCTTGGGCCGTTCCGCTTGCGGAAGCTCAGCCAAAGACCGCATTAACCCAAGCAAAGTCACGGTGCCCGAACCGTTGTCGTCGGCACCGTTCCAGACTTCCCCATCTTCATTAAAGCCGACGTGATCGTAGTGCGCGCCGACCACCAAATATTCGTCGGCTAACTTCGGATCGCTGCCCGGGAGCATGCCGATCACGTTGCGCGCCATCAATTCGGACGGCATGGTTTTACAAGAAAGGGTAATTTCCAGCGGGATCTCAAACGACTCCGACTTCATCGTTTCAGCCGTTTTTTCTACCCAAACATTGGTCTCTTTGCCGGCCTTGCGGAACAAAGCCCGCATCGTGCGCGGCGAGATATACGCCACTGGAATTTTGGCTCCCAACGGCGACGTATTCTGCAACACCGTCATCGTCATATTGGCCATGTCACTGAGCTCCAAATTGGAAGAAGCCAGCTGGTCCATTGGCATCATCGCCGCCATGCCAGGGTCGGACATTGTCTTGTACATCGTCGAATACGTCGGCCAAGCAGGTTCGCCTACCGCTTTGGGCTTTTGCCGCTCATCCGGCGGCGTCACTGCAACAACCGCAACAGCGCCGCGGCGCGCACATTCCGCCACCTTGGCGGCCAACGAGCTTTGCGGCAACATGCGCCGTCCATCCATCACGCTGTCGCGGTCGGCGCAACCCGGCTCCCAACGGAAAATCAACGCGATTTTGCCTACTAAATCCACTCCTTCAAAATCGGAGTAGTTGTATTGCGGTGCGTGCAATCCGTAGCCGACAAAAACCATCGGCGCACTTACCACGCCATCCGGCGACGTCGGGTGCGGCAAAAAATCATAGCCCGCGGCCAAACGCTTTTTGCCAACTTGCATAAAACAGTTTTCAGTATCCAAAAACGCCGGGTCGGCCGGGAACGGGTGCAAAAATTTTCCATCCAACGGCAACAAGCCAGCACGCATGAATTGGCTGCGGATGTAAACCGACATAGTCTGAGCGCCAAGCTGGCCAGTGCGTCGGCCTTGGAAGCGATCGTGGGCTACAAAGTCCAACTCTTGATTCAGAGCCTGCGGCGAAAGTTGCGGAGTTTCGGCCCACACGGCGGGCGCCTGCTGGGCAACCAGCAAAAGGGAGGTCACGAAAATCATGGTAATTACAGCTTGCCGCCGGCCTGTTGATATATGGCCAAAGCCTCGGGCATGAGGCGTTTTAAGCGCTTAATTCTAGTTTTCGAAGATGGGTGGGTCGACAACCATTCCGGCGGAGCTTGACCCGACGCACCCATGCGCTCCCACAGTGGAACGGCAGCGCGCGGATCATACCCAGCATGAGCAGCCAACATCAAACCAATGTGATCCGCTTCGGATTCATGGTCGCGCGAGAACGGCAGCATCACGCCGACGGTCGCGCCGGCACCAAGGGCTCCGAGAATTAAAGTGCGCTCTTCAGCATTCTTATCCTTCAGCTTGTAACTGGCTCCCAACATCGCGCCAGTAAGAATCAGCTGGTGGGTCATGCGTTCACCACCATGCTCGGCGATGGCGTGGGCCACTTCATGGCCCATGACGACGGCCAAACTATTTTCGTCGCCGGTGACTGGCAGCAAGCCGGTGTAAACCGCGCACTTTCCGCCCGGCAGGGCCCAAGCGTTGACCATATTCGGGTCATCGATCAGCGAAAACTCCCAATCAAACTGACTGGCATTTTCCGGGTACAACTCAATCGCCGCCTGAGCGACGCGTTCGCCGATGCGCTTGACCATTTTTGCATCGGGGCCTGAGGTTAGGATCTTGGCCGAATTCAGGGTTTCGG
>JACNIZ010000295.1 GCA_014382805.1 Planctomycetota bacterium
TCAGAACAGATGCGCGGCGAAAACGTCGGCACTACTAGCGACGTTTATTCTTTAGGTGTGGTTTTGGATCGAGTGCTGGGCCAGCCGGCTCAAGTTCGATCTACGGACTTGTCGGCAATCATTGATCGCTGCAGAAAAGAGGACCCCCGCCGCCGCTATGCCACCGTGCAGGCGTTGATTGATGACCTAAGGCGCTGGCAAAAAGGTCTGCCGGTGCAAGCGCAGCCAAATACTTGGTGGTATCGAACCCGACGCTTCCTGCAACGCAACCGCGTCGCGATGACCTTGGCGACTATGATCGCCATCGTCGGTATTGGCGGTTTTTCAGCTTGGTTTCAGCAAAGTCAGTTGGCCGCTCGTAAGGGTTTGACTGCCAGCCGTGTATCCGAATTTCTGCTTGAATTCTTCAGCCAACCCGATCCTTGGGCGCAAGGTTTGGCGGAAATGAACCTGGAGGATTTTTTCGCAAGTAACTTGTCTACCTTGTTTGAATCCTTGCAGGATGAACCCGAAGTGGAACGCGATTTGGCCGCTGCCTTGGGATTGGTATTGAGGAATTTAGGCGATTACGAGCGCGCGATTCCGCTGCTGATTCGCGCCCGCGATGCCGTCGAACTTGAGGCTACTGATGACCCGTTGGCCTTGGCCGGCATTTATTTTGAATTAGGAGTGGCTTACTACCGCGCCGGCCAGCTTCCAGAAGCGGAGGATCAACTCCAACAATCCATGCACATCAGGCAAGCGGAATTGGGCGACAGTGCCGAAGAAATCGCATCCGTTTTGAACACCTTGGGCTTGGTTCACCACACCATGGGAGATTTGACACAAGCGAAAATTGAATACAGCGAAGCTCTGCAAATGCGTCAGCGCCTGCATGGCGCCACCGGTTTGCCATTGGCCAGCACGCTGAATAATTTGGGAGCACTGGCATTAAATCAAGGCGAGATGGAAGACGCCATCGGCTATTTTCAGCGGGCGCGAAAGATTCACCAAGCGGCGTATTTGGAAAAGGGGCATCCTGATTTAGCGACCACTTTGAATAACTTAGGCATGGCTTATCAGTTCAATTCGGAGTTGGACCAAGCCGAACAACTATTCCAAGAGTCATTAGCCATGCGCCGACGAGTCCTTCCGCCAGACCATCCGCATTTGGCGGGCAGTTTGAATAATTTGGGCCTGATTGAAGACGAGCGCGGTAATACCGCAGAAGCTGCCAAGTTATTCGCCGACGCCTTGCAGTTGGCGAAATCTAAGGCCTCGGCAGATCATCCCTTGCTGCGTCAGATCCAAGAGAACTTGGAGGATGTCAATCGCGAATAGGGATTGAGCGCTGGACTTTATTTCCAATCCGCTTTGAAAGTTCGCGATGGCGTGCCGGTGGATTCGCGGAACAGTCCGTCGCTATGCCAAACCGCTTGTCCCTGCGAGCGCGGGCGACGAATGATAATGGTTTGATTGCTGGCGGGGGACAATGGTTGCCCGAAGGCGTAGGTCTTTTGGGCCCACAAGCCCAACGTTGGGTTTTGCGGATCCAGGTACATGGAACCGTTATTTGGATTCAAGTAAAGGAATGGCTCCCACAACGCGGTGGCCGGAATCAAATCACCACTATGCAGATCTGGGTTGCGCATCCAGTCCGGAAAAACCAGAGCATCCGCAATTCCATCGCCGTCGGTATCGGTGTTGACGGCATGCCGTGGATGCATGGGGCTAAGGTCGCCGGTCGGCATTTTTGCACCACCAAAACCAGCCGTAGTGGTGCCAATCACCACGCCGACCTGACCGTCTTCGCGCAGTTTTTGCTGACGGCCACCTAACCAAATGGACGGCGGATTCACCCGCCAATCGCCGATTCGATCTTGTTGCGGATATTGCCAGCCCAATCGCCCGACGCCATTTTCATCTTGGTAGGCGCGCAAATTTGAATAATCTTGCAGCTGACTAAAAACATCAAACTGCGGCACTGATCCCAAGCGCCGCCGCAAACTCCAACCTAAGCGCCACTGCAGTTCGGCCATTTTTGGCGCACCTTGCAACGGATGGTCGGTGAAGATTTCCAAACTCTGACCACCCCACGGAGCCTGGTAGCAGTTGGCCAAATCCTGATTCAACGCCGGGCCATAATCGTGGCTTTGCAAGAAGTGGGCGGTGTCATCCAAGTTGATGACCTTCAAATGCAACCGTTCGCCCTGCAAATCATTTTGCAACGGCTGGGTATTGAGCTGCATATCCGACACGACTGGATCGCGTTGGCGCGCATCTAAATACAATTTATGGTTGGCATAAACCAACACCGCGTCGTAATCACCGAGGCGGTTTGGGCCGAAACTCGCGGGGTCTATGCCTTCAAGCGCCAGCAAATCTAGGGCTTCTTGCGGCAATTGGTGGCGGTTTTTCATAGATCGCAACCATTGTGGGTAAGTGCCCAACGGTGCTGCTTGCGAGCGATTTAAAGCTGTCCAAATATCGGTTGCTGGAGCCCCCCGCACGACGGCCTCGGCTACCGAAAACAGCTTTTTCTCCGGAGCAGCCCCACCGATGTGCTTCAACGTCAATGCCGCCATATGGTCCATCATCACCTGGCCGCGTGCATCTCGAGTCCGATTCAAGCCACCGCCAGCGTCGCCGTTCTCCGAAAAACTTTCCCAAACCGGCTGCATAAAAGTGCTGCGGTCTGGATCAGCGCGCCACCCCCAAACTTGAATGCCGCGCAAGGTTCCAAGCATGCCCTGCTTCACGGTCAGCTTTGTCATTTGATTATGCTTGAGCGAAATCCACGCCGCATCGTAGCCTTTGGAAGGTAGCCGCGAATATCCCAACGGGTCCAAATCATGTAGCAATGTTGTCGGCGAAAAAGTCTCGCGGCAAGTGCTATACACGGTGTAGTGAATGCGCAGCTGATCACGGATATCTGCATCGGGCGGAATTAGCAAAAAACAAGTATCGCTTTCAATCCCGTCGGCGTGCACGAGCAGATTGACGTGCAATTCCCAAATGCGATGTACTTTGCCATCCATACTCACGGCGGTGCGCCCCAGATCCTGCAAACGTTTCGCCTTATATTCACCATCGACGTGGTCGGGCAACCAACCACCGCGATTCAATCTCAGCAATGCAAAGCCGTCGTAAATGCGACCTTGGGTGCGCCCTAGCAACACATCCTTGATTTCTTGCGCGGTTGCCATCATCGCGCCGGCGTCTTGTGCTGCCGCAGCTTGGCTCAATTGCTCAACGGCTAGTTGCAAATCGGCAACAGGCCCTAGCGTGGATGCCGGATGGATGGCCCGGCCAATTGCACTTTTGCCTTGGTCAGCCCGTTTCTTTTTCACTTTGCCGACGATATTGACTTGTTCCGACGGCAATTCCACCTGGTCGCTGCCGGGCAGGCGCAGCGGCCGATTGAGCAAATGCTGCACCACCGGATCCAGCAAGCCAGGGTCGTTTGGATCCTGGGCGGGACACGGCGCGACGGCGGTCAGGGCGGCCAATGCCAGTAAGGGGATGAGATTCATCGATGAAAAGTGAAAAGCTATTCCACTTACTAATATGCGCAATAAAACCAACTCGTGCCTCATCTATTTATTGGGTTTTTGGAAATCCCCAATTTTGAATCGAGGTCTAGACTATTCCGAACGACCTAACTGGTTTGCCAACCATGCCTTAGCGAATTTCCAGTCACGCTCAGCAGTGCTGTGGCCAATTTCCAAAGCGGAGGCAGCTTCTTCTATGCTCAAGCCGCCAAAAAATCGCAGCTCGACCAACCGCGCTTTACGATCGTCATGGCTGGCTAGCGTGCTCAATGCGTCGTCCAGTTCAATAATGTCGTCTTGAGTCCAAACGCTGACGTTATTCAAGCTGCTTTGAGTCTGAAAAACCGGATTTGCGCCGCGTTTTGCCGCCGCTTTGCCTCGCGCATGGTCCACCAGCAACCGCCGCATCGCTCGCGCCGCCAAGCGGAAAAAGTGCGCCCGACTCTCAATAGAATTGGCGCCGACGTCCACCAACCGCAAATAAGCCTCATGCACCAACGCCGTCGCCTGCAGCGTGTGGCCGCTTTTTTCCCGCAGCAAATAAGCCGACGCAATCCCGCGTAAATCTTCGTAAATCAACGGAAAAAGCGCTTCGGCGGCGCTGTCATTGCCAGATGACAAATCCAACAGCAACCGGGTCGCTTCGCTTTGGGGCGAGTGCTCCATTTGCTTAGCTTAGGATGGCCGTAAATCTATGGTGGAGAAATGGCTCAATCCTTCGCCGCATAATTTTTTTAAGTTTCCTTCCATAGCATGGGGGAGAGTTTGCAAATTCTGAGCCTATAGGAATGGTGGAATCGATTGAATCGTATTCCCCATCCCTTAAATCTCCATCCTCAATCAGATGAAATCCATCAAATTCCTGCTCTCCGCAGCCGTCCTGTTGGCCGGTGCGAATACTGCTACTGCGCAAACCACTCATACCATCGATCTGGTCGGCACCGCTTTTTCTCCGGCTGATATTACTATCGACGAAGGGGACACCGTGATTTGGAACTGGGTTTCAGGCCTCCATAACGTGGTTTCCAACGAAGATATGTGGACGTCCGGAGCGCCAACCACCGGCCCGTTCACCTACACCATTACTTTCGATGCCGCGTTCATGGCTGCCAATCCTGCCAACGGCAACCTTTATGGGTTCCACTGCGAAGTGCATCAAGCCTTTGGCATGGTCGGCTCGGTGAAAGTGATCACCAACAACCCGGTGCTGACGATCAGCAACTTCAACGCCGGTCAAATTACAACCCTTGGTGTGTCCGGTGCCCTTCCAAATACCACCGTAGGTTTTGCCTACTCTCTTAGCGGTGTAGGTCCAACTAACTTCAACGTACCTGGTTGTGGCGCAATGACCCTCTCCTTGTCCAATCCAGTCACCATCGTTGGCACCGCCATTGCCGACGCTGCCGGTAACGCCGCCGTAACCGCGCGAATTCCAGCCGGCACCGTCGGCGCGCGGGTTTGGGTGCAGGCGGTCGATTTGGGAGCATGCAAGCTCAGCAACGGCGCGACGATGATCATCGGTTGATGATTCGCGCTTTGTGAAAATGAAGTGAAGGTCGGGTTGATTTCAATTGCGAAATTATTCTGACCTTCACTTGTTCTTGTTTATCAAACGGGATAATTCGGGCATGAACACTTTCCTCAAGCCCGTGTTTGCAGCCTGTGTCACGGTTGCATTGGCATTCGCTTTGGCTACTCCCGCTTCTGCCCAAGCAGCAGCTCTACGCGGCACCATTGTGGTCGATGGCTCAAGCACTGTTTACCCAATCACCGAGGCGGCCGCGGCCGCTTTTCGTAAAGAATACCCGAACGTCAACATTACCGTTGCTGTATCGGGAACTGGCGGCGGATTCAAGCGTTTCGCAATAGGCGAGACCGACATTTCCGACGCCTCACGCCCGATCAAACCCAAAGAGTTTGCTCAGGCTAAAGAAAATGGTATTCGCTTTGTAGAACTGCCGGTTGCTTTGGATGGCCTTTCCGTCGTTCTTAGCCCTAATAATGATTGGGTAGATCAACTTACCGTTGCGCAACTCAAGGCGATTTACTTAGAAAACGGAAACGGCCGCAAATGGAGTGACCTCAATCCAGAATGGCCGAACCAAAAGATTAAGGTATATTCACCAGGCACAGACTCTGGCACCTTCGATTACTTCAAAGAAGTCATCGTCGGCAAAGGCGAAAGCTTCCGCTCGGATATGTCCACCAGTGAAGACGACAACGTCCTGGTCACCGGTGTGAGTGGTGACCGCTACGCCATCGGTTACTTCGGTGCATCTTATTATTTCGCCAATAAAGATAAGCTGCGTGCGGCAGCAATCGTGAATCCGAAAACCGGCGAAGCTGTGCTGCCAACGCCTAAGAACGTGGTTTCGGGTGCTTATGCACCGCTGAGCCGTCCGTTGTTCATCTACGTGAACACCAAGAGTCTTCGCCGCCCGGCAATGCGCAAGTTCATTGACTTCTACATGCAAAATGCTGGCAAGTTCGCAACCAAGGTGCAGTACGTGCCGACCAGCAAAGCCATTGCCACTAAAGCAGCTCGTTTTCTCAAGGATCGCCATACCGGAAGCGTATTTGTTACCGCGTCATCTGTAGATGGCAAGATGGTTTTCAGCAAGAACGAGAAGCCTTTGGATGCAGCTTACAGCGAAGCCAATCTAGTCGATACGAAGTAATTGGAGCATCACTTGTCTCAACTAAGTTCCAAACCTAAAGGCTCCTTAATGGGGCCAGTCGACCGAGGTGCTATGCGGAGCACCTCGGATCGGCGCATTCAAAAAGCGAAGGAGCGCGGAGTGCTCACTTTGCTGCACGGAGCCGCGTTGTTTTCAGTTTTTATCACCTTGGCAATTTTGTGGGTGCTGGGAGTTGAGACCAGTCACTTTTTTGCTCAAGATGAAGTGACTATCGGCGAGTTTTTCGGAACTACTCAATGGAATCCGCTGCTGGGATCAGAAAAGCATTTTGGCATCTGGTCTTTGGTCAGCGGCACCTTTTTAGTTGCTGGAATTGCATTAACGATTGCTGTTCCATTCGGGTTGGTGACGGCGATTTACCTAAGTGAATACGCCCGACCACGTGTACGCGCAATCTTGAAACCAGCATTAGAAGTACTTGCTGGAATTCCCACAGTGGTATACGGGTTTTTCGCGTTGACCCTGTTGACGCCTGCCTTGAAGGCTTTGCATGAAGGCTTCGGGTCCTTCAATGCGCTTGCGGCGGGCATTGCCGTCGGCATTTTGATTTTGCCGATCATTACTTCTTTATCCGAAGACGCGTTAAAAGCAGTGCCGCAATCCTTGCGCGATGGTGCATCGGGATTGGGCGCAACTAGGTTTGATACTTCTTTCAAGGTGGTTTTCCCGGCGGCGTTGTCGGGCATCACGTCGGCGGTATTGCTGGCGGCTGCTCGCGCAATTGGTGAAACCATGGTTGTGGCTTTAGCGGCAGGGAGTACGCCTAAAGTGGCTATCGACGTCCGCTGTGGGGTCCAAACTATTACCGGCGTCATGGTACCAAAGGCCCTAGGCGGAGTCTCTAATTACGGCGTGGAGTGCTACTCCATGGTCGCC
>JACNIZ010000318.1 GCA_014382805.1 Planctomycetota bacterium
GTGGGCCCTTGGACGAGCTGACTTAAATTCAAGGGGGACGCATTTGAGCATGTTCCGTTGGGGAATGGGTGTCGCATTTGTGACAGAACTGCAAAGCAATTTCTTTTACGGCGTATTCACGATGGCAGATCGCCCGATGGACCTCGAAGTTGCGCAAGCCGTTTTCGGCACCGAGCCGATGCCACCGATGCCGCTTTATTTGATTGCCGCTGCCAGTTGGGCGATTGCGGTGATTGCGGTTTGCCTAAACGTCGGCCAAAAATTTGGGCACTCAAGACTGCTAAAGGCGTTGTCTGTCACCGGCCAACTTTCGCTGACGTTGTACGTCGCGCATGTGGTTTTGGGTTTAGGAATTCTTGAAGCCTTCGGTCGACTCGAAAATCAGACCTTGGAGTTTTCGGTCTTGGCAGCGTTGACATTCTGCATCGTCGGCATTGCCTTTGCGACGATTTGGCTAAAGCGCCTCAAACGAGGTCCGCTCGAAATCATTCTGCGCAAACTTTCAGGCTAATGGCCCAACAATATCAGTTCAACGTTTCTACACCTGGGCGCGGCACCATCGACATCACGCGTCAGGTTGAACAATTCGTGCGCGAGTCAGACATTCAAGCCGGCCTAGCCAACGTATTCATTTCCCACACCAGTGCGTCGCTCATCTTGTGTGAAAATGCGGACGCTATGGTGCGCACCGATCTGGAATCCTGGTTAAGTCGCGCTGTTCCCGACGGCGATCGCCTTTTTCGCCACACTATGGAAGGTCCGGATGACATGCCAGCGCATGTGCGATCAGTCTTGACTGCTTCCAGTATCAGCATACCGATCGTCAATGGAAGGATGGCTTTGGGGACTTGGCAAGGGCTGTATTTATATGAACACCGTACCGAACCCCACCGGCGAACGATCAGGGTGACCATGGTCGGGTAACAAACGGTGCTGAAAAAACAAGATGGGCTAGTAATCAGATAATCACGGCACGGCGTAATAGCCGAGTTCATTGTCATAGGCCATCTTGACGCTCTCGAATGGAGCGCTCCGGTATTCAAAAGTTTCTTGATAGTCGCGGTCTGCCACTAGGCTTCTGAAGCTAATTTCCTGAGGCAGGCATAAAACTGCACCTACGCAAAATGGAATCGCCACATGCGCGACGAAGGACTTGCGAGTGAACTTTGGATCAAGCCCAGCACACACTAAATACAGCGCCAGGAGTAGGTTCACCAATACCAATACGCTGTTCCATAAGAATGATTCAAAGGTAAACTCCATCAAAAATGACGCGCGATAAGGCACCCACCAATCGATAGTGAATACGATCCAAATCGTCGAGAGGGTCCACGGGAGTTTCATTATTCCATCACCCAGAAACCCAAATCATGGTCATAGTTCATGCTTGCCCAATCGCACGGCCATGGACGGCTTTCCCAGTATTCGTCGCTATAGGCCATTGCCTTTACCTTGGCCATAAAGCGGGAGTCTTGAGGCAGGTACATCACGTTTACGATAATCATCGGAATTGCGACGTGATAGGCAAAAGCCTTGGCTGCTTGGCGTAGCTTCACTCCTTCGCTTAGGGCCAGAAGGAACACGATCAAGTTGACCGCCGAACAAATAAGGAGCAGTTGCCCGGATTGAATCAAACCTATGCTCATCGCTCGCCAGGGCACCCATATCAGCATGGTTATGGGCACCCAAATGAAGGCGAATATTTTCTGTCCCTTGCTCATTGCATAAAGTGTTCGTTCAGTAATTTTTTCTCTTCCGCGGAAAAGCCGGAGGCACTACCACCTGACAACGCCAGCGAACCTCTCAAAGCATCTTGGACTACGGGCACACTGAACAATTTCCCAGCCACCATCAAGGCCGCTTTGTGGCCGACCATTTCAGAGGTAAGAGCGTGCATTCCGTTACTGTCTAATACCGAAAGAATCGCCGTCGGCATGCCAGTAGATTCAGCACTCCATTTCATGCTGGTTACCTCAAAGCTATAAACCTTGCCGATGCGATACTCTTTGCCATTGCATTCCATCACATTCGCGTCGGAGTAACCCTTTTCGTGCTCTTCCAGAACTTGTCCTATCTCCAGGGTTGGTAGGCCGCGGTTAGTGGACTCAATTTTTTTACTTTCATTACTCCCCACCAGCCGAAACTGCTGGCGTAACTGTTCCACGATTTCATTGGCGGCGTCTTCACTAAACCCACGCGAACCACCCTGTAACAGCAAGCGCCCGGGAATCGCGTTTTGAATCATCGGCACACTCACAATCTTGTCGTGGGCGCCCAAAATTGCCATCGGCCGTCCGGTGTACTTGCCAGTCAGTTGCATGAACCCTTCTCGATCCTCTACCTCTATTGCAATGGCGTAGCCACCATCAACGAATTCTTCGACACCGACTTCCTTCAAGTCATAGTTATGTTCCGGCCCGAGGTGCAAATGCCCACCCTTGTATACAATTTTTTCCGTTTGCTCGAAGCCGAAGTCGCCCTGATGCAATCCGATGCGTACCCGCAACAGTGGCCTGATTACCGTGGCTTGGGTCGGTGAATGCTCCGTCGCAACTTGCATCTCCTCCAACAACCGCGGCGCTGGCCAAACGGCACGCATTAGCCACAGTACATAACGAATGTCGACGGAAATATTGCGGCTGCGATCCGCGTTCCAACCAAAATCGCCGGCCACGTTTTCAAATACGCGGTCAAAGTTTAATCCGACCAAACGACCTTGCCCATCGACTACCGGCGAACCGGAATTACCGCCAGTAGTATCGGCGTTGGCTAAGAAGCAAACCGATATATCGCGCGCACTCGGGTCCTTCTTCACCGCCTCAAAAATGGCGTCGGGTGCGTCGAATTCGCCTTCGTTGGTGTGCTTGGCCAACATGCCAGCGACCGAAGTATGCGGAGTGTGATAAACGCCGTCGCGAGGTGCATATCCTTTCACCGACGCCATCGAAACGCGCAAGGTTGAGTTGGCGTCCGGGTAAAAACGTTTGCCGCGCCATAGCTCCTGCGCTTCAATCCACAAATTACCGATGCCCATGCGCTCACCGGACTCGCGCTCGCGGTAGGCGGCCTGCGCTTTGTATTCCGGATCCAGCGCACGCGCCAAAGCGACCAGATCCCCACTGCCCTTTTTCTTCCACTGATCGTAAGAACGCAGGCGGAATTTTTCGGGGGCGTTGTCGGCGAGGCTGAACAGTACGTCGCGCTCGGGGTCGGCCATTTCCATGGTCACGGCATTTGCTTCCTCGCCACCACGCAATGCTGTTTGCGCTTGGCGGAAGCTATTGGAGTATCGGCGCAATCCATCCAGCACAAAATCTTTGGCCATACGGCCGGCGGCGACTTTATCTAACTCAAATAGCCGTTGCACCGCGTCGCCATAACGCTGACGACGCCCTGGCTCTTCGTCCATCCACGCAAAGAACTGCGCTTCTTCGGCTTCCTTGAGTGCAACTACCGCGTTACGCTCCAATCCGAAAATCATGCCGCTGGCATTTTTTTCTACGTTGGCAAAAGACTTAATTCGCGACGCCAACCGCAGCTCAGCTTCATCGCTCTGGGCGGCCTGTACTTCCAATCCATCAATAATGGTGCTGAACAACTGCAATCGTGCTGGGTAGTAAAACTCCTGACGCGCGGCCACTGCGGTCGAAGTCAAGTAACGGCTAGTCCGACCCGGATAACCCAACACCATGACTAATTCATCTTCGGCAGCGCCCTCCTCGCTCACCCGCAAATGGCGTGGCGGGTTGTAGGGCACATTATCTTTATCAAACGCAGCGGGATTGCCATCGGGTGAAACATAAGCGCGGAAAAAACTGAAATCGCCGGTGTGACGTGGCCACATCCAGTTATCGGTTTCACCGCCGTACTCACCAACCGAACGCGGCGGTGCATAAACCAAACGAACGTCGCGCAACACAGTGCGGTGAATGCGCCGCCACATGCGTCCTTCCAAATAAGAAACTACGATCGCATCGGAAAATTCGCTTTGCGCTTCCGCTGCCAATTCACCGCGACGCTCCTGCACCGCCCGATAGCGAGCCGCCGGATCCTTGCCAGCTGCTGCAGCGGCAGCATGCATTTCTGCAGTGACGTCGTCATAACCAGTGACGAAAGAAACGGTCATGCCCGGCGATGGAATTTCCTCTTCCATCGAATCGGAAACAAAGCCATTTTCTATATAGTTGTGCTCCAAAGTGCTGGCGCGGTTAATCGCGCCGAAACCACAGTGGTGATTGGTCACGACCAAACCCAGGTCCGACACAAAGCTTGCCGAGCAACCACCAAGATTGACCACTGCCGACAACAGCCCTTGTTCGCCATCCCAAATTTCGTCGGCTTCTAGCTGCAAACCGCGCGCGCGCAGTTCTGGCCAATCCAAGCTACTTAACTGCTCTGGTAGCCATTGTCCTTCATCCGCTGGCAGCGGAATCGGCGACAACAATAAGGCGGCGCCCGCAGCAATTGCAGCAAGGACTGAAACACCCCAAATGGAGCGAAGGGAAGCAAGGAATTTCGTCATGGTTATTCAGACTCAGCGACTAGGTGAATTAATTCATCCCAATCAAATGGCTTGGCGAGGTAATGGCTGCAGCCCGCTTCGAAGCAGGCGTCGCGGTCGCCAGGCAGGGCGTGCGCAGTAAGCGCAACTATGGGTCGAGTGTAGTTTAGGCTGCGCAGCCGACGGGCAACAGCAAAGCCGTCGACTTCTGGCATCTGCATATCGAGCAGTACCGCATCAAATTCGGCACCGGTTTCGGCAGCTTGCGCATGTTCGTATAGCGCTTCACGGCCATTTTCAGTGCAAATCACTTCATGGCCGGCATCGCGTAGGCGAAAGGCGATCAACTTCAACGAAGCCAAATTGTCTTCCGCCAATAACAAACGCTTGGCCACCACGGGTTTGGCCGCGAACAATGCCCTGCGCTCGGCCGCCGCAACATCGTCCTTAAAATCATCGTCAGAATTGTTTGAGTCAGACTCGTCTTTTTGCACCCGAATCGGCAATTCCAGGACGAATTCAGAGCCTTCGCCGACAATTGAACTCATGGTCAAGTCACCGCCCAAGCGTTGTGCCAAGCGTTGCGAAATTGCCAAGCCCAGGCCGACCCCACCATGTCGTCGGGTAGTAGAAGAATCGGTTTGATGGAAGCTGCGGAAGATACGTTTTAGCTCATCCGGCGCAACCCCCACACCCGTATCTGCGACCGAAAAAATCAAACTATTTTCACGTCGCGAAAGCTCGACTCGGATTCCACCTTCTTCGGTGAATTTGATTGCATTGTCAATTAAATTCACCAGGATTTGGCGCAAACGGGTCGGATCGGTGAGCAACACTTCCGGCAATTCGTCGCCGGCAAACGCTTTCAAATTCAAACCTTGTTCCGACGCCCGATGTCGAAACAAATCCACCACCTCGCGCAACACTTTTAATGGATTGGTCGGACGTAAATCCAATTTCAGCTCGCCGTGTTCGTCGGAAGATAGGTCCAAAATTTGGTCGAGCAACGACAGCAAGTGTTGGCCGCTTTTACCAATAATGCCGAGGTGGTCCAACACCACATCTTTGGGTGCACCGCTCTCGGTCAGCGATTTGACCATGTCGGTCAAACCTAAAACGGCGACCAACGGCGTGCGCACTTCGTGACTAACGTTCGCCAAAAAACGGCTTTTCGCTCGACCGGCTTCCTCTGCTGCCAAATAAGCTTTGCGCAAACGGGATTCACCGCCCGCTCGAACTCGATCTAACACGATGCGCGCGGCGACCATAGAAGCCAAAGTTTGCAGCAGTTCAAAATCGTCTTGGGTGAAAAAGTTGAGCTCCGAGCTTTCGGAATCCATCACCCCTAAAACTTTACCGTCGTGAATAATCGGCAACGCGATCTCTGACTTGCGCGGTTTATCGTCAACGAGATAAAGCGGCTCCTTGCTGGTGTCCGGAACAATTAATCCACGCCCAGTTTCAGCAACATGGCCGACCAAGCCTTCCCCAAGCGGCAATTCAAATCGTTCCAAAATGAGGTTGGTGCGCGGGTTTTTTGCACCATGAGCCGCGCGCTGCACCAAAATTTGACGCTCCTCATCCAACAAATAAATCACGAAGTCTTCAAAACCCAAACGAGCAATCACGCCGCTCGAAACCTGCCAAAGCACCTCTTCAACCGTCCGCGCCTCTAGCAGGGACACCGCGAAGTCGTGCAAAATCCGCAGGTGCCGCTCCTTGCGCAGCAGTTCGTCCATCATTTGGGCGTCGGCATGCGGATCGATCATGGGAAGAGTTTGCTCGCAAAGGCAGGGAAAGGCAAGGGAAGCAAATTCTAGCTGCTACGAAATCATAAAATATTGGCATGCAGGCTCGACTCGCCCACACCATGATCCGCGTTCGCGATTTGGATCGCTCGCTGGATTTTTACAGCGGATTCCTGGGCCTGCAGGAAGTGCGGCGCTCAAACATCGGCGACGAAGCCACTTTGGTGTTCTTGGCTGACGCGGCGCGCAGCTATTTCATTGAACTGACCCACAATCACGACGGCCGCGATTACGAGTTGGGCAGTCAGTTCGGCCACCTCGCCTTTCACGTCAACGACCTGGCCCCGGTCATCGCCGAAGTCGAAAAGCGTGGCTGGTGGTATCGCCAAAGTAAACCAAGCTCCCGCTCCAAGTACATCTTCGTGCACGATCCCGACGGCTACGACATTGAAATCCTTGCAGCGGCGAATTGAGCTCGGGCCCAACCTGAGTTTCGCACCGGCGACCTATCTCGCACCAATGGAAGGAGTTACTGACATCTCCTTCCGTCGGCTGATGCTTGATTACAACCCTGGCGCAATCGGCGCGGCGTGCACCCAATTCCTGCGCGTTGCGCAGGCGCCGATATCGTTGCAACGCATCCAAGCCGAACTTGGACCGCCTCATCCAAGCGGAATTCCGGTCGGCGTGCAGCTGATGGGCAACCAACCCGACGTCATCGCCGAATCTGCGGTGCGCGCGGCGGCGGCCGGGGCATGTTTTGTAGACCTGAATTTCGGCTGCCCTGCCCCCAAGGTCTTTCAACACCGAGCGGGCTCCGCGCTGTTGGCCGAACCCGAGTTGCTGGAGGCCA
>JACNIZ010000136.1 GCA_014382805.1 Planctomycetota bacterium
ATTGCGCGAAAGTTACGGCCTCCTGTAGTCCTTGGGCAAAACCGAAAGAGTAAAAGCGGCCTTCCCCAAGTAGAGGAAGGCCGCTTTAGTGTTTCGGCATTTGCCGAAGTTGCGTCTTAGTTGCGACGTGCGTCCAGCGCGTCCTTGAGTTCGCCAGTATCCAAGATTTGGGCGCGAATCAAAACGATGATGTCTTCGTTCTCGTAGGCTTCGCCTTCAGTCTTGAACAAAACTGACAGGATCGGGATCTTGGCCAGGAAAGGAATTTCAGCACGTTGCTCGATGTTCAGCAGCTTGCGCAAGCCAGCGATGACCACCGTGCCGCCGTCAGGAACGATGGCGTTGGTCTTAGCACTAGCAATGAACAATTCAGGCAGCTGCAGGGTAACCGGAGTGGTCAAGCCAGACAGCGACGAGGTGAATTCAGGGATCGGACGCAACAGAGTGGCAACCGTTGGTTGCAGCTCCAAAGTAATGTACTTGCGGTCGTGGGAGATGATAGGGCGAACGTCGATGACGATGCCATCCGATACCACTCCAATGACTGGGTCAGCAACTGAAGCTGCCTGCGCAACTTCCACATCCATGTCCTGAATGTAAGTGACCTGGTTCAGCACAGTCATGAAAGCGCGCTGAGTATTTTGCGCCATGATGTTGGAGCTGTTCAACTCTTGCGAACGGTTATTCTTCTCTACTGCGCGCAGAATCAATGAAGTTTGCGCGTCATCCAAGAAGGCAAACTGCATGGTCAAGCCGCCGGCAGCGCTCATGCGCTCAGTACCGTAGTTGCCCAGCATGTTTTCCGTCCGTGCGCGCGTTTGCCAACGACCAGCTTCATCAAAGAAGAAACCAGCGGATGGGTTGGTGTCGCTAAGGCCGTTACCGTTGTTATCCAAGCCCGAGGAAGCACTGTCACTACCGCCGGAAACAATGTCATCTAGGTCGATCAGGTCGTTGGCATCCGGGAAGCCACCAAGGCCGCGGAAGTCCAAACCGATCTCTTTCATGAAGTCCTTCTGAATGGTCAGGAAGCGAGCTTCAATCGAAACCATCGACGCGTTGTAGCGACGCAGGTCCTGCAGGAAGTCATCCACCTGCTGTTGTACGGCAGGGGTGTGGGTGACGATCAAGTAGCCGTTGGCGTACTCAGCAGTGTTGTCGTCCCAAGTGCCCGGAGCAACCGTGTTCATCACGGTGTCAGCAATTTCGTCTGGGTTCACCAAGGTGCGAGGCTCTCCAAAGGGACCACCGTAGATGGAACCTTCTTCTTCCTCATTGGCCTCGGTGTCCGGCAGCCAAATCTGGTCAATACGTGGGCCAGCGAAGTCAGTGAACTGAATGGTCAGATCCTGAATGTCATGTGGCTTGGTCACAACCTGACCGAAAGCATTTTCCCGTGTCGTGATGTGAACCACGCCATTGTCAATGGTGTAAACCACCTCATCGCCAGCAGCCTGGGTAATCAACTCCAGCGCATTCAGCACCGTGATTGAGGAGTTCAGCACCAAGTTGAAATCGATGCCTTCATTGTCGACGGCGTCGGCTGCTGCGGTGTGCACTACAAATGGCACGTCGGTTTGGGCTTTCAGTTGATCAATGACCTCGTGCAGATCAGTGACTCCGTCCAAACGTAGCTCAGGGATTCGAGTTGTCGCAATGTCCTTCGCAATGGCAACGTTTTCAGGCTCAAGCTCGGCACCAGCTTTAAAGTTGCCATAGCCTGCGCGCCTTTTCGAAATTTCGTTCCAGTATTCCTGATCAGGAGCGGAATAGAGTTCGTTTTGCAAAACGCGGCTTTCTTCAATTTCTTCCAACCACAGGCGGAAGCGCTCTTGACGATCGGAAACGAAACTTTCCGACACAAGCTCGTGGCGGGTGCGGACTGCAGTGTCGCGCAATTCGGAAGCTCGTGCATCAAGCGGGTTGAGACGCAGAATCTCTTCCGTCAAGGTGATGGTACGGTCGAAGTCCTCTAAGGAGTAGGCTTCAATCGCATCCTGCAACATGAGGTCTTGGCGGGCTTCGCGAGAAGCTTGGCGCGCGATTTCATCTTCCTGTAAGGAGCGGAAGGTGGCATGGCGCTCTTCCTGAAGCTGGTTCGCCATTGCCAACTCTTGATCAGCCAAGGCTTGATTTAAATTGGCCTGAACTTCAGCGCCCAACGTGCCCCAATCAATCTTGTAGGGGGTTCCTTCGATGGTAGCCTTTGACAGCATCAAGGAAGCGATGGCGTGGGAGTAGTCGCCTTCCGCCAATTGGCGCTGGCCCATTTCAGCATTAGCTTGAGCATCAGCTTTGAGCTTGGCCAATTTGGCCTTAAGCATCGCCTGCGGCTCGTAGCCGGCTTCCGCCTTGGTTGAAACACCCATGGCGATTTGCACATCGGTGAGCAACGAACGGACTTCGCGATGGGTAGGGCTCAATTGTAAAGCCAGCTCTAACTGGTTCGCAGCATCTTCGTGACGGCCGTCGGCATAGGCCGAGCGGGCGTTGGAGAGGCGTTCCTCAACCAGAAGGGCAATTTTTTGCTCCTCCAAGGTTTTGGCGCGAACCGCGGCCTTAACCAGGTCACCCTGGGAGGGATCTTGGGCGTTCTCCTTGGAGGCGCCGGTAGAGCTAGGATCGAAGGCTTCGCCGCCATCTACTGCAGCCGGAGCGGCAGTGTTCTGGTCGAGGTCTTCTTGAGGGACGCTTGAGCCACATCCAAAGGTCAAAAAGACCAAGGGCAGGGCTAGGCTGGCAACCGGGATCAGGTGCTTGTTCATGGACGCAGGGGTATCCGACGGCTCGAGGAACCGAAATCAGGTTCAGGAATTTAGCAGCGCCACTCCGCGTTCGCCACGTTGAACGCAACGGAAGGGGCTTCTTTTTTTTCCAACAATGCTTGATTGGGGTAAAGCACGGGAGTCGGAGCGTTTTTGGGGGGACCCAGTAAGGGAAGGAGGACGAATCCACCTTGCCAGTACCGGTTAAGGATCGGGAAGCGCCCTGGCCGTTAAGCCAAGGCGCTTAAATGATTTAGCCTTGCTCCTGGGAGCCAGAGAAGGACACTTTTTCGAATTTCATGTCAATGACCACGTCAAGCAAACCAATGATGTCCTCGTAGATGATGCCTTCCCGTGCATCTAGAGTCACTGGAGTCTCGGTCTTATCAAATGACTTCAGGGCATTGCGCAGCTTGCTTAGGTCGGCAAGCAACTTATCATCGTTCATTACGTCGGTTCGCACCTGGAATACGGTGGTTCCCACCGAAACCTTCAGGATCCGCCCACGGTAGTGATCTAGGCGGCCCAAAGGCTTGGATTTGGTCTGAGTCTTGATGTCTGGAACCTTGTTACCAGGGTTGCCAACACGGATCACAATATCAACCTTCTCAACCGGAGGAGTTTCGGTAGTTTGCGTGCCCATGTCCTTAGGCAGGTTCGAGTCTAGTCGGCCTTCCAAAGTCTTGAACTTCAAGGTCACAATGAAGAAAATTAGCAACAGGAAGGTGACGTCGATCATCGGCGTCATATCCGGTTTGATTTCTTCAAACTTGTCTCTTTCTTTTACAGCCATGTTGACCTCCTAATTGCCTTCGATCTCTGGTTCGGACGCAGCAAGCTGCACTTTCCAAATGTAAATTCCTTCACGTGAGCATACTTCCATGATGCGTTGGATGAACTTAAACGGAGTATTGCGGTCAGCCCGAATCAGGATCGGATCGTCTGGCAAATCCATTTTTAACCCCGCGTCGTAATCCGTTTCCATCCACGGAACGAATTCCAGCTTCATGGTTTCTGCCAACTTCCAATAATAGTCAGGACGACCTTTACGGATTGGATCCGTCCCTTGCGGTTGCATGCCCGGTTCGTACAAGATCTTTTTCTTCCAGATGATCGTACCATCGTCCAACACGTTGAGGATGGGGCGGCCTGGAGGGGGATCGTCGTGACCAGCCTTTTGTGCAACTGGAAGTTTGAGGTCTTCCAACTCTTGCTGCGTGAGGTCGTTTACGATGATGAAGAAAATGATCAACAAGAAAGTCAAGTCAATCATCGGGGTCATGTCGACCTCGACTTCGGATGTTTGCTTGCCGCGTTTTGACATTATTCAGTGGGGCGGAAACGTTCGAACATCTCTTCAATCATGGCGCCGATTTCCAACGAGGTAATCGTCACTTTGTTCTTGAAGAATGCATAAAAACCAGTGGTCGGGATAGCAACGGTCAGACCCAAAACTGTGGTCATCAGCGCCATCGAGATGTCACCAGCAAATTCGGAAGGCTCCACACCTCCCTTTGCATCGGCGATGGTCGCAAACGCGCCCACCATTCCAGTTACCGTCCCGAACAGACCCATCATGGGGCCGATACCGGCGATAAGGGACAACCAGCCAATCTTCTGTTGAAGTTTGACCGATTCTTCGTCTTCCATTTCTTCGACGGACTTCTCCAGGGCTTCAAACGGGTGACCGATTTTGCGGATACCAGAAGCTGCTACGTTGGTGAAAAAGCAAGGTTCTGCTTCGCACAGATCCAACGCCTCTTGGTAGTTACCTTCGGCCAGCAACTCCTCGATCTCGTCGACGGTCTCCGGCGGAGCCAGCTTGTCGCGCTTGATGCTGGTGAAGTGCTCAATGATCAGAGCGCCAGCGACCATGGACATAGCAATAATCAAGTAACCGATTATGCCGGCTGATTGAATTGCCGCCATGATGTCTGTACCACCGCCGCCGTCGTCAGCGGCAGGGGCAGCGGCGCCCTCTTGGAGGGCAGCGGCGAAGGAAGAAGTCAGCAGGAAGCCAGCTGAGGCAAAGAAGATGAGTCGAAGACGAGACATCGAGGGTTACTTGTTCGTGGGGGGGGAAGGTACAGGAAGGGACGACGGGGGCCGGCCCGGATTCGCTGGGAGACGGAGTCTAGCGCGATCCTGTGTGGACGTGGAAGGGGGTTTTTAGGGAACCTGCCGGGGCAAGTCCTAGTTGCCTAGTTTTTTACGGGCTTTGGCCGCCCAGGGTGAAGCAGGGTAACGCTCAACAACGCGGCGGAAGTAGGTCGTTCCTGGAGTGGGCTTGTCACCCAATTCCTGGCAAACTTCGCCAAGCGTAAACAGTGCTCGAGCCATAGTATCCGGCCCGCAGTTGAGGGTTGCGGCAATTTCTGCCAGTGCAAATTGGGCTTCACGTAACTTTCCAGCCTCGCGGGAGGCTCGAGCAATGACGATTTTGCCGTTTGCGCGGGCGTCGTCTGACAGTTTCTTCTCGCTACGGAGTACGTTTTCCCAATAGCGCTTGGCGTCGTCTAGACCGCTTGCTTGCTCTAGCGAATCGCCGAGCAGGATTTGTGCACGTACCCAATAGCCGTGTAGCACAGTACGTAGCGCTGTCGGCGATTCTGGTGAGTTCGCCGCAGTTTTAAGCGTGGCAACCAAGCCGTTGCTTCCTTCTAAGCGTTGCTTGGCCAAAGCGGCCTCGTTGCCTTCCAGGAAGACCTCGCAACGAGTCAGGCGGGCCAAAAATTCGACGTGTTTGCCTAGGTTTTTGTCGAATGCAAAACCAGCCAAATCTTGCAGTGCTTTGCCAGCGTCCTGGACCTTGCCGGCCCGCCCCATGGCGGTGGCTTGGCCTAACCGTGCACGAGTCTGCCAATAATGGTCAGGATAGGTGGCAATCCACTCAGTGAAAGCAGCCGAAGCTTCGCCAGCGCGGTTTTTATCGAAGCCGGACCAGGAAAGCAGAGCTTCCGCTTTCAACAACTTGGCGTAGGGCGGCATCCAAGCTGGATCGGCTTGTCCCTCGGCTTCGGTCAGCAAGTTAATTGCGTTTTGGAACTCGAGCTTTTTCAGATATCCGCTTGCTTGCCGGATCAGGGTTGAATCGGCTCCAAAGGAAAGGCGCAAGACGTCGCCCGGGGCAACGGCAACGGCGTCGGAACCAGATTGGACTTCGATCTTCTCGATGGTTGCGGCCGTGATGTTGCCGGTCACACTGCTACCATCCAGTTTGACCACGCGTCCTTGAGCTGCTATGGGCAGCACGAGTATTAGGCTGAGGAGGGGGATCATTGTGATTAACTTTGGGTTTGCAGCCACATGAAGATGCGCCTGAGTTCAGGGCCGGTGTATTGTTCACCAAAATCAGGGGCCAGCTGCTCCAACGATTTGATCAATTTGATGTGATCCTTGGTGGAATCAATCTGGTGCCACTTGTAGATCAAGTAGCAGTGTTGAAGTTTGGCGTCCCACCACTCAACGCTTTCGTAAGGACTTTTGTCCTCCTTAGTCGCTGTTTGCTTGGCCAATGCCAACAAATCAGTGATCAGCTTCATCGCGGTTTCGTAGGCTTCCTCGGTATCTTCACCAGGCACCTGAACAACGCGACCTTCACGCACTACCGGGAAGCCAGTCTTAATTTTGATCGCCATGGACATGACGCGCAAGTTCTTCGGCCTTTCTTCCAACAGCTTATTCATCAACGGAATAGCCGTTCCGGTATTGCCTTGCTCTAAGTAGGCCTGAATCAAATCGGTCTCGGCGTAAAAGCGCGAAGTGCCGTCCAAGCCCTCTTTAGGTCCGAAGCGCTGCAAGGTGTTTTCGAGCACCTTGGTTCCCGTGGCGATGTCGCCCACGTCCAAGTGCAGGCGTGCCTCAGTAAGCAAATTTTGCCACTTCGGGCGCGGGTCCTGCGAGTTTGCTACTTGCAAGTACTTCACCGCTTTGCGCTGTGAGGGCACCTTGGCTTCCACATCCGTAATAGCATCGGCCTGCGCTATAAAGTAGATGTAGAGCTTAAAGGAGCAAGAATTCAACCATGTGGATCGGGCACCACTTGCGACCAAGGCTTCATATTCAGCAACTGCCTCGTTTTCACGTGAAGTCGCCAAATATGCCTCGGTGCGGTAAGTCTTGACGGCACCAATTTGGTCGTCTTGATCCGGATGACGATCTTCAAAGCCGTCCAAATTCTGTAGCATTTTTTCCCAGGCCGTGAGGTCTGCTGCTGCAGCTAAAATTCGGTAGGAACGACCTAAATAGAAGGCTGCTTTGGCGGTGGAATCCTTAC
>JACNIZ010000096.1 GCA_014382805.1 Planctomycetota bacterium
AGCGCCGAGCTTTACGCCCGCGCATGCGAGGTCATGCCGGGCGGAGTTTCTTCGCCAGTGCGGGCTTTCGGTTCGGTTGGCGGAACTCCTCTGTGCTTTAAGAGCGCTAAAGGCTGTTACGTCACCACCGAAGATGATCGAAAATACATGGATTTCATCGGTTCTTGGGGGCCGTTGATTTTGGGTCATGCTCACCCTGCGGTAGTTGAAGCGGTGCAATCCGCCGCCGCCCGTGGAACCAGTTTCGGCGCGCCGTGCCGCGATGAAATTTTGCTGGCCGAAAAAATCGTAGAGCTGTCGCCGGTGGCTGAAAAAGTTCGCTTTGTGAACTCTGGCTCTGAGGCGACGATGTCGGCCTTGCGCTTGGCGCGGGCTGCCACCGGCCGCGATTGGGTGGTGAAGTTTGATGGTTGCTACCACGGCCACGCCGACGCCTTTTTGGTGCGCGCAGGTTCAGGGTTGGCGACTACTGGCGAATCCTCCTCGGCTGGGGTGCCTCAGGCGACCAGTGATTTGACCGGCATTTTGCCGTTAGATGATGAGGCCGCGTTGGAGCAGTGGTTTGCTGCCCATGGCGAAAAAACTGCGGCTGTCTTTTTAGAAGGCATTCCGGCAAATTGCGGCCTGCTGGTGCAACGTCCGGAATGGTTGGCCAAGCTGCGCGATTTGACGCGTGCTCACGGCACATTGTTAGTTGTGGACGAAGTGATTACAGGTTTCCGTTTAGCGTCTGGCGGCTTCTGCGGTCGCGAAAATTACCAGGCCGACCTGGTGACTTACGGCAAGGTCATTGGTGGTGGACTGCCGGTAGGGGCATACGCCGGACCATCGAAATGGATGGATTTGGTCAGCCCGCAAGGCGCCGTTTACCAAGCTGGAACTTTAAGTGGAAACCCACTAGGCATGGCTGCCGGCTTGGCTGCGATTCGCACCCTTGAGGAAAATGATGGCTGGCAACGCTTGGAGGAATTGGCCGCTTATTGGCACCAGCTTATTCACCCACTGCTGCAACGGGAACGCCAATCAGGCCAAAAGATCAGCATGGCACAACAGGGATCCATTTTCTGGCTGTGCTTCGGCAGCGATACTCCACCACGTCGATTTGATCAAATTCCGGCGATGTCGGCGGATCGTTATCAGCGGTTTTTCCATGCCTTGATGGAACGCAACATTTTGATCGCACCGTCGGCTTACGAAGTCGGATTTTTAAACACGGCAATGAAAGAAAGTGATTTGGAGTATGCTGCGGAAGCGTGGGATGAAGCCTTGGAGGTAAGCCGATGAGCAAAAGTGACAAGTTGATTTTGAAGGCTTTGCGCGGTGAAGCTGTTGAGCGCACTCCAGTTTGGTTGATGCGCCAAGCTGGTCGAGTATTGCCGGAATATCGTGCTCTTAAGGAAGAGCATGGATTCGTAAAAATGGCGTCGACGCCTGACTTGGCTGCGGAGGTTACTTTGCAACCCATTCGCCGCTTTGGTTGGGATGGCGCAATTTTGTTCGCCGACATCTTGACACCGTTGATGCCGTTGGACTTTGGCATTGATTTTAAGCCTGGACCAGTATTCGAACGACCTCTACAAGGGCGTGAAGATTTGGATCGGGTTTGTTTGCCCACAGCGGGCAGTTTGGACCATGTTGCGGAAGCGATTCGTTTGGTAAAAGCGAAGCTGCCGGATCACGTCACCATGTTAGGTTTTGCTGGTGCGCCGATGACCATGGCGGCATACCTGCTCGACGGTGGTGGCTCGCGCGAACACGCCAAGTTGCGTGCAGCGATTCATGGCGATCCGAAATTTTTTGCAGCGTTGATGGATAAGTTGGCTGACCTTACCATCGAATATTTGCGCCTCCAAATCGATGCCGGGATTGAAGCCTTCCAACTGTTTGATACCTGGGCAGGAATCCTCGATGAAACGACTTACCGGCGGGCTGCACTACCCGCTGCGCAGAAAATTTTCGCAGCCTTGGCCGACACAGTACCGCGCATGTACTTGATCAAAGATGGTTCTCATTTGATGAGCGCCATGTCTGAAGCCGGTGCCGACGCGTTGAGCTTGGACTGGCGCACGCCGTTGGATCAAGGTCGCGCATTCTTGGGGGATCAGGTGCCAGTGCAAGGCAACATGGATCCAGGTGCGCTGTTAGGGACCGCCGATTCGGTGCGTGCCAACGTGCAAGACATTCTTGACCGCAACGCTGGCCGGCCAGGCCACATCTTCAATTTGGGACACGGCTTGCTGCCGCAAACGCCAATTGAAAACCTAGAAGTCCTTAAGGAAACGGTGGATCAACATGCAACCGTCAACGCCTGATCCCGCCGCCGGCAATGCCGGACCGATTTTGGATGTACCGCAAGATTTGCTTGCCAAGTACGACCGAGTCGGCCCGCGTTACACCTCCTACCCAACGGCTCCGGCCTGGAAAGAAGACTTCGACGGCGATGCTTGGCGCATCGCATTAAGCCACGCCGACGCAAAGGTAGATGCTCCAATGGGAATGTACGTCCACATTCCTTTCTGCGTTCATCGCTGCTTGTTCTGCGCTTGCAACGTGATCATTAGTAAACGCCAGGACATCGTTGAACAGTACTTGGATCGCTTGGAATTGGAAATTCAGCGTGCTGCTGAGCTGCTGCCAAAGCGTCGCCAGATTTCTGGTCTGCATTGGGGTGGGGGCACCCCGACTCACTTGTCGGTGGAGCAGATCCAGCGCGTGATGGGCATGATTGAGAAGCATTTCCAGCTTTTGCCCGATGCTGAAGTTTCTATCGAAGTGCATCCGCCGGTGACCACCCGTGAGCAATTGCAAGCGCTTTACGATTTGGGTTTCCGCCGCCTTTCCTTGGGGGTGCAGGACTTAGATTGGGAAGTGCAGCAATTGATCGGTCGCAATCAAACTTTGCAGCAAACCGAGGACGTCTTGGACATCGCTCGTGAGCTGGGATTTGAAAGTGTCAACTTCGATTTGATTTATGGTTTACCTGGGCAGACCGCCGCCACCTGGGATTTCACTTTGGACCAAGTGTTGCGTATGCGACCGGATCGATTGGCGATTTACAGCTACGCGCACGTACCGTGGTTGCACCCGCATCAGGAACGCATGCCGGCGGATCAAATGCCGGGGCCGGAATTAAAGCTGCATATGATTCGCCGTTGCAAGCAACGCTTGGCGGGGGATGGCGGCTACATCGAAATCGGTTTTGACCATTTTGCAACGCCGGAAGATTCAATGGCGAAGGCGGTGAATAAGCATCGTTTGTACCGCAACTTCATGGGCTACACGGTGAAGCCGGGCGAGGATTACATCGGCTTTGGGGTGTCGGCCATTTCCGAAGTAGGCGGCAGCTTCTTGCAGAATCACAGCAAATTGAATCGCTGGAATCAGGCCATCGACAAAAGCGAATGCACGGTCCATCGCGGCTTGCAACTCAGCACCGACGACCGGGTTCGCAAGTTGATCATTGAACGCCTAATGTGCAATCTGTGGTTGGACCTGACTGAGGTTGAAACCTATTTGGAGCTACCCTTCAAACAATGCTTCGCCGACGCTTGGCAGGCGCTGGCTGAAATGGAAGCTGACGGTTTGGTGGTTCGCGGCGAAACTTGGTTGCAAATTACTCCGCTCGGGCGCACCTTCTTGCGCAACGTTTGCATGCTATTTGACGCCTATCTTCCGGAACAGGAAGGACAGCGTTTTTCGCGCACAGTTTGATGACCACTCCACCCGGCCGCACTGCGGTGCTGCTCATGCAAATGGGCGGCCCGCGTACCTTGAACGAGGTCGAGGAATACATCCGCGTACTCTTTTCCGACGCCGACCTGGTGCGTTTGCCAGCGCCAATTTCGTGGTTTCGTGCACCGTTAGCAAAATTTGTTGCCAAGCGCCGTTCGCCGATGGTGATCGGCCAATACAAACAAATTGGCGGTGGTTCGCCCAACAATCGTATTACCGAACTGCAGGCAAATAACCTCCAGCAGCTGTTGAATGACTCCGAAGGTGGGGACGCCGATCGATTTCGTTGTTACGCGGCGATGACTTACACGCCGCCTACAACGACTGATGCTATGCGTCAGGCGGTTGCAGATGGCTGCACTGAATTTTTGGCGCTGTCGTTGTTTCCGCACTATTCCAGCGCTAGCACCGGCGCCTCGCTTAGTGATTTAAAACGCGCCTGCGCTGCCGTCGGCGTTGAGCGAGGCAGGGTGAACACCATCGAAACTTGGGCAAATGATGAAAGGTATTTGACTGCCCTGGCTGAGCGCGTTCAAATGCAGTTACTTGCCGCTAGCGTGCATGAACAACCTCCGCATTTAATTATTAGTGCGCATGGAGTGCCCGAAAGCTATGTGCGCCGCGGCGATCCCTACGTCGATCAAATTCGCGATTGCGTTGACGCGTTGAAGAAACGCTTGCCGGCAAATCAGGCGTTCACCCTTTGTTTCCAAAGTCGAGCTACGCCATTCAAATGGGTCGGCCCGGCCACCGATCAAACTATGGAATCGTTAGCCAAATCAGGCGTGCACAACATGGTTGTACTGCCTATTTCATTTGTGAATGACCATATCGAAACTCTGTACGAAATTGATCTTGAGCTCGCTGACATCGCCCGCAATGCTGGCGCCCAACACGTCAGCCGCGTGCCCGCATTCAACGCTGACGCCGATTTGATCCAGGCGTTGGCGGGATTGGTGCGCGCGAAGTTGCAAATTCCGGATCCCTCCACCCCATGAGCAAAATTCACGACGTCGCAGTAGTCGGCGCTGGCCTAGCCGGTTTAACCGCAGCCAATTTGGCGCAACAGCAATCTCTGTCGACGATTGTTTTCGAAAAATCCGATCGAATCGGTGGTAAAGCTCTGACCAAGTTGGAGCACGGCTTTGTAGTCGAATTAGGACCTTTAGGGTGGCTCAATCGTGAACCAAGACTCTTGCAATTACTGCAGAATTTGGGTGTGGATCCGGTCTCCGCGGCCGACGCCCAAGCGAATCGCTATTTATTGCACCAAAATAAATTGGCGCCTTTGCCCACCGGCCCTGTCGCCTTCATGCTTACTCCGCTGATGAGCATGGGCGGGCGCATACGTTTCGTGACCGAATGGGCACGGCGCACGCGCAAAGATGGCGGCGATGAAAGCGTGCACGATTTTGCTACTCGGCGCTTTGGACGTCAGGCAGCGGAAACCTTATTTGAAGCCTTTGTGAGCGGTGTGTTTGCGGGCGATCCGCGGCAGTTGTCGGTGCAGGCAGCTTTCCCGCTATTCACTAAATTTGAGCGCGATCATGGCAGCATCATGGCCGGTGGTTTTGCCCATATGCGCAAACTACGCGCGGCCAAAAAGCAAATTCAACCTGGCTCCTTGGAAGCGCGATACAAGCGTGGAAACCTGCTGACTATGCCTGATGGCATCGGTGGTTTGGCGCAAGTGCTCGCCGCTCCTTTGCAGCAACAACTGCGGTTGGCTGAATTCCCGGACGCTATCGAATACCAAGAACAGGAAAAAACCTGGCTGCTGAAATCTGGTGGAACCGAGCTGGCACGCGCCAAGCGCTTGTTGATGGCCTGCCCAGCGGTTCCGGCCGCGCAACTACTAACAAACACCTGCCCCGAACTAGCCGCCGCAGCTGCCGCCATTCCTGGCGCATCGCTGGCCGTGGTAACGGTGGCATTTAAGCGTGAAAATGCCGTCGGCAATGTTGATGGCTTTGGCTTTTTAGCGGCCCGCAAAGAGGGTTTCCGGCCTCTGGGCGTTCAATTCGCGCACTCCATATTTCCCAGTCAAACACCCGCCGGCTTTGTGCAGTTACGAGTGATGTTGGGCGGCACTTTGGACCCTGAGGCCATTCATCTTGACGACGAGCATCTGCTGCATGAAGCTGTGCAGCCTCTGCGCTCGCTTTTGGGCTTGAAAGGTGAGCCTGAGCACAGCTGGATCGCACGCTGGCAAGATGTGGTTCCGCAATACACGCTGGGCCATTTGGATCGGATTGCGCATTTCAATACGGCTGAAAAGCAATTCCCAGGGCTGCACTTTTTGGGCGATTCTTACCACGGAGTGGGTGTTCCGGCGGCTGTCGCCAGGGCTCACGACGTCGTGGCGTCCTGGTAACGCCCAAGCCGACGTCCAGCCGTCGCTTGGATCGGCAATTCCATTCGCCGCAATGGTAGAATCCATGCCCATGGCCGAAGCGACCCAAACTCCATTTGAAGCGCAACTCGAACAAGAATTAGCCGAAATTCGCGCGGCTGGTCTTTACAAAGAAGAGCGCATTATCGTGACTCCCCAGGACGCGGCAATCCGCGTTTCTACTGGCGAAGAAGTAATCAATTTTTGCGCCAACAATTATTTGGGTCTGTCCGATGACCAAACCTTGATTGATGCAGCCCACAAATGCCTGGATGAGCGCGGTTTTGGCATGTCTTCGGTACGCTTTATTTGCGGCACTCAGGACATCCACAAGGAACTCGAGGCGAAGATTTCTGATTTCCTCGGCTTCGAAGACACCATTCTCTACACCTCATGTTACGACGCCAACGGCGGTTTATTCGAAACCCTACTGGGCCCGGAAGACGCGGTAATCTCCGATGCTCTCAATCACGCCTCCATTATCGATGGCGTGCGTTTGTGCAAAGCCAAGCGTTTTCGCTATTCCAATCGCAACATGGAAGAGCTGGAGCAATGCCTGAAAGATGCCGTTGCCGGGAATGCACGCCGGATTTTGATCACCACTGACGGTGCCTTTTCGATGGACGGATACGTCGCCGATTTGCAGTCTGTGTGTAATTTAGCTGAGCAATATGGCGCTCTAGTACACGTCGACGATAGCCATTCCACTGGTTTTATGGGGGCAAATGGTCGCGGCACTCACGAACATTGCGACGTGATGGGGCGGGTTCACATCATTACCAGCACCCTGGGTAAGGCCTTAGGCGGGGCTTCTGGCGGATATACCTGTGCTTCTAAGGTTATCGTTGAAACCCTTCGTAACCGTTCGCGTCCTTACTTGTTCTCGGATTCCGGTGCCCCGCCCATCGTGGAGGC
>JACNIZ010000134.1 GCA_014382805.1 Planctomycetota bacterium
CCGGCTGGCGTTAAACATCGTTTTGGCTGACACCGGGGAAATCGTCGGCATTGAATAGCATGGCTGAGTGAATTCAGCTCCAACCCCACAGCAGCAGCTGGCTCGCCCTAAATGGGCTTGGCCGCTGCTGCTGTGTGGCGCTATGGCGGTATCCACAGGCGCCTTGTTTATTCGATTTTCCGACCCCGCGCCGCCGATGGCGAAGGCCGCCTGGCGCTGTGGATTAGCAGCCATATTCTTGCTCATGATTGGTCGACGTAGGGCACTGCGCCCGTTGCTCAAACTTCCTCGGCGGCAACAAAGACGTTTGGTCCTGGCTGGTTTTTTTCTCGCCGTGCATTTCGCGACTTGGATCCTTTCGCTGTCTCACACTTCGGTCGCCAGCAGTTTGTTTTTGGTAAACACTGTCCCGATTTGGACCGCACTCATCGCTCCATTTGTAATTGCAGAAGCAACCCGGCGCAATCAATGGATAGGCAGCCTGATCTGCATGTTTGGAACCGGCATTTTAGGTTGGGGAGAATTTTCTCTTAGCGGCAATGCCTTATTTGGCGATTTGCTCGCACTGGCAGGTGCAATTTCACTAGCCATGTTTTTAATCCTTGGCCGTGAATTGCAAAAAGCCATTCCTGGTTTGTCCTACCTGATCGCAACCTATGGCAGCGCGGCTTTGTTTCTCATTGCAGGGTGCTTACTTCTGAATTATCCATTGGCAGGCTATCCAACGCCAACCTATTTTTGGCTGTTCCTGTTGGCACTCATTCCACAGATGCTCGGCCATTCGGCCTACAACCTATCGCTGCGGCATTTTTCCGCCGCAACTGTTTCCATAGCATTGGTTGGTGAACCTGTAATGGGCACGTTTTTAGCTTGGCTCTTTTTATCCGAAATGTTGACTGCGACCACCCTGATTGGCGGTGGCATACTGCTAGTCGGAATAATTGTCGCTACCGCAAAAGAATAAAGTTCGCGGCATTCAACTCGCCGTTGCCACATCATGAAAGCAATGATCCTTGCGTCCCTTGCCGGCATCTTTTGGGGTGTAGGCGAAATCTTTACCAAGTCAGTGTTACACACCGGAAAAATAGGCCCGGTGACGGCATTAGCGGTGCGTTCATCAGTTGCATTGCCAGTCCTTTGGTTAACCTGGTGGTTTGTCTCGCGGCGTGGTTTAGAGCCAGCAGGGTGGGCGTCGGCGGATGCTCCAACTTTGGCCAAATTGGTGATTGGATCAGGCTTGATTGCCGGCGCTGGCGGCATGATCTTCTTTTACCTCGCCCTGCATGCTGGCGACATCAGTCGCATCAAACCAGTCGCCTTCACCCTCGCACCGACGACGGCAGTCCTGCTCGGGTGGTTGGTTTTGGGCGAGGCGATGACCGTGCAGAAGGCCGTCGGCATTGTTTTGGTGGTGGCCGGCGTGATTGTGTTGACCGGCAGCAAATAGTTAAAGAAACCTTGGTTAATTCCGACCAGAGCCTGCTTAGGCCCCGCGCCGAGGATTCGAGGCCGCTACTATGGATTCATGCTCCGAATCCGCGTTAACGGTGAATTGCGAGAATTTGCCGATTTAGATCCCTCCATGCCGCTGCTCTGGTTGCTGCGCGACCATCTTGAACTCACCGGCACGCGCTACAGCTGTGGCGAGGGCTTGTGCGGCACATGCACCATTCACGTCGACGGCCAGCTCATTCGTTCTTGCACCACCCCCGCCAGTTACGCCGACGGCAAATCCGTCACTACGATTGAAGGTTTGTCTGGCAAAACCGCCGACGCCCTGCGCAAGGCGTGGCATAAATTCCAAGTTCCGCAATGTGGTTTTTGCCAGGCTGGGCAGTTGATGAGTGCCGAGCATTTGCTGCGCACTTCCGACAAGATTTTGTCGAGTGAAGAAATGGATAGCGCGATGGCCGGCAACATCTGCCGCTGTGGGACCTACACTCGCATTCGCGACGCAATAGCCACCGCCGCGGTGGAGTTGGATTCATGAGCAATCCCACCCCAAACAACCCGACGTCAACGCGCCGCGACTTTTTGCGCTATACCGTTGCCGGCGGCCTAAGTTTAGCTTTTGCCGTCAGCAAGACGGGTTTGGTTGCGCGCTCTTTGCAACCAAATCACCTGTTTGATGAAGCTGGTGGCAATGCTGACTGGAGCCCGAATGTTTTCGTCACTCTAGCCGCCGATGGCACTCTGACCATCATCGCTCACCGCTCGGAAATGGGCACTGGCATTCGCACTGCCTTACCCATGGTGGTGGCGGATGAAATGGATGCTGATTGGGATCGTGTTGTGATTCAACAAGGCGACGCCGATGCTCGTTACGGTTCGCAAAACACCGACGGTTCGCGCAGCATTCGCAATCACCTGAATGCGGTGCGTGATGCAGGTGCAACTGCACGCCACATGTTGATCGCCGCTGCGGCCAAATTGTGGTCGCTACCGGCAAGTGAATGCCGCGCCGAATTCCACACCATCGTTCATGACGCATCCAAGCGCCAAATCGGTTTTGGCGAGATCGCTGCGTCGGCTGCAACGATGCCGGTGCCAAGCAATGACCAGTTGCAACTTAAAACCCCGCAGCAATGGCGCTACGTCGGTAAAGGCAAGCCGCTTTATGACTTGCAGGACATCATTGATGGCAGTGCCAAGTTCGGCTTGGATATCAAACTTCCGGGCATGAAAGTCGCCGTTATTGAGCGCTGCCCAGTGCTCGGTGGTGTAGCCAAGTCTTGGAACGAGAGTGTTGTATTGGCCGTGGTGGGAGTCGAAAAGTTGGTCCACCTACCTGCAGCCAAGGAGCCTTACTCCTTCCAGGCTTTAGGCGGCATCGCAATTATCGCTCGCGACACTTGGTCCGCGTTGCAAGGCCGCAAAGCGTTAGAGGTGGAATGGGATCCCGGCAAACACCGCAACTTTGATAGTGAAATTCAACGCGCCGACTTAATCCAATCCGCACAGCACAAAGGCACGGTTGTGCGGGAAAACGGCGACGTCGACACTGAGTTCGCCAAAGGCGGCAAACGAATTTCGGCGACCTACGACTTACCGCACCTTGCGCACGTGCCGATGGAGACGCCATGTGCCACCGCGCGAGTGACTGCCGATAGCGCAGAAGTTTGGATGCCGACCCAAACGCCGCAATCCGCGCAACGTTCGATTGCGATGGCATTGCGCTTGCGTCCCGAAAATGTCACCGTGCACGTCACTCTTCTAGGCGGAGGATTTGGGCGTAAATCAAAACCCGATTATGGTGTCGAAGCCGCATTGTTGGCCCGCGAAGTCGGCGCCCCTGTCCAGGTCATGTGGACTCGCGCTGACGACATTCAACACGACTACTTCCATGCCGATTCGGCGCTGCATTTCGAAGCTACTTTGAACGACGACGGCATGCCCAGTGCATGGTTACAACGCAGCGCCTTCACTCCGATCGGCTACACCTTCAACCCAAAATCAAAAACCGGTAGCGGCGGCGAAATGGGTCAAGGTTTTTCTGATATTCCCTTCGATATTCCCAATCTGCGGGTAGAAAACGGCCCGGCCGATCCGCATTTACGCATCGGCTGGCTGCGCTCGGTTTGCAATATTTTCCATGCCTTTGGCGTCAGCTGCTTCGCCGACGAATTGGCGCACGCTGCCGGCCAAGATCCTTTAGATTATTTGCTGGCACTAATCGGTGAACCTCGCCATGTGGATTTGGATGCCATGGGTGTGCAATACAGCAATTATGGTGGCTCCATCGTCGAACATCCGATTGACACGGGCCGTTTGCGAGCCGTGTTAATGCGAGCCGCCGATAATGCAGGCTTAAGGCAAGGTCCACCATCCACTAAGGAGCTACGCCGAGGCGTCGGAATTGCCGTACACCGTAGTTTTTTGGGCTACGTCGCAAATGTGGTTGAAGTGGCCGTAACCGACACTGGTCAACTGCAAATTCCACGCGTGCACATTGCTGTGGATTGTGGCTTGGCTGTGCACCCCGATCGGGTGGTTGCGCAGATGGAAGGGGCGGCGGTTTTTGGGATTAGCTTGGCAAAATTTGGCCGCATCACCGCCAAAAACGGACGTGTCGAGCAAAGCAACTTCCACGATTTCCCGGTAGCTCGAAGCATCGATGCGCCGCAGCAAATCGACGTCGACATTATTCCCTCCACAGAGCCGCCTACGGGCGTAGGAGAGGTTGGCGTTCCTCCACTAGCCCCAGCATTGCTCAATGCCATTTTCGACGCCACCGGAAAACGCATCCGCAGTTTGCCCATCAATCAACATGACCTCTCCCGCGATCCACTTGCCGACTAACCCCCTGGCCCGATTCCAGGAAGTTTTCCAAGCCATCCGCATAGATGCGCGCTGGTGGTCAAGCTTCACCTGCTTGCGCTACGCCGCATTGTCGTTGACCACGATGGAAGGCAACCCCGCCAACTTGGCGCGTCAACTTTGGAGCACCTCGGAAAAACTGCGGCGCGGTGGCGGTTGGGCTAGCCCTCTGCAAAGCTCGATCCGATTTTTGGTAGCCGCATCTTTAATGCGCCATAGCCGCAGCCCCGATCGATTTTTTAATGAGGTGGAGCGCGTGGTGGCATTCTTCCGTGAATCCAAGTTGCCGCGTGGCCGCGCTCACGAAATGCTGGCCACCATCGTCCTACAGCAGCAAGCGCTTGCCGCCGATTACAGCCAAGTGCGTCGCGAGCAAGTTCGACGCCTGCATGGCGTATTCAAGCAAATGAAGGCTGACCACCCATGGCTCACCTCCCCCGACGACTATCTCTGTGCTGCGCTCCTGGCTGGCGGCAAGGATTCGCCGAAGCAAATTTCGTCGCGAGTTGAGGCCTTGTACCAGGGATTGCGCCAGTATCGATTCAGCAAGGGCAACGCCCTGCAAACGGTCAGCCACATGCTTTACTTGCATCCGTCGCCCGACCACGAGGTGCTGCGCAGGTTCCAAAACTTGTACCAAGCCTTTAAGGAAAGGAAATTATGGATGTGCGAAAGCGACTACGACGAAATCGCATGTTTGACATACTTGTCACAGAATACGCCACAAATCGTCGAAACCGTGCTCAAGCATCGGGAAAAGATCAAAGCAATGAAACCCCGCATTGGCGCCAATGAACATTTTTCGCTGGCTTGCAATACAGCCTTCCTCGAGCTGATCGGTGACGCCAGCGACGTGCATTGGATCGTTGATTTGGTAGGCCTGATCCAGGCAAAATCCGTGCTTGCGGCGCAGCAAGCCGCAGCGGTATCGGCGGCCACTTGAAAAGCTGTTGCATAGAATTCCAATAATCAACTACTGTTTTCTTACCAACCCCTAAGCCGATGCCTTCCGACCCAATTTCTGACCCTTCCGTCGATCTCTCTGCCGACCCGTCCGATTCGGCCGGCGCGCCCATGCCAATCCCAGCCGTGGTCGCCCCCCCGGCAGCGGAGGCCCAGCCAGCGTCTGACGTGGTTTCGCGGGACAAATTGGAGGTAATTGTCCATCCGCTGCCAAAAGTAATTTTTTTCTATCCGACTTGGATTGCCTCGATCATTTTTGCACTAGTTCCGGAGCCGGAAGTGCTCAGTGGCCAGATCTGGCTGTGCGTATTTTTCTTCAATCTGCTGGTGGTTGCGGCCGACTTTAACGAGGATCGCACCCTAATTTTAGGCTTAGGAGGCTTAGCGACGGTGCTTGGGTTGCTGTATTTCGGCGTACTTGGAAACGTTGGATCGTGGCTGGCTGGGCTTAACCCCAGCATGAACCATTCGTTCTATTCCATTATAGCTGCAGGCTTTACGATTTTCTTCATCATCGTATGGTTGCGCAGTCGCTTGGATTATTGGACCTTCCGCCCCAACGAGGTGGTGCACCGCAGTGGCTTGTTTCCGAAGATGAAGCGCTACTCCACCGAAGATTTGCGCTGGGATAAAGAAGTGCCGGATGTGCTGGAACGCATCCTCGCAGGCTCGGGCCGAATCATCCTTACTACGCCCCATGAACGCCATCCGGTGATCATCGAACACGTGCTGCGGATTGGCAAAATCGATGACAAAATTGCTGATTTGCTGGGTGTCAAGGCTGTTGTGACAACCAAACCCGATAGGTAGCGATGACTGGCCTTGGAATCGGGCGGCGCAACAGCCACAATGTCGCGCCGCCGTCTCCATGAGTCGATTCCTAACCAGCCTGAACCCGGAGCAGCGCGAAGCTGTAGAAGCTACCGAAGGACCAGTTTTGGTTCTCGCCGGGGCTGGCACCGGAAAAACGCGCGTCATTACCACGCGCATCGCCCATTTGTTATCGCACGGCATCGCCCCGGAAAATATTTTGGCGGTGACCTTTACCAACAAGGCTGCGCGCGAGATGCAGCAGCGGGTCGCCAAAATGGTCGGCGACCTGGCGGCGTCGGCGCTGACGGTATGCACCTTTCACTCTTTTTGTGTGCGGCTGTTGCGACGCCATGCCAGCAGGGTCGGGCAGTCCGAGAGTTTCACCATTTGTGATTCCAGAGATCAAATCGTCACCGTTCGCAACGCCCTACGCGAGATGCGAGTGGCCGACGCGACGGTGAAGCCGGCACTGGCGCAGTCGCAAATTTCACTGTGGAAAAACCAGCTGATTTCGGTCGACGAGGCCATCGCCCAGGCCGGTGAAGACGATATGGAGCAGCTGTTAGCGGGCACCTACAAACGCTATGAGGCTGCCCTGCGCCGCTCGCGAGTATTGGATTTTGACGACCTGCTGCTGTTCGCGCTGAAGCTACTTCGGGAGCATGACGACGTCCGCCTTCAGATGCAGCAGCGCTTTCAATATTTGATGGTCGACGAATACCAGGACACCAACGGTCCGCAATATGCGTTGTTGCGAGCCCTCGTTGGTGAATCGCGCAACATCTGCGTGGTTGGCGACGATGACCAATCCATTTATGGATGGCGCGGCGCTGACGTGCGCAAAATCCTCGGCTTTGAGGATGATTTCCCTGGTGCGAAAGTGGTGCGGCTAGAAACCAATTATCGCAGCACGCCGGAGATCCTGGGGGCTGCCAATGC
>JACNIZ010000233.1 GCA_014382805.1 Planctomycetota bacterium
TATCCGGTGGGGCGTTGTAGTGAATACAGATAACAAGGCGCTGCACCGGACGCCAATTCCGCTGCGCTCCATTGCCGCCGGTGAGCTTGGTCGTTAGGCAGAGAATTTCACACCTTGATTCATTCTCAACCTCAATTCCTCCTCACCTAAATGGCAAGCAAATCTGAAATTGCCATAAGGGTTGAGGCAATCGAAAGCCTTGGCTCGCACCTTCATAATGAAGTTCTCTTTGCTCGTAAGTTTGTCGCTGAGTCTGAGAGGCCTGCAATTGAAAAGGAGTGGATGACCTGTGTTGATAATGCTTGCAACTACTCGGCCTTTCTTCTGAAGTCATTCTTGGATTCAATTGATAAATATAGCGGACTCCCAATTGAGCAGTTTTCCTTTTATGTTGGCAAACTTGCGATCCAGCACTTGCTAGAGGTGATCAATGTATTTGAGCAAATTCTCAATAAGTTCATTGTTCAAAATAGCAGAATAAGAACCCTCATCGAAAGGAGGATTGATAGAAAAGTGGAAGTCATTGAGCGGTGCTGGGCGAGCGACTGCACAGGGAACGATAAAAAGCAAAAGAAAGCTATTGTCGGAATGTATAAGAGCAAAGTGCGCGAAATGGCTTTTATTAGGCAATCCCTTTCCGGTGCAGGGGTAATTGACAAAACGGACCGAGACATTTGGTCCTTTGCCTGGGACATCCGAAACAGTATGCATATGAATTTCACCGCGACTAAAGCAATTGATTTCCAATACCCTGATATCCGGACTGGAAAAATTTACCAATTCAAATTCGCAAAGGGCGAGGAGCTCTACCACCCTCAGGATTTGCTTGACTTCTACATCATCACGGAGCAGCTCATCTTTATTCTTCTGAAAATCCTCTCCCATTTTGATAAAAATGAGGAACCAGCCTAACCATGCGTGACAGCCGATTGTGGATGAACCCCCTCCGTTAGCCATCCAGAGGAAATCATGTACGAGCCAGCGGTCCGATATCAAATTGAGTATGCAGACCAAAATGAAAGCTTCGCGGCTTTTTTGCCTCGAAACGGTACCGTTGCCAGCATGCACTGGAGTTCCAAGGGAGTTGGCCCTTGGGTATTGCTCGCGTTAGATGTTCCATTCGATTACCAGTTTAAGATTGGCGAGCCCTATCAATACCGA
Organism: Planctomycetota bacterium; assembly: GCA_014382805.1. Classification (GTDB taxonomy): domain Bacteria; phylum Planctomycetota; class UBA1135; order UBA1135; family UBA1135; genus JACNIZ01. The sequence goes on from JACNIZ010000233.1 coordinate 1,162, forward strand.
GGAGCAGTAATTGATGCTTTCCTGATTCGGTCTCGATGGGAAGGGTGCAATATCGGGGATCTCGATGGTGTTTCTGTTTCGATCCTTCTTGTTGAGCAGGGAATGCGTCCGATCAAACACACCATCGATGTGGATGACTACGTACATATCGCTTGGGGAACATGCAGGCCTATGGCATGATGGCTAATCCACCGTTGCAGAAGCTATCGGCTACGTCGTGTAGTTGAGCAGCACTCCCATCGGACGGACGGTATAAAGGAGAAACGATGACTAAAGGCGCCCTCCACCATGCCAGCACAGGATTTGAACCCAATCGAAATTCACTATTGAAGTCCTTCGCAATCATCGTCCTGTCCGGTTTTCTGCCAGCTTGCGCACAGCCCGTTGAGCAGGACCTGCCCATTGATGGAGGCGAGGTATTCAGGATAGGAGATCGAACAGCTTTCTTGATCCTTCCGGAGAAAAGCAATTCTGACGACCTCATTCCATGGGTTTGGTACGCGCCTACGCTCCCAGGTCTTCCGGGTGTGGAGGAGAAGTGGATGTTCGAACAGTTTCTATCCAATGGCATCGCCATAGCAGGCGTGGATGTTGGTGAATCAAACGGCAGTCCAAAGGGAAGAAGCGTATATTCCGAACTGCACAGGGTGCTTACCGAGAGACGTGGGCTGGCACCAAAAGCGTGCTTGCTGGCGCGCAGCCGAGGCGGGCTTATGTTGTACAACTGGGCTGCCGAAAATCCGGAGTATGTGGCATGCATTGCCGGGATCTATCCCGTTTGCAATCTACGCAGTTATCCGGGCTTGGCCCGCGCCTGCGACGCATATGGAATGTCAGAAGATCAGCTTGCTGCGAAATTGGTCGAACACAATCCTATTGATCGCCTTGCGCCGCTTGCAAAAGCAAGGGTGCCCATCTTTCATATTCACGGCGATAGTGACAGTGTCGTTCCACTGGATAAGAACTCAGCGGTGGTTAAAGAAAGATATGATCGTCTCGGCGGCGAGATGGAACTCGAAATCGTCAATGAGCAAGGGCACAACATGTGGTCTGGCTGGTTTAACAGTCAAGCCTTAGTTGAATTTGTGATCGCCCATGGAAAAGACCAGTCGAGCAATTCCACCCAATCGATAGACTAGAGATGCGCAATTCGGCTTGGCCCGGCAAAGGGGGGCAGATCATATTGGCCTCAATCGCGGGCAGCTTAATCGGTAATTCCTTGTAGATCGTAAGTCTTGTTAGAATAGGTGCAGGGATGACTGACGGCGGTTAACTCAAATCTGTCGCTGATTCCTTCATTAACGATTAGGCTGACGTTTTGGGAAAACAGAATGAAACGGCTCTTCATCTCCTTGCTTCTACTGGCGACATTTGTAGTTTATTATTCTGGTTGTAAGCGGGGCAAGGACAAGGAATTGACTGCCCCAATAGAGAACTCGCCCGTTCAAACCCCGGGCTTACAACCAAAGCCACCCGGATCCACTGTTCAATCAAGTAGAGAATTGGAAAGAGAATTGGCGAATTGGGCGGAGGTGGCAATTGAAATCGAGAAAAACTCTCCGGGTTGGTTGCGAAAATATCTCATAGCTGAGTTCTCTATACCTGCGGAGGATATTAGTTCCGTCAATATTTTACCGTTTACCCAAGACGGATTTTTCGAGTTTACAAATCGCATCCTTAACAAAATCCCCTGGATTACTGCAGTGCAATATGGATATTTGAAAATTGAAGACGTCGGAGATCTGGAAAGATTAATTCTTAAAAATTATGGGCGGTCGATGGAGCCCCTCGATAAATCGAAACTGCTTAAAGAGGACTAACTCCATTGCAACTTTATTTCCGCGTGTCACTGCAAATGACGACCTGGTTCAGTAATTCGATGTGACAGTTTACGTTTCAAGCCTGGCCGGATCCACTAGGAGCAAAGGTTATTTGCGGCATCCATTGCGCCATTGCAAATGGAATCAAATAACTTGCCAGGAAATCCTTTTGGAAGTTTCTGTCCGGTTTTAGAGACAGCGCCTTCAACCTCTTTTGAAATGGAGGCAAGTTGAGCTTCCATTTGTTGACCTAAACCCACAGCACTGGCATGAGCAAGCCAATGTCTCGCACCGACTTCCTGCCATCGGTAGTGTCGGTTTTTGCTCGATACAGCCATCGCCATTTTTAGTTGGCGAACCGGGAGTTTGTTTCGTCCATGTCCGGAGATTGGGTAAGCCGAATGCACGTCGTATAAAGGCGTCAGGCGAAAGTCGCCGCCGGCGAGGTGCTGAATGCTGAAATTTTTGCCGTGGCCATCTGGGGCTTGGAGCACCCAGAGTAGAACTTGAGTACGGAAAAAGGTCCAAGCGTCTTGCGGTTGGCTGGACCCGGCGCGAAGCAATTGAACGCAGGATGTAATTCCCGGTCCGCCGTCGCTCTCATATTTTTGCCGCGGTGGTACAGCCATCGCTTGGCAAAAATCTTCCTGTGGAAGACGCATCCACCATTCTCCATTCGGCGCTAACTTTCGATCAAAGCGTTCGACTGCCAAGCAAGACCAATCGCCAAAGTCGAGGACTTCCGATTTTGCAGTTGGGATGCCCAGGGCATTCAAAAGTTGAGCGCACAACCACTCGTTTTCCAACGAATGTGGCATCGGAACATCTCCAACTTGTTGCAGTGGAAGTTTGAAAATGTGTGTCGTCGGGGTGGAACCTATCGGTCGGCACCACTTGCCTTCATGAAATAGGAAAGCAGTTTTCTCTTGTGCGCCAGCAAGTGAGATGCGGAAGGGAGTTCCTTCATCAGCCAAGTATTGCGCCGGATGAGCAGTGCGTCGCAGTTCATCCGCGATCTGTTCTTCGGTTAAAGCACGGCACTGAATCGTGCGTACGTTATCCGGCGTTTGGCCCGGTGCAAGCAACTGAACCGCGCCGACGCAATCCCGTCCGATTTCTTTGAGCAACTCAAATGGTGTTTGTCCAACTCCAAAGCGTCGCGCGATTTGCTCTCGAATTTGAGCTGAATCTGGAAGCAGGTTCTCGAACCAATCACCTACGAGCGGACCTTTGATCCAATCATCGGCGGTTGCCGGCCAAGGGAACGAAGCGGAAAGACGTCGGCTTGCTGGAGAGGCAAGCCAAGAGGCGGCGTAACGGAATCGATCCGCCCCGTTGGAAACATGCTCCCATTCGCCAACCAATTCACCGTTTTGCCAGAGGTGTAAAGAGCCCATTTTTACCAGTCCGTTTGGGCCGCGTTGGTGGGGTCGGGTTTCTCAAGCAAGCCTAGATTGAGATCGAGGGCCATGAGCAATTTGAGTAGTGAGCTCAGTTGGCAACTGCCCGGTTTGTTCTCGAGGGCGGATATGGTTTTCGGCAATAGCCCGGATTGCTTGGCTAGGTCCGACTGAGTCAATCCGAGCCGTTGGCGTTGCAGCCGCAGAGCTTGCGCGAGTTGTTGCTGGTTGAGGGCGCGGACGGGCATGATTTCCCTTGTAGGGTATAGCGTGATTGTGAACCCTGTAGGGGAAATTTATAAAAAATACCTCATGCGGTAGAATTTGCGGTGAATAGCAGGACTCCAGGCCAGTCCAATGGTCTAAAACGCATGAGATTCTGGCCTCAACGGAAATAGTAGTAGCTTCGATTTCCCCATTCGGATCGTTTCAACGCTGTCGCCAATGGTCATATTCCACAGAGCTTGCAGGTTTGCTGATAATGGGCCGAAAAAAGCGAAGAAGAAAAAGCGGAAGCAGTTGAAAGTCCTCGCTGAACAACTACCACCGTGTGGGGTCGTGTCTATATGAAATCGAATGACTTTGCCCCGCTCTTGCCACCGGAGTACGATGTCATTGACCGTGATTGCTTCTATCAAGCCGCCTGAAATGCACAACAAGAGGCCGTGCTTGGCCTCGAAGGATCCCGTGCGATCCGCCTGGCGGAACGCATGGCAATCATGCAAACGCTGGTCCGCTTCGGGCTGGCAAAAATCACCCGGGGAGGGGTCCCAATTGGATGACGGGGTTCTAGTGTGATGCGTAGGATCTTTACACTCATTCTTTCGCTTGCTCTCGCCTCGAGGCTAGTTTCAGCCGATCATCAGGCAAGCGAGCATGATGGGGCCGCAAGCGTGCGGATTCCCGTGCAGGTAGAGGGCCAGCAGGACCTTCGAAGCCTCCAAGTCTTAGGGATCGATCCTCTCGGCCCTGGATTTTCGATTCGCGGCAACCCTCTACATTACTTTGCACGAAGCGCAAGATATCTGTCTTTAGAATCAGGTGCCTTTGGAGTCCAGTATGAAAAGGGGGGCATCCGAGTGCTCGGGCTTCTCCCAGGGATCTGGTACAGGATAACGCTTGGTGGTGACGAAGTTGCTTCAGTGGAGATAGTAGTCTCCCCTTTACTTCCGGGAGAAGATAGGGTGCTCGCGCCGGTCCAGGTTCGCCGGACAGCTCCCGTTTTATGGGGTTTCGTTAGAGACTCGTTTGGCTTTCCGGTCTCCAGGGCGAACGTACGGCTGGTGGACAAGGAGGGCACTTCTATCCTCCGGGCTCCAACTGCCGAGACCGGCGTGTTTCGCATCAACCCACCACCAGAATGGGCGGTCTTAGAGATTTCGGCTAAGGGGTGTGAAAGCCTGGCGCTGAGTTGGGAAGATCTCAGTGAGTACCGATCGAGCGAACGAGAGTTGCTGGAGGTTGAACTGCAAACATCCATGTCGGTGGGCCTCCGCTTGGACCGCCGCTCATCATTCGACGGTCTGGGGTACATGGCGGAATTAGGCGGCACGGGTCCACCTCCGAGCGACGAGCATTACACGAAGTGGCGGGATCAAGATTCGGAGGTTCGGTTCCGAAGCACCACCCTTATAGCGAAGGAAAGTTGTATTTGGTTGAATATCGGTGGGCAGTGGATTGAAAAAATTGCTTTAGAGGATGCGAGTGGAAACTACTCATACAACGTGCCTAATGGGGCAACGCTCTCGGGATCATTGTTGACACCTTCAGGCCGCCCGGTGCAGTTCGTGCCCGTCCGAATTCGTTCTAATCGACCTTGGTCCTTGGAGCGGCAGGCCCTTACCGATGGTGAAGGGCGGTTCCAGTTTCAGATGCTCCAGCCGAATGTTGAGTACAGCTTGGCGAGCGACTCATTGGCTGGTAGTGCAAGCCTAGTTATCGATGAACTTGGTTGGTCCGTAGATGTGGAGATGGAACTGTCAGAGGAGCCAATTCTGGCCCGGGTTCTGGACACGAATGGAAATGGGCTATCTAAGGTGCCGCTCAAAGTGGACGAGATGGTTCGGCATGGCGGCGGACTGGTTGAGTCAGTCATCACACCTGGGGGCATTTACTATCGGGCAGGGCGCAAAGAATGGCTCTACGCAGTGACGGGGAGAGACGGGCTTTTCCATCTCAATCCGGAGTTGAATAGGTCAGGCTCAAGGCTGTGGACTGTGAACTCGGATGTTGTGAGGGCATGTTCTTGGGAACTTGGGCTCGAGCTCGAGGAATTGGCGAGCGGGCTTGTGGTCCCTCTAACGGGGGGGCTTGAGCTATCGTTCGTCGGCCGGAATGGAAGTAGCACCCAATCAAAGATTGAATTCGAACTTAAGCCTGCAAGCGAGCTCCAGATTCGGCATTACCCAAATTCTGATAGTTCCGGTCGCGCGAGTTTTTATGGGCTGCCCTGTGGGGAATATGAGCTTCGGCTGATCTCCAAAGATGGAGTAAGGGTCGATTCGAACGAGGGCTATCAAATCTTTGTAGGACCGGATTTAACGGCGAAATTGGAGGTCGTGCTAGAGAATTGATCGAGTCGTTCAAATGGGCGATGCCTGTCCCAATCTTGGTGCGTCTAGCAAGCTCGCACTTGGTGGGTTGTATCGCCCCTGCGGGGCTGACGGAGCGGAGCGAAATCTGCCCCCGCAGGGGAGGGCGGCAAACTCTTCCGGAGTTAGGTAACCCTATTCCGTGTAATAAAACTATTGCACACCTAGCCCAGCCATTCAGCGGGTCCATATTCCACACATCAACGTTGGTGAGGGCAGGGTCATTCGGATGTTCAATTCAAGATGCATGGTTCAAATTAATTCGCCGACTTCGATTGTTTGGAGGTCAGCGATGGATTCCGATCCGTCGAGTGAAAAACGTAGTACCGAATTGCGGTGTTCCTTCGGGAAATTAATCGCGGTCAGGATAGGCGATTCGGTGTGGCCGTGCGCACTGCACGCGGAGCCAGATCCACAGCTAATGCCTTTGGTTTCCAGCATATGCAGCAGAGTTTCGGCGCGGGTGCCGGGGATGGCAACGCTCAGGATGGAACCCATTACAAATTCCGGATCCGTCGGGCCGGCGACGATTAGGTCGGGCACGGCTAGGCGCAGGTGGTTGAGCAATTCGGCGTGACGCTTTAGGTAGCGATCGGGGTCTTCCACCAATCTTTGACGACGGACCTCGGCCGCTGCGGCGAAGGCTGCGGCGCCCATGACGTTTTCGGTTCCGCTGCGCAGGCCGTATTCATGGCCGCCACCTAAAAACATGGGCACGGGAGCGGGGGTGCCGTCCTTCAGGAACAGCGCGGCGCAACCCCGGATTCCGCCCATCTTGTGCGCGGCTACAGAAATGGTGTCGGCGCCTAAAGAGTAGAGCGACTCGGGACGTTTGCCGGCGGCTTGCACGGCGTCGCAATGGAAGCTGGCATGCGGTGCTTTTTGGCGGGTGAGCGCAACTAGGTCGGCGATTGGACTTAGCGATCCGAGTTCGTTGTTGGCCCAGTGCACGATGACTAGTGCTACATCCTCAGCCAGCATGGGCGCGAGGGCGTCGGGTTGGATGACTCCTTGAGTGTCCGCTGGGATTAACTCAACATCGAAGCCTTGTTTCCGCAGGCTGAGTGCGGAATCCATCGACGACGGGTGCTCGATTGCACCGACCAATACTCGTGGATTGCCCGACGCATTGGATTTAGCGGCGGCCAGAAGTTTGGCGTTGGTCCGCACACGCTCTGCCATGCCAAGTATGCCTAGATGGTTGCCCTCCGTCCCGGTCCCCGTCCAAATCAACCGGTAATTCCGAGCACCCAACGCCTTGCTCAACTTCTTCCTTGACTGATCCAACGACCGCGCCGCCAACGCACCTAAACCATGCAACGATCCAGGGTTAGCGTAGGCAGTCTTAGACGCTTTTATAAACGCTTCCATCGCCTCGGGCAGCGGTGGAGCCGTCGCGGCGTGATCCAAATACAACGGCGTGGCCAGGGGGGCCGGGGTGGGGTCGTTAGCAGGCATGGCGCGGTGAGGTCGTAAGGTCGGCGAACCGGCGGGAATTGTCTCAGTTCCTCACGAATCCGCCAATGCGCCGTAGAATTCGCAGAGATGATTTTCCCCCGCCTACAAATTGTGGCTCTCGGTATGGCCATTTGTGCAGTAACTGCCCCGGTGGCGTCGGCTGCTGCGACCATCATGAACCCCGCGACCGCAGCGGCGTCGGCGTTGATTCCGGCCGCCCAACAACAGGCCGAAGACGGACGCGGGCAGTCGCTGTTCACCAAAGAATGGCACGCCGAACGACGTCAAGCTTTGATGGAAACCTTTCTGGCCAAAGCCACCGACAAGGACGCGGTGATCGTGCTGCGCGGCGCCGGAACCCAGAACGACTATCGCGAATTCCGCCAGGACAACAACTTTTGGTATTTCACCGGCATCACCACGCCCAACGCGGTTTACGTCTGCATCCCAAAGACCGGCAAGGAGTATTTGCTGGTGCCCAAAGTCGGCCAGATGGAAGAACGCTGGAACGGCGATCGCATTGACTCGCGCGAAGCCAAAGAAATAACCGGGATCGAAACCTGCACCAGCATCAGCAAACGCGGCGGCGGTCCGTGGAGCAATTTGGAAGCGTTGCTGGATAAACTGGCAGTGGATTACCAGACCTTTTACGTGCAGAAACAACCGGCCGAAAACTGGATGATGAGCCGCGACAACTTGGCGGGGGCCAAAAACGCGGTGCTGAAGGATCCGTTCGACACACGGCGGACTCGGGGCGGCCAATTCGCGGCGATGCTGGAGGAAAAGATGGGTGTCAAAACTCAAGACATCACGCTGATGATCGACAACATGCGCCTGAAGAAGACCGCGCCCGAGCTGGAAGCAATGCGTCGCGCTTGTAGCACTAGCGGAAAAGGACACGTCGCAGCGATGAAATCGGCCAAAGTCGGTGAATATGAATGGCAGCTCGCCGCGCGCATGACCGGCGCATTTTTGAACGCTGGCGGCATGGGTGCGGCTTATATGGCCATCGTCGGCTCCGGCCCGAATGCGTGCATTTTGCACTACACCGAAAACACGCGCAGTTTGCAGCCTACCGACGTGGTGATGATCGATTACGGCGCCGAGTACAACCACTACGTAGCCGATATTTCGCGCACCTGGCCAGTGGCCGCCAAATTCACCGCCCGCGAACGCGAGGTTTATGAAGCGGTTTATGCCGCCCAGGAAGCTGCGTTCAAAGCATGCAAGCCAGGCGCGACGCTGAACCTGGTTGACCGCGCCGCGCAAGCCGAAATGTCCAAGCGTGGGTTTGGCCGCATGTGGCACGGCACCTCACATTGGCTCGGCATGGCCACCCACGACGTCGGCGCTTACAACAAAAAGTTCGAGCCGGGCATGGTGTTCACCGTGGAGCCGGGCATGTACCTACCTGAAGAAGGCTTCGGCGTGCGCATCGAAGATGTCGTCGCCATCACTGCCGACGGCTACGAAATCTTGTCCTCCACTATCCCACGCCACATCGACGAAATCGAGGCGCTGCGAGCGTCGGCAGTGGAACTGAACTAGGCCAGCCCGCCGCGGAGGGGGTATCCTTTGAGCCATGAAGGAGCAAATCCCCTCTGCAGCGCCGCCGCGTTGGAATTGGTTGATCGCAGGGCTGTTGGTCCTGCTCGCCTTCGGAAGTTACAGCACGGTATTGGCTAAGGGCGGCTGGATTTGGGATGACGACGATTATGTAATCAACAACCGCACGGTTCGCGAAGAGGGCGGCTTAAAAAGTATCTGGACCGATTCATCGGCCAACCCGCAATTTTATCCGATGGTATACACCACCTTTCGGTGGGAGTATCAATCCAATCCGCCGGCCGCACAGCCAGCTCCGGTACCTGGCGATCCGATCCAAACTCGCAAACCGGTTCCGCCTGATCCGACCCGATTCCACTTCAACAACATCCTGATTTTTGCGATCACGGTGCTGCTGTTTTGGCGCGTGCTGCAAAAACTACGCATACCCGGAGGGCTCGTTGCAGTCACCTTGTTTGCCGCCCACCCGATCAATGTGGAGTCGGTGGCGTGGATCACCGAACGCAAAAACATGCTGTCCGGCATGTTTGCGATGGCCGCCGTGTTGATGTATTTGCGCTACGCCCGCATCGGCGACGCCGACGATGACGGCAAGCCAAGAACTGAAAAACCAGAAATCGGCTTAGGTGAAAATTATTGGGCCAAGCTCGGTTGGGGCAGCTTCGGATTGAGTTTATTGTTTTGGTTCGCCGGCTTGTTCTCCAAGACAGTGATTGCCTTTGTGCCGCCGGCCTTGTTTCTCATTCTTTGGTGGAAACGGCCGCGCGAATTGTGGCGTTTGAGTTTAGGTTTGCTGCCGTTTTTGGCGGCTGGCATCTATTTCGGTTTGCAGACGGCCCGGATTGAACGCGAACAGGTCGGCGCGTCGGAGTCATTTTTCGATTTGACTCAGCTGGATAAGTTTGTGTTGGCTGGCCGGGTCGTGTGGACTTATTTGCTGCACATCATCGCCCCGTTTCAGCAGATGTTCTTCTACCCCAAGTGGGAGGTTGATTCCGGCTCCTTGATCCAATGGTTGATTTTTGCAGCGGCCATCGCCTTGCCGTTAGCACTGTTGTGGAAGGCCAAAAAACTCGGTCGCGGTCCACTGGTCGCGGTGTTGATTTTCGGTGGCGCTTTGGTCCCGGTGATGGGTTTCATTCCCGTCTACCCGATGCGGTTTTCATGGGTTGCCGACCACTTTCAATATCACGCCAACTTCGCGATTTTTGCATTGATTGGAGCGCTGTTGATCAAGCTTCCAATCCCGCAAAAAATCGGCAGAGGTGTGTTGGGCGTGGTGTTGGGGCTCCTAGTTTGGAAAACCAATGCACAAGGCTTGATGTACCAAAACGTGGAAACTTTGTGGCGCACTACGATCGACGTCAACCCCACCAGTTGGATGGCGCACGAAAACCTTGGGGTTGAATTAAAGAGTCAAGGCAAGGTCGACGAAGCGCTGGAAGTCATGCATCGCGGTTTGGAAATACACCGCGATCCGCACCTCCTGCAAAGCGTTGCCAATGCCCATTTGGAACTGTTTGTGACCAAGCGAAATCCAACTGATTTGGATATGGCACAGGCATATATTGAAGAAGCATTGGAGACGTGGCCAAAGCGCATTGACTTCAATATGGTTTACGGAACCGTGCTGTATTTCCGCGGGCCGTCTATGGCCCAGCAGGCGATTGAGCGCTTTGAAATTGCGTTGCAAGCAATCATTGCCGACGATTACCAAAAAGCTTTTCTTAATGAAAAACTGCAAAGTCAGATCATCGCCATGATGGTAGAAAAGTGGTTGTCGGCTTCAGTCAATGAGGGCAATCGCTTGACCTTTCAGGAAGATTACGCCCAAGCGTTGGTGCACTATTCCAAGTCTTATCAAAGCTTCGATGGTAATCAGCCCCAGCGCTGGCGCGATTTGTATCGCTGGGGCCAGAACAGTCCTTTCCTTAGCTTAGAATTGCGCCGCATTTGGACCTTAGCCGCATGCGCCGACGCCAAGGTTCGCGATCCGCAAACTGCGTTGGATCAAGTAAAAGAGTTGTGGCAAATTACGCCTGCACATTTGCAAGCTGGCGGCGTGCCGCAAACCGAGCAATCAAAATTACAAGTTGCGATCCAAGATACTATGGCGGCATGTTTTGCTAATAGCGGACAATATATCCAAGCCATCGATATTGCCGAAAAAGCCATTCAGCAAGCGGTGGCGCAGAAAGCTCCGCCGGCTTACGTATCCCAACTTCGCGATCGAGTGGCGATGTACCGCAAGAAACAGCCGTTTTACTACCAGAAGATGATTCCGGTTCCGCAAGGCCTGTAGCTAGGCGTCGGGACTTGGAAGCGTTGCTGCGGCTAGCTTTCTATGCGTTCGCGCAACTGCGTCCAGCGCTGGCTTTCTTCGGCGTTGCTTACCGCGCGGCGGAAGGCTTGCGGTTCGGTAACGACGGTGACGAGTTGGCGTCCGCGGGTGACTGCGGTATAGAGCAAATTGCGGCGCAGCATCATGTAATGCGAACTCGCCAGGGCGATCACCACAGCCGGTGCTTCCGAGCCTTGCGAACGATGCACAGTTACGCAATATGCCGGAATCAAATCTTTCATTTCTTCACGTCCATAACTGTGGGCAATTCCTTCGATTTCAATAAATAATTCATCATTTGAAATATGCGTGACGACGCCAGTATCACCGTTGAAAACTTCGCGTTCATAATCATTTTGCACCACCATCGCGCGGTCGCCGGTGCGCAAACCGCGTGACCATTCGGCGCCGACGCCGTCGGGATTGAGGCGTTGTGCCAAACGTTGATTCAACGCGTCGACGCCTAGTGGACCGCGATACATCGGCGACAAAACGAGGATGTCTTTGAGTGGGTCCAAGCCGTACTTTTCTGGTATGCGTTCGCACACTACACGTTCCACCAAGTCAGCGGCGGCGTCGGCGTTGTCGGGGAAGGTGACGAAAAAATCTCCGGCCGGAGAAGTTGCAGTGGTCGGGGATTCACCATGCAAAATGCTGTGCGCCGCTTCCACAATCCCTGAGCCCCGCCCTTGACGGTGCACCAACTGCAACCGCGTTTGGGCCACAGTGCGGCAGCGCAACAAATCACGCAAAACCGCGCCCGCCGATACCGACGGCAATTGATCTGGGTCACCCACCAACAAAACGCGGCAACTGTCGGGCACTGCGCGCAACAACGCGGCGGCTACAAAAACGTCGAGCATAGAAACTTCGTCGACGATCAAAAATTCAGCGTCGATGGGATGGTCTTCATCATGTTTCCATGCCGATTGAATGGGATCCCAACCTAACAATCGATGCACCGTGCCCGCCTGACGGCCAGTGGCTTCGTGCAAACGCTTCGCCGCCCGCCCCGTCGGCGACGCCAACTTGATCGGCCCGACGGCGGCAGCTTCGAGGATGTCCAGCACCAAACGCAAGGTCGTGGTTTTCCCCGTTCCAGGCCCACCGGTCAACACGCTGAAAGATTCACGCAAAGCCATTTCGACCGCTTGCAGTTGGCTGGCGTCTGGCTGGTACTGTGCCCGCCGAATAGCTGCCATGACTTGCTCAGGATTGGCAGCAGCGTCGCTGTTTTGAGTATTCAGACGCCGAACGTTGGCGGCAAATTGAGCTTCCGCCGCGTCGGCTAGCGGATGGGCGTACCAGCGCTGGCTGCCGGAATCGGTGGGTGAAACTTCCGCCTGGGCAGACAAGAACGACGGACCATCGATACAAACAATGCCCTTGCGTTGAATAAGCTCGACCAGCGCAGCAGTGGCGTTTTTTTCACTCAATCCCAAGGTACTGAGCTGTTGATCAATCGCCGCCTCGGGCAGACAAGTGTGCCCCTCGCGCATGCCTTGGCTGAGTAAATGCAGCACCACGCCCTTGCCGCGCACCACCGAATCTTTGGGAATTCCAAGCTGATGCGCCATGCGTTCGGCGGTCTCAAAACCAATGCCGCGCAACTCACCGATCAACGCATAGGGATCCGCCTTGACGCGCTCAATCGCCGCCGCATCCCAACGCTCGTAAAGCTTATTGGCTTGTGAACCGTTCAAACCCAGGCCACGCAGCTCAGCCATTACCCGGTGCCGCGCCCGCCCGACTGCGAAGGCGTCGGCCAGTATTTTTGCTCGTACCGGGCCGATGCCATCCACCTGCTGCAATTTGGCGGGGCCGGCATCCATCGCCTCGAGCGCGTCGTCGCCGAAATGATCGACTAGGCGGCGCGCCATGTCCGGACCGATTCCCGGAAAAGAATCGCTGGCCAAATATTTTTGCAGGCCAATAGCAGTATTCGGGGTGGTTTGCTCCGACCAACTAGCCTGAAACTGGCGACCGAAGCGTGGATGGTGCTTCCAATGGCCGTGCAACTTCAAAAAATCGCCCTCGTGCACCTCGCCGATGTCGCCCGCCGCGGTGGTGGTGTCGGGAAGTCCAGTGCTCAGCGGCTCCTCGGGCGGCGCGGTGCCGTCGGAAACTTCCAGCACCACGACGGCAAAACCGCTGTCGGCGGCGCGAAAAACAATAGAGAGTACTTGTCCGCTGACGGTTTGATGTTCACCGCCACCGCCGTCTTCTCCATTCGGGAAAGACGATCGTCGGCTCTGGACGGGTGGCAGATTCTCCACTATCATGTGTGGCCCATTCGGGCGGCCTGCGCGGTGTTTTTGTCGTGCGGCGCCGGTAATCATAAACAGCCCAGCAATTCCTTGATCAAGGTCCAAGTCCGTTCCAACGAATCCCTCGACGCCGCGCTGCGCCGCTTCAAGCGCCAGTGCAACCAGGCCGGGATTTTTGTCATGATGAAGGAGAAGTCCTTCTTCACCAAGCCCACCTGGGCTCGCACCGAGGCAAAAGAAGAGCGCCAACGGGTGGTTAAGCGCGCCGAGCGTATTCGTCGCAACTCCCGCTTCTAAATTTTTGGAGTTCAGAGCTCATTTGAGCTCACTGAAGCTGGCCCCTGTTCTCGCGAGCAGGGGGCCAGCTTCACGCATTTCATGCCGCGACCTAGCGCTAGGCCCCAGCATTACCAACTTTCATGCCGCGCCGACTGAAAAAGAAAAAGCGCCAAGGGCAGCGCGATTTAAGTCAGGAATTCCAGGAATGGACTTTCGAAGTAGGCGCCGACGAGCACGGCAATCGCCTGGATAAATTTTTACACCAGCGCATCAGTTGGCGCTCGCGCCAGGGGATTCAGAATTTAGTCGCTGAAGAAGGTGCTGTGCAGGTCGTGCCGGGCAAAGACCCGCAACAGGCGACCATCGGGCTACTGCGCGTGAGTTTGAGATTGCGAACCGGCCAATTTGTCATGGTACGGCAGCCCAACCCTAAACCGCCGCCAGACGCCCCGATTGGGCCGGATCCATCGAACTTGGAAGTGGTTTACGAGGACCCGTGGTTGTTGGCGGTGAACAAACCGCCGCATATTTCGGTGCATCCGTCGCATGGCCATTTAACCGGGTCGCTGATCCACCTCATTCACGAGCGCCACCGCGCGGTGTGGGGTGAGACCGAAGATATGCCGACCCTGTGCCATCGACTGGACCGCGAGACCAGCGGGGTGCTGTTGACGGCAAAAACTCAGTTCAGCCGCACTCAAGTCGGCATGCAGTTTGAGGCAAGGGAAATTAACAAGACTTACCAAGCCTTAGTCGTCGGCGAAATGCAACAGGAGAGTGGCGTGATCGAATTGCCGATCGGGCGCGCGCTGAATTCCACGGTGCGGCTGCGCATGGGCGTGCGCGAGGACGGCGAGGGCTCGGCCAGTAAAACGGTTTGGCAGGTACTCGACCGCGCGCCGGGTCACACCTTGGTGAAATTGGAGCCGCATACTGGCCGCACCCACCAACTGCGCGTGCACCTGGAAGCGCTTGGTCATCCCATCGTTGGCGACAAGCTTTACCTAGGCGGCGACGACGTTTTTGTGCGTTCGGTAGAGCATGGCCTGACCGATTTGGATCGTGAATTCTTGCAAATGGATCGCCAGGCGCTGCATAACTGGAAGCTGGAAATCAGTCACCCGGAAAGTGGTGAAGCAACGCTGCTGGAGGCGCCGCTTTATCACGACATCGCCGATTTTCTGGCGGCGCTAAAGGCTGGTTCTTAAACGAAACAGCTGGCCATTGCTTGAGCCGAAGCCCGGCACCGGCGTATCCTTGTTGGGTGGATCGTATTTTCACCGCGCATGGGCCGCAGCAAGCCGAAGCATTGCTACTCAAAAATGTCCTGGCCGACGTCCGTCTCTCGGCCGCAAAGCCGCAATTATTGGCCAAACCGCTGCTGGTGGTGGTGCCGTCTTCGGAATTGCGGCTGAGCTTGATTTTACGTCTGGCAGCCGCCGGCGCGACGTTGGGGGTAGAGGTGCAGACTTTGCATTCGGTGGCTTTGCAGCTGCATCGCAACGCTGGCAACGACACCACCAGTCGCAGTCTGCTGTCGGAAGTGCTGGCCCGCCGCGCCATCGAGCAACAGCCCGGTTTATGTAGTAGCTTTCAGCCACTGGCCGACGGCTTGGGTTTGGTTGCGTCGACCGTGCGTGATTTGTTGAGCTCCGGTTGGGCGGCCGATGCGGGAGTGGCTGCGGGTGTTGAATCGGGTGCGGGTGCGATGGAGGGTCCGAGCGTTGGTGCTGGTGCTGGTGCGGTGTCGACCCAAACCGAAGAAACTCTTGCCGCTGCATCTCAAACCGCCAAACTCATGCAACTACACGGTGTCCGTCGGCCGGGTGATCTGCAGGCGCAAGCGGCGCAATTAGTGAATGAACATTTGCATGCGCGCGCAGTTTGGGTTCACGGATTCGCCGACGTCACTGGCCAATCCAAAACCTTGATCCAAGCATTGTGGAATTGGGGTGCAAACTTGATCGTGGATTTGCCGCCGGATCCGGCGTTTGATGGTGAAGATCGTGGTGGTCGTTTTGCACGCCGTTTTGTCCGCAAAATTTGCAATGTGGAATTGGGCGAGGTGAACATTCCGCCAACCGAGGTAAAGCGAAACTTTTTTCATACTTCCGGAACTGCAGATGAAGTGAGGGAGGTTGTCCATCGCATTCGAGTTTTGCTCGCCGACTCCCATTCCAACTCCCACTCCAATTCCAGCGGCCGCTGCAACAAAAATTCACCAGAACGCATAGGAGTGGTCGTACGCAACTTTGCCACTTACGCGGCGGATGTGCGTTACTGGTTTGAAGAACTTGGCGTTCCTTTTCGCAGTGGCTCGGCACCGGCAGGTTCGTTTCCGGATAACCGGCGCATGCAAGCGGCGATTGAGGTTTTGCAGCGCGGTGCTGAAGCATCGGTAGATCGTTGGTTGGATGCACTTTCACGCTCGGCCAAAGGACAGACTTTGGCTTCCAAGGCCGAAGACTTTCGCATTGCCATGCGCACCCTGGGCGTGGCTCATTTGCAACAAGCGGCAAAATTGCAGGCCGCGAAAATTGCTGGCGACAGCGGAATTTATCGTTTACCAGTGCGTACTAAAGTCAGTGAAGAGAGTGCCGAAGTGGAAGTCGGCGCCGAACAAGAAACGCGAAGTATACGTTCCAAAACAAGGTATTTAACCATTGCTCAACTCACCCTCGACATAGGACTACTTCAACAAACCTTGGAACGCCAACAGGCGTGGCCGTGCCAAGCACCGCTGGCCGAACACGCCGAATATGCTCGCTTGGCTTTTGAAAAAGACTTCGGTTGGCGTGCCAATGATGACTGGGTGCATTTGCTTACCAGTTTGGCCGAGTTGGATGGCCCCGAGCAGGAATATAGCCGCGAGGAATTCATGGTCTTGCTTTCTCGTTCGGCCAAGGATTTTGGCAGCGAAAACGCCGAAGCCAATGCCGGCGGCGTCGCGATTTTGGACTTTACTCAGGCGCGCGCTCGGACGTTTGATCATCTGTTTATTTTGGGGCTCAATCGCGGAGTTGTGCCGCGCAGCATTAACGACGACTCAGTTTTGCCTGACAGCCAGCGCGCCAAACTGCAATTCCTATTACCCGACTTGCAACAAAAAAGTCAAGCTCACGACGAAGAGCGCTACTTGTTTGCTCAACTGTGCGCCTCAGCTCCAAATTTGACCCTATCTTGGTTGCGCGCCGACGACGACGGCAAGGAATTGGCGCCGTCGCCTTATTTGCAACGCATTTGGTTGGCTGGTCGGGCTGGTGAAGCGGAGGAGCTGGCGTTTGCTGTGCCGCGATTGCGCAGTGCATTGTTTAACAATCAGCAGCAACCGTTGAATCGCAAGGAAGCGCCTCAATATTTTGCTTTGCGCGGTGAGCGCGGTAATTGGCGTCAGCTTTTAGCGTTGGATCATTCTGCTACGCGGCATGCGGTGTTGGATGAGTACGAACCTGATTATGCGGTGCCAGCACAGCGTGAAATCGCAAAAACTGTCGGACCATATTTGGGTTGGATTGGAGCGCGTAAAACTTCACCCGAGCGAGTATTTGTTACCCGGCTTGAAGCCATTGCGCGTTGTCCGTGGCGCACCTTGTTGGCCTCGCGATTGCGCTTGGAGCCCATTGCCGATCCCATGCACGACTTGCCTAGTACCGACGCGTTAATGGTGGGCAATGTGGTGCACGAAGCGTTGGAATTATTGATCAAAGATCAAGGCAGCGAGGTGCCGCGACCCAAGCCGTCGGCGGTTCAGGAAGCATTGGCTGCGTCAGCGCTGAAAGTAGCGTTGGGTGAGGAGTTGCGTTTGCAAGGCATGATCGACGCCTTGGCTGCCCAAGCCGAACCGTTTTTGCAGCGCGCAGTGAATTTCGAATGGCCGCAACCTGATTTTGTATTGCCGGTCGAGGGCTGCGAAGTGACTGAAACTACTACGGTAAATTGGAATGACTTGAGTTTTGAACTCAGCTTTCGCGCCGACCGGGTGGATAGTGGCGAAACTGGCTTGATCTACACGGATTACAAAGCGTCTAAGCCGTTGACCTCGGCCAAAGGCGATGCGACGCGGGCCGCAAATCATTTGAAGGAGGTGCAACAGGGCACCCGTTTGCAAGCTACGGCGTACGCGACTTCGTCTACAGGGGCTGTTGGTCGTTATTTGTTTTTGAACGTGGCCGACGACCTTGAGCGACGCTTGGCGGAAATTTGTGTGGTGGGTAGCGATGCAGGATTCGGTGATTCTTTTAGCCAAACTTGCGGTGTGCTTTACCAATCTTTAATGCTCGGCGTGGCCACTCCGCGATTTGAAACGGCCGATGGCAAGAAGAATAAAACCTGTGATTACTGTGATGTCGCCGATGCTTGTTTGGTGAATGACTCCGGCAATCGAAGGCGTTTGGTCGCAGCGGTTGAAAACCTTTCTATGAGCCGTTGCCATGCCACGATCGAAGACAGTACGAAGGCTGCACTGAGCGGCGCGGAATTGAATTTGACGGACCTCTGGCATTTGAACGACAAACCCAATCCGTGGCAAGTGGAGGAAGAATCATGAGTCCGACTTCCACCGCAACTTCGCTGCACGACGCGGCCTCGCGCCAGGCCGGTCGTACATTATTTGGCAAGCCGTTGGTTCTGGAAGCTGGTGCTGGTACAGGAAAAACCGCAGTATTGGTAGCGCGGGTGGTGCATTGGTGCATGGGATTGGGCTGGCAGAAATATCAAACGGCGAATCGCAATTACGAAGAAATAGCCGAAGCAGTTTGCGAAGGTGTCGTCGCCATTACTTTCACCGACGCTGCGGCCGTAGAAATGCAAGTGCGTGTGGCAAAGGCTATGCACGGTTTGCATTGCGGCGATCATCCGGCGTGGATGCCGCGCGTAGAGTTTAAATTTCCGGAAGAGGAAATAAAACTGCGTGCGGCGGCGTTGCTGTCGGCGGCGGATCGTTTACGGGTGCAGACCATTCACAGTTTTTGCTCCGCGTTATTGCGGCAAAATGCCTTAACAATCAACCTACACCCACGTTTCGAAATTGACGCCGATGGCTCCCGTGCCGAAGCGCTGGTTTTGGAATATTTAAGCACCCGCTTGCCGCAGCTTTATGGCGATACGCCCAACGCCGACGCCGTTCGTCTTGCTAGTCATGGTCACGGCCCCGGCAAAGTCGGCGAGGTACTGCTGATGTTTTTGCGCAATGCCGTCACCTCCGAGGACCTGCCCGATGACGCGGTCGACGATGCGACGGTGAGGTCAGTTTGTGAGGAGTTGCAAAAGTGTTTGGCGCCTGCGCTTGAGGTTTTTCAAAGTGCGGTTGCGGAAATGAAAAGCAAAAAGGGTTTAGCTGGACTTTTGAAATTGGCGGAGCAAATGCCGCTGCTGCAATCTCGCCTGGCGACGGTGCAAAACGTTGCTGGATTGAGCGAACTTTTCAGCGCTGGCGCACCGGGGGCGGAGATGAAGTCCAACAAGGCGCAGGAATGGACGCGCAATAAATTTACCAATACTGAAGAAGGGCTGCTTTCCGAAGCACAGACCGTCACTTTAAATACTGCTTTCACAGGCCTGGGGAGTTGGGCAAAAAACCTGTGCAACCTGGAGCCGGATCTGTTGACGTCGGCGATGCGATTGGTGAAACTATTGCTCGGCGAAATCAAACAAGAAATGCGACGCGCGGGCGTGCAAACCTATTCCGACCTACTAGTCGACGCGCACGCTTTACTTAAACATCATCCGCATTTGGCGGAACGCATGGCGGCCAATATGGACCAGCTCATGGTCGATGAATTTCAAGACACCGACGCCTTGCAATGTGAATTTCTTCAATATTTGGTTTTGCAGCCCAAGCAAGCTGGGCTGCCAGCGCCGGATTTGTTTTTGGTCGGTGACCCCAAACAATCCATATATGGTTGGCGGGGTGCCGATTTGCGCTCGTACCACGATTTTGTGCAAACCCTGTTGGCCAATGGCGGTGTAAAGTTTGACTTGACGGTCAATTTCCGTTCGGTGGTAGCAATTTTGGACGAGGTTGAGCGCTGCATAGAGCCGATCATGGTGGCGGAAGAGGGTCTGCAACCTGACTTCCAAAAATTGCGTCCGGCGCCTGACCATAGCGCATATTCTACGGAGGTTGCCGTTGAACATTGGGTTTCATGGCAACACGAAGGCTTAGAAGGAGAATCCACAAGCGCCGGCCGCGCGCGCGAATTAGAAGCGCAGGCTTTGGCTTTGGATCTCAAGCAACGCCATCAACGCGGGGATTTGAAGTGGAGAGACGCGGCCATACTCATGCGGTCGACTAGCGCGATGGAGACCTACCTCAGTTGTTTGCGCGACGCTGATATTCCGTTCCAAGTGGAGCGGGATAAAAATTATTACAAGCGTCGCGAAATTATTGATGCTGCTGCATTGGTGCGCAGCATTGTGGATCCGAATGATCAACTTGCACTTTTAACTTTGCTGCGTTCGCCGGTAGTGGGCGTACCCGACGCGGCATGGTTACCGTTGTGGGCGGAAGAATTTCCTGGTTTGATGGCGCAGTTGCAAGGCCCGAGTCAAACCGAAACCTTGCAACGTTTGCACGAAGTCGTGCAATCCGTTGCCGCCCAGGTGGAGCAGATGAACATCCCTGGGGTAGAGCGTATCGCCGATTGGCATAAGCTGTTGCAGTACGCGATTCACAGTTTGGCCGAATTGCGTCAGGACTTCCACATCCTGCCCGCAGACAAATTTGTGCACAAATTACGTCGCCGTTTTCCGTTGGAAGCTACGGAAGCAGCGCGCCACTTGGGTGCGCACCGATTGGCAAATTTGGAACGGTTCTTCCGTCGCCTAACCGCGTCATTAATGGATAGCGACGGCGGTCCACAATCCATTTTACGTTCGCTGCGCCGAGCGGTGGCCGAAGGCATGGATGAATCGGAAGCAGCGCCCGGCGATCAGGCGATGGATGCGGTGCGGATTATGACGATTCATAAATCAAAGGGTTTGACCTTCCCGCATGTTTATTTGGTAAACACCCACGCTACGCCTAGTGCAAGTCATCGCAAGATGATGGACTTCGGGCGTTCCGGCGGTCGCAATGAATTCCAAATTTTCGGCATGTCCACGCTTGGTTGGACTGGAGTAGAGGTGCATCGCAGACGGTTGGAAGTTGCTGAGCGTGTGCGCTTGTTATACGTGGCTTTGACTAGGCCGCAATTCCGTTTGGTGATTACCGGCAAGCGCGCGCCGAGCAAAAAGCCGAAGTCCTTTAGGCAAGCAAAATCGATTGAAGCTTTGCTGCAATTCCGTGGCGGCCTACCCGAATTGTTACCTGATTATCAAGCCCATGCAGGCAAGAGTTTTGACTTGCATGACATTTTTGGTGCGCGTTGGTTTTTTCCAAATCCGGCATCGGATCCGTCGCTGGTGGAAAGCAAAACTCCTGTGCCTGATCCTGAGTTAAGTGCTCAAATGCCGTTGTTCGCTACAGCCGGGCGCAGCGTGCCGCAGGTGCTGCATGAACTACAAAAATTGGAAACCGATCGGCGGCGAGCCCAAAAACGTCAAAGCAAAGCGCTGAAGATTACTGCTAGTGGTACCGTTTCGCATGAAGCGTTGCGCGAAGCCGTGCATAGTGGCGAGGGAGTGGACGTCGGCTTGCCGATTACGGATCCCATTTTTGATCCGGCGGCTCCCGATCGACATGCGCGCGCCGTCGGCACTGCGGTGCACCGTGCATTGGAGCTGATTGATTTGCAGCAAACTCCGGAAGCGGCCTTAGAGAAACAGTTAGAAAGCCTGCCGCAGGATTTACGCGGCTTCATTGCCACAGCAGATTTGGCCGACGTCGCCGCTCAGGCCAAACTGGTTTTGCAGCAAATGGATAACAATGGCATGTTGCATGAATTGTTTGAGCGTCGCGAGTACATATTAGGACGTGAAATCCCGGTATTGCTCACTCCAACCGACTGCAATCCTGACGAAGATCCGCTCGGCGCCATCGTCGGCACCTTGGATTTACTCTACCGCGATCCCGCCGATGGCCAGTTAGTTGTTGCCGATTTTAAGTCCGATCAAGTCGCCGACGCGCAAGCCTTAAAGCATTTGGCGAAAGCCTATCAACCACAGGGCGAACTCTATTGCCGCGCCGTCGAGCAACTGTTCCCCGACGAAGAACCGCCGCGTTTTGAGCTGTGGTTTTTGCGCGCGGGCGAAATCACGAGCAGTGGGGAGGTGTGACGACATTTTGTTTTTGGGGTGTGCGAACCACCTTAATATTGAAACTCTTGCCTGCCCAACGAGCCCGATCAGAGATGAATTCAAACATTAAAAAGCGGAGTCTGCTTGCCCTCGTGGCATGCCTCTGGTGTGCAATCGGCCTGGTTGGCTCGGCGCCAGCGCAGGAAAAACTTTCAGTCAACGGGCGCCAGTGGAATTATTTGCCCAAATTGGAGCTCAAATTCAATTCGGTTAATGGGCTGGATGAATATGTATCCGCAAGTGGCTTTATTCTTAGAAACGGCAAACTCAGTCCTAGTTTGGGACAAGCCGATGACATTTCGGTACACAAATCCTTTCGGCGTAGCTGGGATCATGAATTTGTGAAATCCTTTGGCAGCATGGAGGTGACGCAAAGGCTTTTGATACTCACCGTCCCTGGACTAGGCGAAGATTGGGGCAAAGACAAGAGCGTAGGCGACGCGATCCGCGTGCAAAGTTTGTGCGGTGCGTTAATGGAGTACGGAGCCGGTAAAGGGTTTTCGCCGATTCCAAATGAGAAATTGAAATGGACTAAGATTGGCGGCCAGAGTGCGGTTGAATTCACCTATACCGGGACCTTAAGCAGAGCGGGCGGCCCACAGTACGACGTGCCATTTTTTGCTACCGGCTGGGCCTTAGACTTTCCCGGCGACGACCTCGTCTTCCTTTTTTCTGGCCCCGATTCATCCGAACAGACTTTCAAGGATGCGAGTAAAACTATCAAAAGGGTTGCCGACAAAGTCAAAGCAGTAACAGAAAAAGAAAAAGCGAAAATACTCAAGGAATTGAATGACCTCGCGCGCGGCAAAATGAAGGCACGCTCTTGGGAGTACCCGCATCGTTCGATCGGTTATCTATCCTGGCTGAGCACGCCATCATTGCCCGCCGACGTGAATCAATCTTTGACCATTGCAAGCGCCTGGTTAATCAAACAACAACTTGACGGTCATTGGGAAACGCCGGATCAAGCACAACGCACGCAGGTTGGAGTTACCGCTTTGGCTGGTCGGGCGTTGATTGGCACCAATATATACCTGCAAGATCCTAACATCGAAAGCGCGTTGGAAAAAACAACGCTATGGATGCTTAAGCAGCAAAATGAAGACGGCGTCCTGGGCAAAGTATCAGGTAACTCCACCCCCTACAATCATGCAATTGCGAGCGCGTTTTTATTAGATCGTTATGAATCCACCCGAAGTTCCACCGCTGCCCTAGCAGCCGAAATTCAAAAAGCATTGGATTTCATTATGGCGACCCAAGACATCGGCGGTGCATGGGATTATGAAATTACCGAAACCGACAGTTTGAAATGCGATCCGTCGATAACCTTCTGGAATATTCTTGCGCTTTATCGTGGCTTGGAATGTGGTTTTAAGGTGGATCCGGAACGCCTGAAAAGAGCGCGCGTGGCAATGCTCAGCATGGCGGGACCTGATGGCAAAGTCGGTTATTTCGAACCCGGCGGTGACGTTGCTCGAACTGCCGACGGTGGACCTAAGTTTCCGTGGCATAAATCCGAATCCTTAACTGGGGCGGCGCTGTATTCGACCTTGCTGGTCGACTCCATGTTCTACGATGCAAAAATCCCAAGCGCTTTTCATTGGCATGCGACGCGGCGTATTTTGAATGCTCCGCCAACCATGGACCCGGAGGCATTTGATATTTATTACTGGCAAGCGGCTTCTTGCGGAGCGGCCATCATGGGCGGCCAAGAAGCTAAAGAATGGAAACTAGCGCTCAACCACATTCTGCTCGCTTGGCAGTTGGATGACGACCGCGGGTCCAACTACGGCGCCTGGCCAGCCGAATCGGTTTGGTCTGCCGAGGGCGGTCAGGCTTACACTACAGCCATGGCCATGCTGGCTCTGCTCAACGCGAATTCGAAAGCTATTCCCTATTTGGTAGCCGAAAGCAGTGAGCCGCCCGCCCAGCAGAGCGGCGTCGAAGATTAATGATCCTCGTGCCCCTCGTGTTCGCTGCGGCTTTCAAATTGAGATTCGTCGCCGTGGATAACCTTTTGTAGGTCAAGCGCGAATTCGAAATTTGGATCGGCCTCCAGGGCTTCCTCAATCAATTTTTCGGCGCCATCGCTGTCGAGCATTTCGTGCAACGCCGACGCATAAGCCCACAGCAAAGTGGACGTGCGCCAACCTAGGTCGTCGACCAATTTGGGCACGAAATCCATCAGCCATTCCACTTCACGATTCGCTACAGCCGACCAAGCAAACACCTCGCAGGTGCGTTGCAATAGAAGTGAGTCAGGGTGTAAACGGGCCAATTTCAGCAAGCCTTTGTAGGTCGCAAAATCGAAATCGGCTTTCTTTTCATCCGCCACCAATTGGTTATCGGGCAAGTCAAAAATCTGCGCATTTTCGTGAGTAGCCATGACCCAGGGCAATGCGCCCTCTGCGCCTAGTCCGGCCAAAACGCGTCCGGCGCGGTGGAAAGGTAACATGCCCTCTTTTGCAAAATGCGCGGTGCTCGCCAAAGCCAAGTGCATATTCGGCAGCGGGCCAGCCAGCAAGTTATTGAAATGCTTGGACTCGTCGACGCGGGGCTTAAATTCGAGTACTTTCAAATCGACCCCAGGCTTCATCGGATAGCCCATGTAGTCCATTTCTTCCAACACCTTCGCGGCGCCCGGATGTTCGATCCAACGCTGCGTATCCTGACGTCCCTCGCCACCGGATTTTTGCGCGGTCAAGATCAAACCAGGCACGCGCACGCCATGGGGAATAATCCAATAATGCGTTTCCGCGCCGACGGCATCGGCCAGGGCTTCTCCAATACGTGAAACCATGCCCGGCAAGGTTCGCGACGGATCCAGCGCCAGCGCCAGCATTCCGCCCGGCGCCAATTTACGTGCCCCGTGACGCAGCGCTGCTGGTCTAAAACTACGCGCCCGACGTTGCTCCCACATCGCGTTTTCACGTACAAAAATGTAATCAAACTTGCCGTCGGCTTCGGCGGCGGTGGCGGTTAAACCGTTTAATTCCAATTGCAGCCAACTTGGTTGATAACCCCAAGCCACTTCCGCCAACTCAGGCGGATCAACTGCCCAATGCACGCTTTTTGTGCTGACGTTTTTCAACGCACGCATCGACGGTCCATGCGGAGTGCCAACCATCAATACGCGTTCTGCTTTACCTTTTAGAACTAAAGGAAACAGAACTTCGGCCGACCACAATCGATCCATTTCTGGCGTCGGCGTAATGACGTTGCGTCCGTCGGCCAAAAAGAAGGTGCCGAATACCGAGGCTGCTCCACCGCGGTCGAGCACGCGCGCGACCGAACCTCGTCCAGTTTTTTGGCCACTCTGCTCACTATTGTTGATGGCAATTTTGTATTCAAACCAATCGCGAAATGGATGGCCGGTGGTGGGCACGGTGGGAGCTCCGCTTTGCATGAATGGAATCCCGATTGCGATGATCAACGCCGGAATTCCAAGCCGCAGATTGGCGGCTGTTGCGCATGCCAAGGCAGCCACCAAGGCGATGGAAAAGGCTGTATTTAAACTCGCCTGACCGGCAAAACGATGGTCCATTCCGCCGAGTAGCAAGTAGCCCAAACCAAAGCCGATCAACGCCAAGCCCAATGCCATGGACGTCGGCACGCCTTGTTTGCGCGCGCCCAAAGTTGCGCGCATCGCGGCAGCCCAGGCGAACATTGGCAGCGCGCCTAATGCCAAGGTAAACAGCGGCACCCAAACCCAATGGTTTTCGGTCAGCGGTTCGGTACGGCCGAGCAGGTTGAGCAGCGGGCCCCAGCTAATTAATCCGGCGAACACTTTGGCTTCGGATAATTTTCCGGCCGAAACGGCGGAGGTCGAAATCGCGAAGGCGACCACACCGCACAGCAAAGCCGCGCCCGGGAAACGCAAAAGTTTGTTGTCGCCGATGGAGGTACCGAGCAGCCACCAACCGAAAGCGAATACACCAACCAGTGAAACGGCGCGGCGCGTATCCTGCAACACCGAACCGTCGTCGAACAAAGTTAAGTAAGGGTGCAACGCAATCATCATGGCCGCACCGAGCAGCGCGACCATGACGACGCTAACTTGCTGCAAATTTGTTGGCGGCTCAAAATCGGTCGCTGGATCCGCTTTGCCCACTGGGGGCGGCAGCAAGATTCCAACCAGCATCAGCAAAAACAGCCATGGGCCGGTGCCGAAATTCACCAGCATCAAACCCAGGCAAAAGGCCACTAACATGGTGCGACGCCCAGCGCAGGAGGTCGGCGTGAGGACTTGGCCGAGGCGGCGGGCGACGATGGTCAGCGGAAGGGTCATGCCGAGCAAAATCGGGATGGCCAGCCAGCGCGGGCAGCTCGGTAGGATCCACGCCGCTAATCCAACGGAGGACGCCGATAATAGGTGTAAATGACCGCATGGCCCGGGCCGCATTAAGCCGATGCCCAAAGCTAGCGCGACCAAGCCGCCGACCAGCGCATAGTGCGCGTCGGAACCGCCCAGCGCCATCGCGCCACTATCCACGAATGCCGCCACCACCGTGGTCAGGGCAAAAATGTAACCGGAAAATCTCAGGGAGCGGGGGATCAACGAGCTTGCAGGGTTAGGAGTACGTTCTCGGAAAGAAGCGGGAAGACGCGACGAAGGGACAAAAGGTTCCAGCCGGCGGCTTCGGCTTCGGCGCGGATGGCGTCGGCTGGGATGTATTCGCGCACCACCCGCGCAGGTAGTCCAACTCGATGGCGGATTCGGCGCAGGCGGTTTTTGTAATCCCACCCAGGGTAGTACGCGATCACGGCGCGCGCGGCAATTTGGCGCAGACTCTTGAGCGCGGCGATGCGATCGGTGGCATCAAAATGTTGCATCAGGCGCAGGCTGAGTAGCACGGTTTCGTCAGGCAGTTGCAGCGGGGATCGGTGCAAATCACCGACCACCTCCATGCCGACGCCTTGTTTTAACCGCAAGACCTGCAACATTTGTCGACTCAAATCCAAATTTACCACCTTGCTGCCGAGGGCGCGGATTCGTTCGGTAAAACGTCCGGTGCCGGCCGGTACGTCGACCACCCATTTCGGCGCGCTGCCACCGTTGGCGCGCTGCAATTCGGCACTCACCGCGCGCCAAATGCGCTGATTATTCATGCGCCGAATCGGCCCACGATAGCGTCGGTCGTAACGCGCGGCGATTTCTGCAACGTTGTACTGCCCGGTCCAGTCGGTGGGTGGTTTGGACACCGGCATACGTTACCCGACCGAATCAGCTTAGATCGAACATCAGCAGCTCACATCCGGCGGATCCGGCGGCGAAATCTACGCGATCCATTTGATTCAAAGCCAAGCCGTCGCCAGCGGATAGGTCAAAATCACCGACGGTGGCTCCGCCGCTGATGACTTGGATCCATGCCCCGCGATGGCCTCCTTTGCCAGTTTCGCCGGGTGTGCCATGGTCGCCATGCTTGGAGGCCAGATCGCGGTGGCTTTGTTGATTAGGCTGCAATTGAATGGCATGTAGAAGAGCATCTTGGTGGATTTTCAACGAGCCATTGCGCCCATCCGGCGACGCTACCAACTGCCATAC
Source organism: Planctomycetota bacterium (assembly GCA_014382805.1). Taxonomy (GTDB): domain Bacteria; phylum Planctomycetota; class UBA1135; order UBA1135; family UBA1135; genus JACNIZ01. The sequence continues at coordinate 28,664 of JACNIZ010000233.1, forward strand.
GCCCGGATTTTCGTGCACGCCGATCGGCCGCGATTCATAACTGGGCGCCAAGCCACGCTGCTGCGGCGTAATCCAAATTTGCAACAGGTGCAAATCCTCGTCGGCCGACGGATTGAATTCGCTGTGAGTGACCCCAGAACCGGCAGTCATGCGCTGCACTTCACCGGCAGAAATCACTGACCGATTTCCCATGCTGTCGCGATGTTCAATCGCGCCGGAAATCACGTAGGTAATGATTTCCATGTCGCGATGGGGGTGTTCCGGAAAGCCGCCGCCCGCCGCGACCCAGTCCTCGTTGATCACGCGCAAACTGCGGAAACCCATGTGCACGCGATCAAAATACTCGGCAAAACTGAAGCTGTAGCGGGTTTTCAGCCAACCATAATCGCCTTGACCGCGCTCGCTAGACCGCCGCAAGCTTTGCATTATTTCACCTCCTGGGCGACGTCGGCAAGATCGCGGCGTTCGCTTGGAGTTTCTTTTTGCGCGTAACCATCAGGCAGAGCGCTAGCCGGGCCAGGTTTGCCGATGACAAACGCGGCTTGGGCTCGGTATTCGGATTCGTCGACGTCAAAAGCTTGGTAGGCAAGCGCGTGGTCGAAACCGCCCATGAAGTGGCTGCCCAGACCCAACATCGAAGCTTGCAGCGCCATGCCGTAAGCCGCTGCGCCGGTATCAAAGGTGTGGTAGCTATTGGGTTTTTCGTTGTGGCGGAAATTACGACGACTGAAAATTACGCCTATGACCGGTGCGTTTTCGGCCCAAACGCGATTGCCTTCGACCAGGACTTGAGCGGCGTCGGCGTGGGGACCGGAATTACGTTGGATGTAGCGGATCATCCACGGTTGCTCGTTGTAACAAGACGGCGCCCAGCGTGCGGCTTCGAAAACCGCGTTCAGAGTTTCGGCTGGAATGGCGTCAGTCAGGTATGAGCGCGGGGACCAGCGGCCGACGAAGATTGGGTCGGCTTTTGCCTGTGGAGTTCGGGTGGTTGTGGTCTGCATGCGGATATTATCTGTTATAACAACTATTGGTGCAACTATAATCTGGCCACTGTGGTCAAAGACCTTCCAAAATCCGTCACCCGGGACGCTCACTTGGCATTGATACAAGTACATGAAGCTGTATCCGATGAATTTCGACTGCTTTTTCAACAGTTTGGATTAACTGCCACCCAGTTCAACGTGCTACGAATTTTGGTACAAGGTGACCCCGAAGGCGAATCCTGTGGTCACATCGGCAGCCACTTGATTCATCGTGTGCCCGATGTAACCCGCCTCGTCGACAGGATGCAAGAGCACGGTTTGCTCGAACGATGTCGCAGCCACAATGACCGCCGCGTAGTCAATATTTGCATTACCCAACACGGTCGCGAGCTGTGCGAAACCCTATACGAACCGCTGGCTGAATTAGAGGACCACATCATGAAAGTGCTCAACCTGGAAGAGCAGGCGCAACTAAATTTGCTACTGCGTCGGATTTTGCTGCAATTCCAAACGCAAGGCAGCGCATGATCCCCGGCCTACTGACCTGGTTTGTAGATCGACGCCGCAATTTGCCGTGGCGGCGGGTGGCAGATCCCTATGCCACGTGGGTTTCCGAAATCATGTTGCAGCAAACCCGCGTCGAGGCGGTGATCCCATACTTCGAACGCTGGATGGCGCGTTTCCCCGACGTGCATGCTCTGGCGCGCGCGTCTGAAGAGGAGGTTCTGCAACACTGGGCTGGGCTTGGTTACTACCGACGCGCCCGTTTTTTGCATCAGGCAGCATTCCGCTTGGTGAAAGAGAGTAATGGCGAATTGCCGCGGACGTCGGCGGAATTGCAAAAAATGACCGGCGTGGGTGAGTACACGTCGGCGGCGATTGCGTCGATTTGTTTTGATGAGGCCATTCCGGTGGTGGACGGCAACGTGAAGCGCGTGGCGGCGCGGTTTTTATTGCTGGATTTGGCCGCCAACGACCGCAAGTTGCATCGCGCTGCTGACGAATGGGGCCGCGGTTTAATGGCCCAATTGGTGGCCGCCGACAATCCCGGCCAGCACGAGGAAATCGAACAAAAATCGGCCCGCGCTGGTGCGCTCAACGAAGCACTCATGGAACTAGGCGCGACCATTTGCACGCCGCGCAGTCCGCAGTGTGCTCTGTGCCCAATTCGTTTTGCCTGCAAGGCTGTAAAAAAGGACGTCGACCCGGCGGATTACCCACGCTCAGCCAAACGCACGCCGTGGAAGGTGCTGGAGCTAAATCTCATTTGGCACCAGGACGGGCCCTTGTGTTTGCTACAGCAACGCACAGAAGGTTGGAATCCTGGCCTATGGGAACCGCCGACGGTGGAGCAGGGCATCGGCGAAGAAATTTGCCAAGTCAAGCACACCATTACACATCACAGAATTACCGCGCGGGTCTTTAAACTGCGCGGTCCAGTGAGCGCTCCTCTAACGCCGCCCGACGCGGTCCCGCTGACTGGATTGGCCAGGAAAATTTTGGCCATGTGTTGGAAAGCATGCTAATTCCCATCCTGTCCATTTTGCTTGGCCTGACCCAGCCGCAGTCGTCTAGTGGCGACGGCCAGAATATTCCGTCGGCGCAGGTACCGACGCTGAGCGCCGAAATCGAATTGGACGGCGAATTACGCGAGGCAATTTGGAGTCAAGCTTTGGCGCTGGGCGACTTCACCGAGGTGGAGCCCATCGAAGGCAAACTTGCCGATCCTAAGTCCGAGGTGTTTCTATGGCGTTCTCGCACTCACCTCTACATCGGCTTGCGCTTTTGGGAGCCTGACACTGCCAACATGGTGCTGCAAAACATGCACCGCGACGCGTTTTTGAATGAAGATGATCGGGTGCAAATTGTATTCGACACCTTTCGCGATGGCAAAAACGCCTACTTCTTCCAGCTCAGCGCGGCTGGCTCGCGTGGCGACGCGTTAATCGGTGGCAATGGTCAAAATTTCAACAAGCGTTGGGATGGTTTTTGGGAATCTAAGACCAAAGTTCACGCCGACTGCTGGACTGCCGAAATTGCGATCCCTTTCCGCACTTTGGCCTGCGGCGATGACGGCGTTTGGGGTGCAAATTTTGAGCGCTTCCGCAGCGCCAACCGCCAAACCACACGCTGGACTGGCGCCAAGCGCGAATACGGCATGATGACCGTGCAGGACATTGGTGTACTGACTGGTTTTCAAGATGTGGATCAGGGCAATGGCGTCACGGTGACTCCGTATTTCAAAGTCAAGCGCCTCAGCGAACACGGCGGCAGCAAAGATTGGGACGTCGGTTTTGGTGGCGAAGTGGATTGGTGGATCACGCCACAGCTGAAGATGTCACTGACCGCGCGCACCGACTTTGCTGAGACGGAGGTCGACAGCCGTAAGGTCAACCTGTCGCAATACAGCCTGTTCTTCCCGGAAAAACGCGACTTCTTTTTGGAGGACGCCAACCTGTTCGAATTTGGTCCACGTGGAAGTACGGTACTACCTTTCTACAGCCGTCGAATTGGTTTAGTTAACGGCGAAGAGGTTGACGTCGAGGCGGGCATGCGCCTCCGTGGACGAGCCGGTCCGTGGGGTTTGGGATTGCTGACGGGGGGCACGCCGACCACACCACCTGAGGAACGCACGTTGGGTCCCGAGGCCGAGTGGTTTGTTCCGCCAACCCGGTTCAAACCTCATTCGGGAACAGCACAATGCGGCAATTGGACTTAATGCTACACCCCAGTCCACAGCCGAAACCTAGTCACCGGGGCGGACTGGCGCTACAGCACCGACGCCTTCGGTGGGCAATTTGACCTCAATACCTACGCCGTGCGATCCGATGACGAAGCTACTAGCGACGTAGATGGAATGGTTGGCGGTCGCGCCGAGTTGCGCACCAGTGATTGGAATTGGACGGTTGACCTTCACATGGCGAAAGGCGAATTTGATCCGGCGATGGGTTATGTCGCCCGCCCCGGCCAGTCAAACTTCAATACTCGTGTCGATTGGGAGCCGCGCCCGACTGACCCAGGAAGTTCGATCCGCAAATATCAATTCCGCTTTGAACCGCGCTTGTGGTTTGAAAACGGCGGTCGCGTGATGTCGCATAACTTAATTGTGCAGCCTTTCGGTTTGGAATGGCACGACGGTAGTGAGTTGCGCTTTTTCACCTCGCTGAATGGCGACCGTGTCACCAGCACAGACTTCGAACCAGGCGGCGTACCGGTTTCTTCCGGCTACCACAGCTGGGAAAGCGTGACTACGCGTTATGAATCTTCTGAAGCCAACGACCTTTCGTGGGAGGGCTACCTCGGTTACGGCTCCTGGTACGACGGCTTTCGCACCCGATTTGGTTTCGACTTGAACTATCGACCCGTGCCCGAGTACTCGCTGATGATGGAGTACGACGAAAACCAAGCCGATTTAGAAAACGGCGATTTTGTCACCCGCGTGGTCGCTTTGGGCGGCAACTTTTACACTGAATCCGAGTTGAGTTGGCAGAACCTAGTGCAGTTGGATAATCAATCCAAAGAACTCGGTTGGCAAAGCCGTTTACGTTGGATTCATCGCGATGGTCAAGAGCTGTTTTTGGTCGCGAATTTGGGTTGGATGGAAGATTTCGACGGCTCCATCATTCCAACCGAGCGCGACGTGGCGATGAAGTTGGTTTACTCTATACGCCTGTAATCGCCTTGGCGCCGGCGTCGCCGGCTCGCGCCCATCATTGATTCATGAATCCACGCAATCCAAAATCGTTGCTTGCGCTGCTATGCGTGATTGCGATTTGTTTGTTACTGGGGACTAGCGCACGGTGGGGGCAGGACCTGCGGCAGCAACGGTTGGACGGGCTGTTTCCGGCCATCGCGATAACCGAATCGAGCGACGAGCAGGGGGAAGACATTGCAGCCTGGTTCAGCATCGACGGCGACGGTCTTTATCACACGCGCCGCGTTTCGCGATTATTCGAAGAAGGTTTCCCGGTCGCCGCAACCGATGAACGCCTTAACCACCCCGACGGCGCCGCAATTCCATGGCCGCCGTTTTATGAAAACGTTTGTTACGCGCTGCTCTCGCCATTCGCCCCGAGTGATCCCGCCGCACGCAGCCAGTATTTAGAACAAGCCGTCGCCATGCTGCCGTTTTATTTTGGTTTGCTGAGCATAGTTTTATTGATTTGGGTAGTTCTGAAAATGCCGACGAATGCCGAATCGAAAAATGCATCTCAATTGCCGGCCGCACTCTTGGCCGGGCTTTTATTAGCTCTTAATTACGGTGCAGCCCACTACAGCGCGCCCGGCATCGGCGACCACCATGCCTGGGTGGCTCTATTAACCTTAGGTATGTGGGCGCTGATTGCCGTCGGCATGCGCGAGGATGTTTTGGAACAACCGAGACGCGCGGCGAAGTATGGGGTCATGGCTGGCGCGGTGGGCGGCGTGTTGTTGGCACACCAACCCGGCCCGGCACGTGCCCGGCCTGGCGGTGGCCACGGCCATTCGGGGGGGAGCTCGCGGGCCAGAGGGCGTGTTAGCCAGGGCA
>JACNIZ010000095.1 GCA_014382805.1 Planctomycetota bacterium
TTATATGGACACGTGCAACTGCCGGATAGCGGCGGAGAATTTGAATTGCTGAATGAAGATCTATTCAGCCAGACTTCGTGGAAAGTATTCGGATTGACACCGCGCCAGCTCACTCTGTACGCCGCTGGCTGGGGTGCACTTATGGGCGGCGGATTGGATTTGATGGTCGGCGGCTTATCATTTGGAACTGGCGCGCTGTTGGGTGCGGTGACTGGCGGCGTCGGCGCTTGGTTGGGCAGCACTCGGCTCAGCAAAGCCTGGGACAGCAGCGGTGCCCTGTTTCAGCGCATGTTCCCCGGCGAAACCGGACGTTTTCGTTGTTTTGGCCCGCTCAGCAACCCACGTTTTGCTTGGGTATTGCTGGATCGCGGACTGATGCATTGGTTCGCGCTGCGCAATCGCGCCCACGCCCGCAACGTCGACGATGACAGCAATGCTTTTGCCCTAAGTAACAAACAAGGCGTGGTCGCAAACCTACCTCAGGCTACGCGCGATGCATTGGATCGATGCTTGCGGCAAGTTTTGCAACATGCGAAAAGTGCCAAGGATTGGCCCCCCCCGCAACAAAACGCTTTTGCCGGGGCGATCATGAAGGCGCTATACTCCTCGCCGACGCCGACGCCGACGCCGACGCCGAAATAAGCGACGCCGAAATTACCGACGTCGCAGGAATGGCTTCGCGCCGGCGCCTTTTCCGCTAACAAAGTCGTCTATTCCGCTCGCCCAGCGGTTTGCACGATGAGTTCGCGACGGTAATTATCAAACAGAGTCGACTTGGATAAGGTGCCGAGGAAGACTTCATTGTCATCGACTACCGGCAGCACCCAAGCACCGACTTCTTCAAATACTTCCATGGCATGCAACAAGGAATCGTGCTGGCGAATTCGCGGCACATGGCTATTCATTGCCGTATCCACCGGCGTCATTTTCCGCAGCAATGGGTCAAAAATAACCGAGCGCAGATGCGATAAATCCAACATACCTTGGAACCGGCCCTGCTCGTCGATCACCGCAAAATGATTACGTCTGGTCGTCGGTAAAACGGCAGCCAAATCTTCCAACGACTTGCCAATTAATATGGTGGCAAACTCCTTATCCAACATTTCCGACGCCTGCAAGTCAGACAAAATTCGTTTATCTGTACCAGGTCGTAACAAGCGTCCGGATTCGGCCAAATCCCAGGTGTAAAAACTGTGGCGCAAAAACGATCGCGAAACCAGCGCACTAAGTACAGCGACCAACATAAGGGGCAAAGTTTCACTCCAGCCACCAGTAGTTTCCAGTGCTAAAAACATGCCGGTAAACGGCGCCTGCATGGTGCCAGCAACCAGTCCAGCCATGGCCAGCAACGCGTAAAAACCAGGTTGCGCGAGGGTTGCCGTCGGCGCGATAGCTTGCAGCATGGTGCCGAATAAAAAGCCAAGAATCGCCCCTAAAACTAACGAAGGGGCAAAAATTCCGCCTGGCGCGTTGCTGCCCAAAGTCAGCACCGTTGCCACCCATTTGGCCACCAAAAGTAGAGCAAGCAAACCAATGCCGCCGTGCAGTTGCCCTTGCAAAGCATCGCTCACAATTCCATAGCCCTCGCCTATGGCACCTGGTTCGGCGTATCCAATTGCACCTACACACAAGCCCGCCAGCGCAGCAACGACGCCGACTTTGCCCAGGATTGCGCCCTTTTTCAAACGCGCAGCCAAATGTTCGGTGCGGAAAATCGCGCCTACCAAAAGCACCGAAAGCAAACCGCAAGACAGACCTAGCAAAGGACTCAGCGCCAAGTCAGTAGCCGACCATTCAAAACTGCCCGAATGAAATGCACCCTCTACCCCTAACACGGCACGACCGATACCAGTGGCAACCGTCGCCGAAACTGTAACCGGTATCACTGCGCTCAAAGTCCATTCCGCCAACACCACTTCGGTGGCAAAAATCACCCCAGTAAGCGGCGCATTAAAAATTGCACCGATGCCTCCTGCCACGCCACAAGCTAGCAGCAAAATGCGCTGCCGTTCAGCCATCCTCGCGCCGCCTGCAACCGTGCTGCCAACCGCCGCCGCGCTAAAAGCAATCGGGCCCTCCAAACCAGCCGAGCCACCGCTGGCCACGTTGACCAATGATCCAAACAAACGACTAATGATGGATCGCTTACGCATATACCCGCCGCGGCGCGAAACCGCTTCGAGGACTGCAGGCACGCCATGGCCGCCCGGTTCGCGAAAAGCCACCCGGATCAACCACACCCCCAGAAAAGCACCAGCAGCCGGAAGCAAGGCTCCAAGGGTGGATTCACGCACGCTGTGTAAGGCCTCGAACAAGCTATGCACACCGCTGCGCAGAGCCACCGCCACCGCCGAGCTTGCCACGCCCACCAACGCCGCCAAAGCGGCCATCAGCCACGGTTCGGCGCGAGCATTATTTCCTCGAAACAGGCTAAGGCGAGCCATCGTTGCAGAATAACGAATTAAGCCGACGATTACCCGTCGACGGGTTCTTTGGTGGCGACGGCCGCCAAAATCTGGTCAAAATCGGCCTGGTCTGCCAGCAACTGCTGAAATTCGGCGTCGCGCAACAGAAATGCCAAACGAGACAGGATTTTCAAATGCACATTTGGCGAGGGGTTGAGCAGCAATAAAACACTGTGAACCGGCTTGCCGTCCAGAGCGCGCCAGTCGATGGCGGGCTTGAGTTGGGCCAAAACCACCATCGGCTGGGCGGAAAATTCTGCCGAAGGCTGGCGCGGGTGCGGCAAAGCGACGCCGTCGCCGAGACCGGTAGAAGTCAAGCCCTCGCGCTGCAGTAGCTGATCAAATAAATCCTCGCGATCCACTTCTGGGGCAAGTGGCGCTTTATTCACCATCTCGCGCATTACCTCACGTGAAGTGCTGGCTTGGTCAATTTCCACTACCCCGCCCCGGCTCAAGGCGAAGGTCAGCGGCTGGGCTTTGCTCTCCGCATCCGACGCTGGCGTGCTTAGCGCCGGCCATGAGCCCCGTACCGAGACCGAGCTGACGTCATGAATGCGCAGGCCTTGGCTGCGCGCCCAACGCCTTAATTGCGCTGTTTCAAAGCGAAATCCGCCGGACGGTCGACGCACTCCCAGTAGCCCTTCACGCGCCCAACGGCGCACCGTACCCGAAGAAACTCCGAGCATTTTTGCGGCTTCGTCGAGGTTGAGCGGCATGCGGCCGAGATTCTACCTCCAAACGCTGGGAATAGCAGCAAATCGGCCTATGAATGCGTTGCGGAAGTTCGAACATCGACCGCGCACTGTTAGAATTCGACAAATGCATCTGTCTTTGAACGCTCTTGAAAACCGCGCGATAGCAGCGGGCTTGGCCGGGATTCCGTCGCATGTATTGGCTGGCGACCGCTTGTCCACCGAACAATGTTTGGCGATGTATCAAACCGACGACGTCCCTTTGCTTGGCGTATTGGCCAATGAGATGCGAAATCGTCGCCATGGCGATACCACTTTTTACAACGTCAATACTCACGTTAATTACACCAACTGGTGCAATCAGTTTTGCGACTTCTGCGCCTTTCAGCGCCGGCCTGGTGATGACGGGGCTTACTGCATGTCGCCCGAACAGGTGGAGCAGGAATTGCGCAACGCGAATCCCGAGGCGACTGAAGTGCACATGGTTGCCGGTGTTTGGCCAGCGCTGGGTTATGAGTATTTCCTAGACATCTTGCGCGCCGCCAAGCGCGGACGTCCGAATATTCATATTAAAGCCTTCACCATGGTCGAAATTGACCTGATTGTGAAGCTGGCCAAAAAGCCGCTGCCCGACGTCATGGCTGAGTTGCGCGAAGCCGGATTGGACTCCATGCCTGGCGGCGGGGCCGAAGTTTTTTCTGAGCGCGTGCGCGCCGAGTTGTACCCGAAAAAAATGAGCTCAAAGCGCTGGATTGAACTCGCGCACCAGGTCCACGGCGAGGGCTTTCGCACCAATGCCACCATGCTGTACGGCATGATTGAAACGCTGGAAGAGCGCGTCGATCACCTCAACAAGCTGCGCGAAATCCAGGACGTCACCGCTGGCTTCCAGACTTATATCCCGCTGGCTTTCCATCCCAAAAACACCAAGTTGGAGCACCTGCCATTCGCCTCGCCGATGGAACGGCTGCGTGCGATTGCCATCGGCCGTTTGTTCCTCGACAATTTTGCCCACATTAAGGCCTATTGGGTGATGTTGGGTCTGCCAGTCGCGCAAATGGCGCTTAATTTTGGCGCCAACGATATCGACGGCACGGTTTCGCAGGAAAAGGTTTACCACGATGCTGGGGCGGCGACGCCGCAAGCGCTATCACGCGCCGGTTTGCATCAGTTGATCCGCGAAGCTGGGCGCGATCCGGTCGAACGCAACACTCTTTACCAAGCCCTGCCTACTCCAGAATCTGAACTCGCGGTTTAATCGTGCTCAGAATCGGCACTGTTCCATTTTTGGTCGCGCGCCCGCTGACGGCGGGTTTGGCCCAAACCGCAGGCGTAAAGTTGATCGAAGCGTTGCCGTCGGAATTGATGCGCATGTTACGTAATGGCGACGTCGATGTTGCGCTGGCATCCTCCATCCTGTCGTTGGAGCCAGACAACTTTACATTTTGGTACGACGGCCCAGTCATTGCCGCTGACGGACCGGTGCGATCGGTGTTGCTGCTCTTGCGCCCAGATACCGAGCCGCAGCACGTTCAGCGCCTTGCCTTGGACCCGGCCAGTCGCACCGGACGGGCTCTGGCGCAGATTATTTTGCGGGACCACTACGGCGTAGATCCGCAGTCCCAGGAATGCTCCCCAAATGAGGCAATTTCCGCCCAAGATCCACCGTTTGACGCGGTCCAGATCATCGGCGATTTGGCGATGCAGCTAGCCAGCCAAAATCCCGAACGAAAAATATTAGATCTAGGTGAAACCTGGAAGGCCCTGACCCATCTTCCTTTTGTCTATGCGGGTTGGATTGCACGACCTGGATTTGATCCAGCGGAAGCTGCTCACGTTTTACGTGGTGCAGCCGTAGAAGGCATGGCGCAACGCCAAACCCTCGCCGCACAAGGCGCCCAGCGTTTAGGTTTGTCAATTTCCTTCCTAAACCGTTACCTGTGTCAGGATCTCTCCTACAACTTGCCATCCAATCTCGTGCGGAGCTCCCTGGCTGAATTTCAGGCTCGCCTCGGCCTGCCAGTGACATGAATTCCGAAGCTTCGGTTCCACTTTTCCCACTGCCAAACGTCATCCTGTATCCAGGAGCCATGCTGCCCTTGCATGTGTTTGAACCCCGTTATGTGCAACTGGTCGATGACTTACTGCAGGACGACTCTGACCTGCTGGCGCTGGCATTGCTGAAGCCTGGCTGGGACACCAAATACTTCGGCCAACCTGACGTCTTCCCCATCGCTGGAATTGGGCGTCTGGTCAGCTGCCAGCGCTTGCCTAATCATCGTTTTAATATTTTGGTTGAAGGGGTGGGCCGCGCCGAGTTAATGGAATTGCCGTTGCAACACACCTATCGACAGGCCCATTTCCGCATGCTAGATGAGGTCGATATTAAAGACCCCGAACAATCCGAGCTGCTGCGCCAGCAACTAGTCCAAGGTTTGGCCAAGATTTCTGAGCAAACAGTGCTGCCGGATCCGGCACGCTCGGTTAGTTATTTGTGCGACGTACTGTTAATCGCTGCAGGTGCCGATATCACCGAAAAGCAACGGATTTTTTCAATCCTGGATGTGGCTGAACGCGCCAAGGCAGTGGTCAAGCTGCTGCATGATGCTGAACATCTCAATATGCGCATGTCCGGCCCTGGCGGCGGTCGGCCGTCGGATCCATCCTGGAATTAAACGGGCGTTGCGACCTCAGCCTATTCAGCTAGCGGCCAGCGGGGCTAATTTTTGGTCGACCATTCCATCAGCAACGGATAGTGGTCGGAGCAGGCTTCCAGATTATGCTTGCCTAATTTTTGCAAGATATCAGCACTGATTAATCCGACCTGGCGGGCTGGAGTCAGCAACGCATAATCAATACGGGATAGATACGGCTCTTTGTTATAGCTGTACTTTTCGCTGTCGGCCATGCAGTCAGTCAATCCGCTGTTGCGCAAAATGTCTAGGGTCGGCATATCCGGCACTTCATTAAAATCGCCTACCACCATCGCCCGGTAATTTTTGTCGCCGTCACCAACCTCGGCCATGATTTTGGTAATTTCGCTGGCTTCCGCTTCGCGTACGACGTCGGCAACTTCATCGCCATGTTGCGATTTCAAGTGAACCACATATATATCGCCGTCGAACGGCGGCGCCAACCGCACCCGCAGCAGGTCGCGACGAAAACTCATGGTTTCGCCAGCCGAGCTGTCAAAACGGCGATGTTGGTAGCTCGCAACTTCTTGAATCGCAAAACGCGTTAACAAGCCGACGTCAATGCCGCGCGTATCGTTGCCTTCGACCAGCACGACTTGGTAGCCCATACCATCCAGGTACTGGTCAACAAACTCTTGCAACAAGTAGCGGTTTTCGACTTCTTGCAAGGCGATGACGTCGGCGTCAATTTCTTTGATGACCGCCGCAATTTGCTTTTGGCGAGACTTACTGACGTATGCCGGTTTGGTCACCTGGTCGCGAGTATAGGGATCGTCGTAAACGTCAAAAAAGTTTTCGATGTTCCACGACATCACGCGGAAGCTAGGCCCAGACAATTCGCCATTATCTTGAAACGCATTCCCTACTGCGCCTTCCACCGAGGTGGATACGGGAGAAACTAAAGAAATCAAAACGCCAGAAATCAATGGCGTCGCGATCAAAGCACACAAGGTCAAAGGTCGAAACATGGCGCGCCGATTATAAGGAGCAGCCCACCCTAAACCGTGTCCTAGCAATTCTGTGTTTAAAGAAGTAGACCGAACCCAAGTGTCCCTCCACAGCTTTCTGCAGAACGCGTGAGTCGATCTACCGCCGCTTTAAGCAGCATTGATAACACTCC
>JACNIZ010000146.1 GCA_014382805.1 Planctomycetota bacterium
GCCTTTCTTGGCACCTTTTTTGGCAGGCTTCTTAGCGGCCTTCTTTGCGCCTTTTTTGGCAGTCTTTTTAGGAGCGGCCTTTTTGGTCGCTTTCTTCTTGGTAGCTTTTTTGCGTGCAGCCATGATGATTTTGTTTTTGAAACCGGCGGACCGGTTAGGGAGACGAGAGTGAACGTGATGGAGGGGGTAGTCCCTTCCAGTACGGCTTTGATTTTGAACAGCAAGCAGGCGATGCGTCAACGCGGAAATGCAAAATTCGAGCGATATTTTGGGATTTGAAGCGAATTCAGCTAACCTTGTCGTCGCGGTTTTCTATAGATCGCTGTAGCTTGCATACCCTGTCGAAACATGATTCTGTCACCACTTTTACCGCTCGCGATTGTACTTTTCAGTGCAATCCCCAGCCCTAACTGGCTCCTACAATATGCGCCAGTCGGCAACCCACTATCAATCCAACAAATTGGGTCTAAACAGTCATTTGAAGGCCGAATACGGCCATTTAACCAGAATTCTCTTAGCCAGGATCCGGACTCAAAACCGGAATTAGCAAAGGTCTTAAACAGGCTCAAACAGTTCGATATTGACGAACAAAACGCAATGCTGCAGTCGGCGCTGGAAACCATGCTTGCACAGTCGTTCCCACTATTTGAAAGCCTCGCTAATGCACGTGAAATCCTGCAAAAAAAACCTGCAAAAATATTAACGGAATTTGCACCAAAACACTTCAATCCGGCCGAATTTGCACCCGCTTTGAAGCTGTACAGTCGCGTTTATAAACCGAATAGCTCACGTTGGAAGAGTTTGGCGAAGAAATATAGCAACCCACTTTGCCCTCCAATTGACGTCAAAAAGTGGCATTGGTCCTTCGGTGAGCAAGCTTTGATCGCCCCAAAACCGGCAATGATTGCGGAAAATATGGTTAAGCAAATGTGGCTCGGAACGTGGCCGGAATACGACCTTTTAGCAGCCCAACTAGCAGCATATTTTGATCATGATGACGGCCAACACGCGATCGCAAATTATTTCGAACACAGCTATCGAGATCGCGATGGGCGCATTTACGACGGCCTGACTTTGGAGCAAATGTGGTCATCCGGCCTCACTTTCGGCATTTCCGACGTAGAAACCGTCGCCTACCTGAGATTGATCTTGGATGATCAAAAAGTGCAAAGTCCGATTAACAAAAGCCTGCACAATGGGCTTTATGCACTCATCAAAGACGGATTCACCGAATTCCGCGAGTACAAACAGCTGCGCTTGGCCATTAGTGCACGTTTTTTGAACCCAAATGGCAAAGTACCTCTCATTTTGGAGGGCGCCAATCAACGCTTTGACCTGGCGTGGGTACTGTGCGATTACCAACTGCCAGCCATGCGCGACCTCCTCATTCGCAACCCTACACGCAAAAAGTTCTTCGCCGCCGTGGCTAAATTGGAAGAATCAAAAAAAGCCGACGCTGAGCTAATCCGCCAGCGCCTTGAGCAATTCCATGCATTTCCTCAAGCCATTGCCAGCGCAGCCCAACTGGGATTGAAGCGAGAAGGTTTATTAGGCCTGCGCGGACGCTAAATTGGTGCATGCAAAGACGTCACCGCGCCTGGGCGGAAATCGACTTAGCTGCATTTCGCAGTAATCTAGCGGCCGCGCGTAAAGCGGCTGGAACGGCTGAAATCTGGCCGGTTCTCAAAGCCAATGCCTACGGCCATGGTGCCAAAGAATTGGCCATAGTCTGCGCTGAGGAAGGAGTGCAACGCATTGGCGTCGGCGATAGCTCGGAAGCTTTGGAATTGCGTGAAGCGGGAATCGATGTGCCACTTTTGGTGTTAGGGGCCGCCATTGAAGCCGAATTACCCGCTCTGGTCCGCTACGGAGTCGAAGTCGGCGTGCACTCAGAAGGAAAAGCGCGCCAATTCGGGCAATACGCTTTGGCCCAAGGGGCGCGACTAGGAGTGCACTTGAAGGTGGATACTGGCATGACCCGACTTGGGGTTATGCCCGAGGCAGCTTTGCGGGTAGCCAAAGCAATTGCAGCCGAACCAGGGCTGGAGTTGCGCGGCTTGATGACCCACTTCCCCGCTGTGGACGGCTGCCACGATCCACAAACCGAGCTGCAGCACTTGCAAACACTGCAAATCGCCGAAGAAATTCGCCAACTAGGCATTCCAGTACCGGCGGTCCATAGTGCCAATTCAGCGGCGCTATTTTCGGGCTTATCTCCACTCGGCGACGCGGTTCGTCCCGGCATCGCACTTTTCGGGATCTTACCGCCAGCGTTGGCAGCTCAAACCAGCCTACAACCGGTGCTTTCGTTGCATACCCAACTGATCTTCCATAAAGACATCCCGCCAGGTCGTGCCGTCGGCTATGGCGGCGTTTGGACCGCCCATCGCGGGACCCGTTTGGCAACCCTACCCATCGGATACGCCGACGGCATCCCTTATCGGTTGGGCACATCCGGCCGTGGCGCCGTCTTAGTCCGGGGCCGCCGCTGCCCAGTCGTAGGTGCGGTTTCAATGGATTATTGCACCATCGACGTCGGCCACGTCGACGGTGCCATGGTGGGAGATACTGCAACTTTCATCGGTCGCGACGGCCAGGAAACCATCGGCGCGCAAGAAATAGCCGACGCGGTTGGAACTATTCCTTACGAGATAACTTGTTCCATCGGTTCCCGGGTGCGGCGCGTATTCCGTGATGCCCCGAAAAAGGCGGCATCCACGGACCCCACCCCGCAACCTGGTGCGGTTACGTCGCCCGATTGATCCTTTTGCATGAAAATTAAGCGCGTTTCGCCGCGGCTGTTGCTGATTTGCTTAGGCATTTTCAGCTCGGGATGGGTGCCGATACCGGTGCCGATCGGACTGCTGCCGGAGCGGATTGACGTCGGCGGAAATGCCATTCGTGTGCATGCCGATTCTGTGCATTTGGAATGGGCGCGCGGGCGTTTTACCGCCAGAGAGTTGCGCGTTGATTTGCCCCAGATGCGCTTGCTTTCGACGCCGTATGCCGAAATTTATGTTGGGCTGCTGCCGTTTGCATCTAAGTTTTTGCGCCCACATACGCTGTACTTAAAGAACCCCGTTTTGAACTTGGATTCACGCCAGTTGGCCGAACTGAAATTGGCCGACGACTCGACATCGAGCCAATCACTGATTAACTTGAATTCGGTTCCTGAGCTAGCATTTGAAATTACCGGGGGCAAGCTGGAGTGGACCCTCCACAACGGTCAACAATTAAGTTGGCAAGTTTCGCGTTTGGCCGGCGTGCTGTCGCCGAAACGCAGCGATGTGCAATTGGATGGCCGCATGCTGACGCCGATACAATCCAACGTGCACGCCATCGCCACCGCCGAAGATTTTTTCCGCGCTTGGCGTTTTCAAATCCAAGGTCAAAACCGTATCGATAGCGACGCTTGGCTACCTCAGCAAATTCCAGGTTTGCGCGGTTTGGAAGTGGCTCCGGGCAACTATTCGTTTAAGTTCGCCGCCGCTAGCGAGCCCGGCCAGGATCTATCCTCAACGTTGGAACTAAACCTTGAAAACGCCCGCGTTTCGGCTTTGGAACCGCCACTTGATATTGATGGCTTAATGCTGCGTGCTAACGGCGGTTTGCGCGAAGGTATTCATGCTGAATTCAGTGGCACCGTCGATCAGGAGTTTCAAATTCGGGCCAGTTGCCGCATGCAAATGCCACACATTGGCCAGCCGTGGTTGAACATTCGCGGTAAGACTACGTCGGTAAAAGTCGACCAAGATCGCTTCGATTGGGTAAGGCTTTTGCACCCGATTACAGCCGACATCTTGGAGGCGTTGGAGGCTCGGGGTGGCCCTGAAACCAGCTTTTCTGTGGATTGGCGGCAAGATACGCCGGTGTCGTGGGCAGTGCATGCAGATACCAGCGGCATGACCATGCGTTACCGCGGGATTTTGACTGACGAAGGCGAAAAGCCAGCTTTCCCCTACCCAGTTCAGGCCACAAACGGTGACTTTGTGGCGTCAGACCGATTCTTATTCATTCATACTCAAGCCCGCGCTGGCTTGGGCAGAGTGGACGGTTCGGGTGTGGTGGAAATCTACCCGGAGCGGACTGCGCTGAATTTGGATATCGTTGCCGAAAAAATCCGCATTGATGGTGCGGTGCGCAGCGCGGTGCGCGGCATTCCAGTCCTCGAATCGTTGTGGTTGGAATTAGGATTGCCAAAAGGTGGAGACGCCGACGTCGAGATTCGGATTCGTACGGAAAATGCTAAATTGGATACCGGAATTGAAATTTTCGGCCAAGCTCGCGGCACCCAAATTCGGTTGGAGGAGCTGCCCATCCCTGGCTTGGTGGAAAAAATGGATTTCCACTGGACACCAGGCTTGACCACCTTCGAAGGAGATGTTTTAGCATCGCAAAGCCGTCTTCATCTGCAGGGCAAAGTGCGCGAAACTCAGGACAGCGAATATCCGAGCATTCAAGCCAAGATTGAGGGTAGCAATATTCAACCCAGTTGGGCGGCGCGGCGCGTTTTGGTGGATCGCCTCGAATTGGCGCCGTGGTTGGCCCTAGGAGCGCCCGACGGCCCGTCGCAATTGAACCTGACTTACCATCAACCCGGCAATACAGAATCGCCGCAAGTATTACTCGACTTCATAGGTCGCGGCGGAGACCTTAAATGGGGTTCGCAAATTGGGCCGAAGTGGATTCCATTGCTCACCTTGAATCAAGTCCGTACGCCTTATTTCCTAGCCTCTTCACGCCATCGATTCATCGGCGGTGTGGCGCTTGGAACTATGCAATTTGGCGGAGAAGAAATCGAATTTTCATTGCTCAGCGGCACCGACTCCCCCGCCGACGGCATCCTGCTCGCGTCGCAGGACCTTCATACTCCGGAACCTGTCATCCTGGCCTTAATCAACCTGTTCAAAGCCAAGGATCTCATTGGACCGCTGACTGCGGAGTGCTGGAGCAACATCTTGGTGGAATGGCGCGGTGAAGCTGAAAGTCCGTTATTCGCCCGCTTGGATTTAGCCCCGCTGCGCGTCAATACGCCCGACAGCAAAGAGCCGCTATTTGTGTACGGCGAGTTAACAATTTCCGAAGGCTCGATTCGCGCACCCAAATTCCGCCTTGAGCAATCCGACGGCGTGATTGAATTAAACGACATTGAATTTAATTTCGGCGAAAATGAGCAACGCCTTCGCGCCACAATAGATTCGGCCATCGGCATGCACATCGGTCCGAAGACCTATCACTTTCTGGGTCCGCAAGCATCCGCCGCCTTGCATCAAATCGGGTTGGCTGCAGAAATTCGTCCACAAGGAATCAAGCTGCAATATCGCCGCCAGAATGATGAACCGGGCATATTAAATTTTTACGGCGGCAAAATGGAGCTACGTCAAGCCAGCTTTAATCGACCAGTTTCGGTGCAACAAGGGCGCGCTACTATAGATATCAATCAGCTGCGGTGGACGTCGGGCCAAGGTGTATTTGCCCAACTCAAAATCAAGAACGGCAGCGCCATCGTCGCCGGATTGCCGATTCAAAATGCTTCTGCCGACCTGAGTATGGATCCTCATCTGGTGCAACTTACTAACTTGGAGGCCCACGCTTTAGGTGGCAGCGTGCACACATCCACGCCCGCTACAGTAAATACCGAAGCCGATGATGACTCTCCAGTTGGGGAAGGCAGCGGCGAACCCATTCCGGGCAAACTAGAATTGGGGTTGACCGCCGAAGCGCCAATCGAAGCGCAGATTAGTTTCCGCGACTTGAACCTGAACCGGCTGCGCGATCAGTTAGGAATTGAGCCGCGCGCCAGTGGCAAGTTTTCAGGTTGGGTGAAAATCAAAAGCCCAAGCCTGAGCCCTTTGGACTTCAAAGGTCGCGGCTCGATTCAGGTGCATAACGGCCGCCTCAGCGAGGTCCCAATTTTGGAGCAAATTTGGCGCGCAATGGGAATTAACCCGCCGGTTTTTCGTGAGGGATTGGTCCGTTTCCGTTTGGATGGTGACTCGCGCGTACGAATCAGTAATTTGAAATTGGATCACGATTTGCTCGATATCGAGGGCAAAGGTTGGGTGCATATGGACGGCTCATTGGATTTGAAATTGGCACTGCGCCAGGTGCGCCTGCTGTTTGGCATTCCAGTCACCGACTTGCCATTGATCAGCCATATCTTCGACTTGTTCACCGAACAAGAAGTGTACGGACCGATCGACAACCTGCACGTTTCGACGCGCTCCATGCGCAAAATATTAGGCCAAGAATTGCCGCGACCACCGTTCCCCTTATGGCTGCCCGAACGACGTCAGCGGGTGCCTGGTTCGTCGCCCGCAATTCCTTTGCAAAGCGAGACCTCAGGGGTAGCAAAGACTCCTGCAGACGGCTAGCCTTGGCGTATGCTGCATGCCGTCATTATGGCCGGAGGATCCGGGACTCGATTTTGGCCCGAAAGTCGAAAAAGCCGCCCCAAACAATTGCTGCCTATTACTGGCGGCGATTCGATGCTGGCTGAAACCGTGCGTCGGGTTCAGCCGCTGATTCCTGTGGAGCGAATTTGGGTAGTAACCAATGCGCTGCAAGCCGAGGGCGTGCGTTTGGCGTGCCCGGATCTGCCGCCTGAGCATATTTTGGTTGAACCGTGTGCGCGTAATACAGCAGCCTGCGTTGGTTTGGCGGCCACAGTGGTACACGCGCACGATCCCGATGCCACCATGGCGGTGTTGCCTGCTGACCACGTCATTTCGCCTGCTGAAGAATTTCAACGCAGCTTGCAAGCGGGCGCCGAGGTTGCTGCGCAGCCAGGTGCATTAGTGACATTTGGCATTCAGCCGACTTACCCTGCGACAGGTTATGGCTACATTCGCCAAGGCGCGTGCGGCGGGCAAAAGCAAGGCTTGTCGTTTTTTGAAGTGGACACTTTTAAGGAAAAGCCGGTTAAGAAAGTAGCACAAAGATATTTGGACGAAGGAGTGTATTTG
>JACNIZ010000401.1 GCA_014382805.1 Planctomycetota bacterium
CCCCCCAAAGCTTTTCTATGCACCAATCGCTGCTGCGCTTCCCCCCGCTTCCTTGGGCAAACGAAATTGCCACCGAGTATTCCTTTTCAACGTCGAAATCCGTGGGTAGTAAAACGTAGTACGGAATTTCTATGCCATTGCGTCCGCGGAGTATGCTGAATTTATGCTTCTTGGGTAAGTGCAAATCCACCTTGTCGCGCAAGTTTTTCAACTCTGGATCCGTCTCTATAGAATCGAAATCCAAGTAACCAGCCGATTGCGCTTTGGCCAAACATTCCGTCGCCTGTTCAATTTCACCGAGCGTACTGTGGGCACAGGCCATGTTGTAGAGCGACGTCGCCCGGACATCGGGGAACTCTGCCGCCTTGAGTCCATATTCCAAAGCCTTGCGCAAATCACCGCTGTTGTGATGGCAATAAGAGAGATAAAACCAAGCCAATCCATTTTCTGGCTCGGCAGCAGAGATGGATTCAAACGCCGCGATGGCTTTCGGCCACTTTGAAGCCCGCACCATTCTTTCCGCCGCCGCCATGGTCGGTGGTTTATTCTGAGCGACGGCCGCAGGGGCCAAATTCGGGATCGACGCTAGCTTGGCGGACGCCGATTGAGTACCGAAAGCGAAGATTAGGAACGTCAGCAGTAAGGCGAAAGCGCCGAACTTGGGCCGCACACGAGGGGGGCAAGCCATGGGTGGGGGAAGTGGCATGGCAGGGGTAGTTGGCGGTAGTCCTTAGGTTTTGCCAAATTGCGGCTGCTAAGCTGAGCGCATGCCCTCCTTCGTTCTGCTTGCCCTACTGACCTTTGTTTCCGGCTGGATGGCTGGGATTTCCCGCCCTGAAGGATCGCAACTCAGCCCTAGCAGCGAAGCTGGAATGCGCGCGGCTACCGTGGCTTGGCTGGATACTTTGCAGCCTGCTCAGCAAAAGCAGGCCGTTTTTGGGATGGACCATGCGGAGCGGCGAGCGTGGAGCAATTTGCCCAAAACCATGTTTGACCGCTACGGCATTGCTTTTGGCGAAATGTCGGACAAACAACGAGCCAGTGCCCACCGCTTGCTGCGCCGCGTGTTGAGCAGTCAGGGATATTTGAGTGTGATTGGCATCATGCGCGCGGATGATGTGCTGCATGACCTCGTCGCTCAGAGCAATGCGAGCGCGGCCGAGCGTTACAGCTATGATTATTATTGGCTAGGTGTATTTGGTGATCCGCGCGGAGATGGAGCTTGGGGTTTGCAGTTGGACGGCCATCATTTGGCTTTGAATATTACGGCCACTAAAGGCAAGGTCCGGGTGACGCCAACTTTTTTGGGTGCGAATCCGGTTGAAAATCCTAGTGGCAAATATGCCGGAACACGTTTGCTCGGGGGCATGGATACTTTGGGGCAGGAGTTATTGGCAAGCCTAACTACGAAACAACGCAAACTTGCGGTCATCGCTGAAAAATCACCCGGCGACGTTTTGGCTGGGCCAACCAAAGCGAATTTGATAGCCAAGCGCCAAGGCGTATCGAGCATTGATTTCACTGGCGAGCAATACGCGCTGCTGGCGGATTTAGTTGACGAGTACTTTGGCACCTTCCGCGGCGACGTTTACGACGCTGCAATTGCAGATTTTCGTTTAGATCTCGCCGAAGGAATTCATTTTGCGTGGCTGGGCGGGGGAACGGACAAGCCATATGCTTACCGACTTCATGGAAGACGTAATTGGATTGAGTTTTCCAACGTCGCCGGGCCAGGTTCGGACAAGCTAGGGATGAATCACATTCACTCCATCTGGCGTCGACTTGGCGATGACTACGGCGACGCCATGCTAGGGCAAACTAAATGAAAGTGGCTAGAATGGCTGCCGATGACATCTCTCCTAGCGAAGTGGGTTTTGCCCTTGGCAACGGGATTCGCGGGCTTTTTCGGCCTATTTCCTGAGAGTGCGGCCCTCGCCCAAGAGGTAATTTACGTCGCCGCCGACGGTAACCGGTACGGCACCGGATCGGTCGAAGATCCGCTGACCTTTGAGGTCGCCCTTTCCCAGCTTTCGCAACAGCTACTCGAACACGGGCTACCCGAGGGCGGACACAAATTAATTCTGCGCGGCGGACATTATGCTTTTACGAAGCCATTCGTTTTGGGGCCGGAGTTCGTGGGTACCGCTGAAAGACCGATCCGCATTCAAGCGCAGGATGGCGAAAGCGTATGGTTCAGCGGTGGAATTCGACTTCCTGCCAGTACATTTTATCCGGTGCTAGAGGCCGACCGGACGCGCCTGGCGGCGGCGGCGGCGGACAAGGTTGTGGTGGCCATAGTGATTAGTCCGCAAGTCATTCAAACGTTGAGCCGACGCGTGGTGACCACCTTATCTATAGGTGATGGCATCTACCTCCCGTCGGTATTCCCGAACAGCGGCTACGCCAGTTTTGCCGACGAAACCGCAATAGCGGAAATGACCCCTCCGGCGATTCCACCTGGGAAAGAGGGTTATGGAATTCGCGCTGGGCATCCGCCGTTTCAAGAGTCCGGTCGCAAACAGGGCTGGTTGGGTTCGATCGACGAACCGCGCGGTGCGTGGGGGCGGTTTAGTCGTCGCGAAGATGAAATGGCGGGGACTTGGGCGCAGTGGGAGGCGGAGTTGAAGCGCAATAATCGCCGTTGCGAACTTACTGGTTATATCGACGCCAATTGGTTGCTGAAGTCACAGGCGGTGGTCGCGGCTAGTGCGGAGTTGCGGGCGGTGCATCTGTCGCAAGCTTTGGCGTATGGCTGGATTTGGAAGCAGAATGACAAGCCGTTTAAGCTGTTTGGGTTGCTGTGTGAGGTGGATCAACCCGGTGAGTGGCACTTCGATACGGTGGAAAACCGCTTGTATGTTTATCCGCTAGAGGGTTTTAATGATTCCACGCGGATTAACTTGCCGGTGAGTGACGGTTTTATGAAGTTAGACCGCACCCAGCATGTTTCGGTGATCGGTCTGAGTGTCGAGAACATTGGCGGTGGTTATGCCTATAGCTTGACTGGTGGCTCCAACAACTTGATTGCGGGCGCGATCATTCGCAATAGTCCGGCGGGCGGAGTCAACATGAATGGTACTAATGACCGCGTGCAAAGTTGTGATTTAGTTGATTTGGAAAGCCATGTGCGGTTGGCGGGCGGCAAGCGTGGCCCGGGTTTGTTGGAGGCGGGGGGCAATACGGTGGAAAATTGCCACATCTATCAAAAAGGATTTTCGCACCGTAAAGTGAGCGTATCCGTGACCGGTGTCGGCAATACCTTGCGCCATAATTTGATCCACAATTCCATCGGCCAAGCGGTGGTGGTGAGCGGCAACGATCATTTGATTGAACTGAATGAACTGTTCAATATTGGTTACGACGAGGGCGACGGCGGCGCGATTTATTCCGGCGCCGACCTGATTGGTTATGGCAATACTTACCGCCATAATTTTTTTCATCATTTGATGCATGTACCGGGAAAGGTGGAGCGCTCTGGGATTCACTTGGACGATTGCCAGGCTGGTTCGACTTGCGAGGGCAATGTGTTTTATAAATCGGCCGCAAAGGGGATTTTCATGTTCGGTGGGGCTGGCCACACCGTGGTCGATAATGTGTTCCTGGAGGGTTTTCGCGGGATTTATAACGTCGGTACTTTGGGGGCCAAGCACTATCGCTGGGAGCAGGAGATTGCCGCCGATCCGAACCACAAATATCAAAACACCAAAGAGAATTATCTGGGGCGGTTGCAGCGCGTGATCGGTGAAAAGGGTTGGCTGAAGGAACCGTGGAAAAGCAAGTACCCGCTGATGGTTGAGGTGCTGAACGATACTGGCGAATTTGGACGCATGTGGCCGATCCGCTGCCGCATTGAAAATAATTTATTCATGGGCAACGCGCGCGGCGACAAAACGATTTGGAGTCGGTTTGATCCAGAGGTTGCGGCCAAATCCATCTTGCGTGGAGATCGAGTAATCAGCGCCGAGGATTTTGGCGATTATGAAAAAATGGACTTTCGTTTTACCACGAGCGACGCCAGTTTCCCGGCCATACCCTTCGAAAAAATAGGGTTGCGCTTTGACGCTTATCGGGAATCAGTGCCTGACAAATCGAGCTACCGTTTAGGCATCCGCAAATTTTATCATGGAATAGGTAGTATGCCTGGGACGAACAAGCAAATCGATACCGCCACCTTGGTGGAATCGGGTCCGTGGCGGAATCAAAAAACTAAAAACATGTAGAGGTCAAAATGAGCAAATTGCCGAAAGCTGTGTGGGTCGCCCTATTCGCCGTTTTGGTTTTGCTCATCTATGTGGTGGATCCGTGGAAATCGCTGCAAGGCGATGGAGCGGATTTAGGTTCGTTGTCAGGTGAAGAAAGCACTCAAGCTGACGAGTTAATGGAAGCAGATCTGGCTGCCGGTAATTCGAGTTCAACTCCTAAGCAACGAGATGAAATCGTTACCTCAGATGGTGAAGAAGCGGTATTCATCGTGCAAGAGAATGGCGTCGGCGTGCCATCCATCCGCGTGGTACTTTGCCGGGATGAAAAACTGTTGTTTAGCGGAAGCACGGATCAAGAAGGTCGATTTGTAGTTTCAGCCGACGGACTTACTTGCCTCGCGGTTTTTTCAAGTCCGGGGCGCGTGGTGCAAACGCATGAAATTGAGCTGATTTCGGGTACGCAGCGTTTATTTCTAAAAAGCGGACGGCAAGTTTCAGGATTGATCGTTGATACGACGCAGAAGCCGATCGCTGACCTGCAGGTACGTCTTCGGTCCAGCCATCCACTATTTGATGTACAAAAAGTTCCTTCCATTGCTTTGCAAGAACTTGGCATTGTTACCAAATTCGCCATGCTTTTTGGAGTGACAAACGAACAAGGAAAGTTCCATTTTCAGGGGTTGAAGGATTCGTGGAGCGGGATTTTTTATCTTCAAGGTCGTTACCAAATTGAAAGTGTTTCTACTGGTGAAGTCTTGCCGAATCAGGCCACAATTCAATTGCCCTCCCCAGTTGAGGGGTTGCGGGTCGTGGTTGAAGGCGCGCCGGAAATATTCGGGCAACTGATAGATGCTCCTTCCGGCTTGGCTGTAGATCGGGTTTATGTTTCTGCCCGGAGCACCCTGCGCGGCGGGGCCAAACCTAAGATCAACAGTGCGAATTCCGATGCGGAGGGGCGCTTTTCGATTGCAATTATTCCGTTGGACTTAGGAAGTTTAGAGTTGTACTTAGGTGGAACTACGGATCACAAGCCACCCATACTTCGATTGGGTTTTGCGGAAATTCCTAGCGACGGAGACCTGGGTGTGATTCAAATTTCTGGATTGCGGCACATTCCGTTTTTATTGCATGATCGCCTTGATCAACCCATTGCTGGCGGATTCGGGCGTGCGCGGGCGCTTGAAAGTGAACCGACTGATGAGCAAGGCGTCGGCATGATGCGATGGTTGCCATTGGAGGTGACTACGCTGCAATTTGGCGCCAATGGATTTGTGCCGAAGGAAGTAAAGCTGACTGAGCCAATTCTGAATCCACTGACCGTTTATCTAGATCGAGCGAATCGATTGCTGGTGAAAATTGTGCCACCCGACAGTGTCGCAAGCGATCAATTTCGGGCGCAGTTGAGCGGCGAAGAAGTGCTAATTGCCGGTCCGGCGAATACAGATTTGGAGCTGAAAAATTATATGTCCGAGTGGACGTTTCCACGTTATCAAAACGCCAGGATGCCATTAGGTGCTGCGCTATTCGCGCGTCCAAATTCTGAGGGAGTTGTCAGTTATCATGCGCTTAAAACTGACGTCGCGATGACTTTGGAGATTTATGGAATCACTGGCGATACGATCTACCATTCCGAATCTGTTGCACCGCTAGGTGCGGAAGAAGAACGTGAATTGACTGTGGACCTTGCCAGATCCGGACGGCACTTCCACGGACGAGTGGTTGATTTGGATGGCAATGCGATCGTGCACGCTACAGTTCAATTGGGTGGCCAAATTTTGGCCTGGACCGATGGCGAGGGGAAATTTTCTTGTTTGGTCATTGAGGAAAAACCGCGCACTTTAGTTCTTTCTGCAATCGGATCCGCGACACGTTTTATTAAGGACTATCAAGTCCCGTCAAACAATTCGAGGGTTGAATTGAAATTGGAGCCGGCGTTATCGGTAATGATTGAAGTGGTGGATGAAAGCAATCAACCCATTCCTGACGCCGGCGTGTCCATCGTACGATCCGGATTCACTTCCAATACCTTTGGCCGCGGAAATGGTCGCTTTGAGGCAACCAGTCTTTCCTCGGAGAAGGTGCAAATTCGCACTCAGGTTGCTGGGCGCTACTACTATCAAGATTTACTGCCAGCCCAAGCCACCGCGCGCGTCGTGATTCCTCTGCATGGAAATTTGGCAGTGCACTTACAACCCAAACCCGATGGCGGCGACGGAAGTTACCGCGTGGTTTTGATTGCAACGATAGACGGAGAGCTTGTCGTTCTTAGCCACGCGATGAATGCCGCAAACGAATGGAACTGCAATTTTCCATTCGTGTATCCAAGCACTTACGAAGTCAGTCTAAATTACCAACCATCAAAGGCGGAGCTCGTGGATGGCATGCAGGAGTCGCAGGTCGGCGAGGCGGTTGAGGTAAATATCCGTGCAGGTGCAAACCCCCCTTTGTATTTGCAAGCGAACTGACACCTTCTGCTGACGGCTCCTCTTGCCAAACCCCGAGTCCAATCCGATAAGCATGCTCCGCCTAAACATCCACCGCAAATTCCACCCCGGGTTCAACGCCAAAATCATTACGGGCTTGATTGCCTTGACCAGTTGCACCCAAGCTTTAGTGAGCGAGAACCCGTCCAAGCTTAGCCCAAATTTCGACCTAATTTTTGGCGGCGCTCAGCGCAGCATTCAGGAATTTGGAGTGCTGCCCACTCATAGTGCAGCGCAAAATACGGTCGCTC
>JACNIZ010000093.1 GCA_014382805.1 Planctomycetota bacterium
CTAACAAACTGCATACCAGTTGAACTTTGTAACAGTTGCCAGATTTTCGGTCGCCATAAACTCTTATTGGGGAGCGTGGATTCATGAATCTGGTCAATGGTCTTCGCCATAGGATAGCCCTTGCGGCGTGGCGGGTGTGCTACCACTTTCACCCTCTGGCTGCACCTGCTGTAATCGTTCCGCAGCAAGGTCGACGGCATCGGGATGCAAGGAAGTCAGTTTGCCAGCCTCAAAAACCACGCCATCTATGCCGCCAAAACGGTATTTGTGATTGACCTCAAATGCATAGCGACCTGCCGGAACTCGAAATCGAACCGGGCCCCCTTCGGGTGGGACCTTAAGGAATTGTTTTTCCCGTTCTATGGGCCAGTGTAGGTCAGGCCATAGTCCGCCAACGGTTGAGTATATGGAGCGAAATCCATCGAATTTTTCAACGGGTATATGTAATTCAACAGCAGCGAGGTGCATGTCCCAGTACCAATTACCGGATGGGTCTTGCCATATTTTTCCAGGATAGGGATCGTTTCTTTTTAAATGCAAGCCATTCACAATCGGTCCGCCTTCTCGACGATGCAGAGATGGATGTGGCGTTAAGCGCACTCCACGAAGTAACGGTCTGCCATCACGATCAAATGGAAGCCTGACGCTGCCATCTGATTGAATAGGTTGTTTGCCAACTAATCCATCTACAGGCGGAATGCCGTTTATTCGGATTTTGACTACTCTGGTGCTCACATCAAGCAAGGGTAACTCCAGTTTGGGAAACTTTTCTAAGCCATGTATTTCCAAGCTCTGAGTGATTTTCCCGTAAGGCAGTTCCTCTAAATCAAGAAAATAGTCTTGGTCTGAGCCGTGCCCAGTAACTGAAAATCGCCAGCGCGGATTTGGATCTAGGAATAGTTTGCCCTTTCCATTTCTCAGAATATGAATGACCCGATTCGCCGGCATGCCGCCTTGCCCTTTCAATACAAAGTCACCAGCTAAGGCGTGCTGATTTCGCGTCACTTGAAATTCAACTGGAACGATTTGAGTTTCGACTACCGCCACAGATCCATCAATCGAATATAGGCCCAACGGCGTCCCATCGGGCATGAGTCTGGCTTCAACCTGATTATGGCTGCCACCAATAGGTTGATCTAGAACGACAGCTTTGCCTGAGTTCAATTTTGTCCAGGAGCCCGGCCTCGGAATCGAGAAAAACTCGCTGCGTCCGCCTGGTAGCCTAGCCTCTACCCAAAATCCGTGAGGCAGCTTTAAGTCCCCTAGCTTGGCATAGACAGGCTGCAGGTCGACGGTGATTTCAATATGGTCTTCAAGCACTTGAAACTGATTTAAAGGAATGGAGCTTGCACTCCGCTGCCAATATTTCCCGTCGCCTAAATCTAGAAATATATTCCCAGGTAAAGCAACTTCCTGTTGCCAATTTTTGGACACCTTCCAGTCATTCACCTTTGAAAGAAAACCGTTTCCATCAGTCTTTCGGGCTTCAAACCCAAGCCGGCCGATGCGAACGCGGAGGCCGGCGAGTGGCTTCTTGTCTGCGTTGATCAACCGAACCGGCATTTCTTTTCCAGCCAGGATTCTGACTTTCCGCCCAAAATTGGAAACCGCCGGCAGATAGCCAGGCGCCGAGGCTTTTAGAACCACCGGCATGTCGGTCAGCCATCCGGGCGCATAGAAGTGGCCGTTTTCATCCGTATACCCTTCGGCCGCCCACTGCAGAGACTGCTTTGGTGAATAGTCTTCACCGATCATCGCGGTCAAATCTACAAAGACTTCGACCTTGGCTCCAGGTACTGGCTTAGCTGGATCACCATGGTAAACGTACATCCTCTCGCCTTTTGGATTAGGTGCAATCAGATCTAGGCGTGGCATTTGATAATTACCCGGATAATACTGGGCAGATCTTCCCATGCCGTCGGCAATGACGGTGAAACCTGCGTAACGATTGAGGTCGGCCGGAAACTCAAAGAACCCGTCGGCATCGGTCGTTGCGGAGTGGAGTTGATCGACTTGCCACATCTTTACTTGTACATCTGATACGGGGGAACCTTGATGGAAAACTCGACCGCGCAATTGCCCTGCTTTGGAAGGAGGGTGTTCCTCGGGTGCCACTGCCAATGAACGAATGGGCGAAACTGGGTGCCGCAAGTCAGCAGCAAGGCTTTTCCTATTACCCTCGCTAAAAGGTGAACTTGCAAATTCCACCGCCTGGTCTTGCCCAAATGGGTTGGCAATCAAGAATAGCGAAAATGACAAAACTGCAAGCAGTCCAGCAGCCCACATACCAGGAAATTTGTTCAACGCAAGACCATAGGGTATTCCACCACTACCCAAAGTTGCCAGTTTTTGCACTTTGATGGGTAAGGCTAGCAAACACAAGTTTTTCCAATCCTCGTTTGCTGAAGTCAAAACGCTACGCAATTCCTGCAACGCCCGATGACACCGAACTTGGGCATTGCCCACACGAATACCCAGCTCATCGGCAATTGAAGAAAACGGTAGTTCTTGGTAAAAGCGCAACAGAATCATTTGCCTACTCTTGACCGAAAGTGAATCCACTGCCTTCGTAAGCGCCAAAAAAGTTTGAATCCCGTCAGGGTGTTCTGAAACTTGGTGGGAAGCCTTGACCCGCGCTAATGCCTGCTCGTGCTTCCTTCTTCGCATGGACGATCTGATCTGGCTACGAGCAGTATTCACCGTAACTGCTTTCAACCATGCCCGCAGCAATCGTCCTTTCGGTCGGGATGTTTGCAACGCCTTCAGCAAAACCTCTTGGGTCACATCCTCAGCAAGGGCGTGGTCCCGAAGGGTGGCAAATGCTAAGCCCTTGATCCAGCCAGAATGTCGGAGTACCTCCCGCAGGTTTTCGTCATGGAAACTATTGGTCATCGCTTAAGGGACTCCGCGAAGTCTTAATGCTTACACATTTTTTACCGATTCTTTCAAAATTGCAGAGCAAAGAATCACCACCCCAATACTTCAACAAAAAACCAATCGGCCCATCCTGTGGCGTTGGCCAATGCCAACGTCCCGCCAAGAAAAAAGCCGAGCCAAATCAAAGCATAAAAACGCAAGGCAACAACCTTGGCTTTATCTGGCTGGCTTGCATCACGCAAGATGCCCGCTTGGATCCAGCTTGTAACTCCGCCGACGAATCCGAGAGCCATCATTAAAATCCCGCATTGCTTGCCGATGTTAATAAATTGCCCACCTTTGAAAGCTTGTACTGCGATGGCTCCGAGCACCAGATATATATAAATGAGCAAGCCGATCGAAAGCCAATTCTTGATTAACCCCATGAGGATCCAACGCATGCTGGCGCCATGCCAAAAATGTTTGGCGGCCACAAGTAATGGCACGGTCAGGAATATCGACCGCATGGCCAATCGTTCAGAGAGAAAATCCAAAAGGAAGGGAAGCACGACTAACGAAACAGCCATCAAAACCAATACTAGTGCAATAAGTTTTGAGCTTTTACGATCAGCGTCACTCTCGGCGTCCTGCCAGTTCTGACCGCTTTGAAATAACCCAATGACTTGGCTATGGATGAAACGAAGCATGGTTTTTGCGGATCCAAATTCTATTGAACAGTTTCCACTCGCGCGTGGGTTTCGCCGGTGCGGTCAATTAAGCGCCAACCACCGTCGTCGGCATCTTGGACTAGGGCGACGCCATCGAGGAAGTCGCTGGCGAAGAGGAATTTTCCAGAGATCACGACATCACCATTGTGGTCGAGGTAGTGCATATTTTCATCCAGGCCCACTGCGGTGGCTAAGCCTTCGACGTGGGTGGTCGCGGTGCGGTATGTCGCGGCGACGACAACTTCACCGTTTAGGTTTAAATAGCCGCACAGCTCGTTGCTCTTGAATGGTGCCATGCCAGAAGCAAAATCGCCGGTCCATTCATGCTCGGCAGCGATGATCTCGTTGCCGCTGCGGTCAATGAAACCCCATTTTTCATCACGCACGATGCGGGCTCGACCTTGATGGAAATCGCCGATGGATTGGAACTGAAACGGCAGCGCCATGTTGCCGTTGCGATCCACAGCTCCTAGCAATGATGTTCCTTGTTGCACGACGACGGCTACGCCCTCATGGAACCCTGACGTGTTTTGAAACTGCGGCCGGATCACCCACTTGCCTTCTAAATCGATGAAGCCATAGAGCCCATCCTTTCTCACCGCTGCCAGGCCTTCTGAAAAGGCACGCGCGTCCTCAAAAACCCCCGCAAATGCGGTTTCGAAAGTGACCGGACTCCAGAAAGTCACCTTGCCTTCTGATTCCGCGTAAGGCATCGGCAGCAGATCTTGCGGCCGCGGCTCGACGTCGTCATGGCCACCGATGATATGCAGTTCCACTCCTGTCGGCTCGCCGAAAGACCCGCATTCGAAAAATTCCGGCGCTTTCACCTTTAGCTGCCCCGACAGGTTAGGTGCATCCCGTTCCAACAAATGAAACAGGCGGACGTCGTCATAGATGCGCGAGGTGTTAACTGCGTTTAAGGTTTCTTCAAGATCTCCGCGCCGTGCAAATTGCACCGCTGCGCGTAGGTCGTCTTCCACCAAAAGAAAGCGCATGGTTGCGTTTGTCACGCCGCGAAAAAACCAGGACAAGTCTACCGCATAAACAAAATGCGTTTCACTATCCCGCCCGGCGTCGAAGATAACCTCGGCACCATACCGAACGCGCGCCCGCGCCAAAGCTTCGTTGCGGTTCCGATAAATACCGACGACTTCTCCTAGCGTTAATGGCTCCGGTTCATCTTCAAGCATGATCTCCAATTCACCAACTTTTTCACCAGTTCGCTCGGATGCTACTTTCCTCTCCCAATCTTGCACCGGGTAGTTTTGCGGCGACCAGATCATTTCGCCGGCCGCATTAATCCAACACACGCTGTCGCCGATTTTGACCATCGCGTATCCATTTTCAAAATCTCCGGCGAAAGTAAACTGCGGTTTGATTTTCCAGTTGCCGTCGCGACCGATAAATCCGAAACTGCCCATATCCTCCACCCGGGCCGCAGCAAGGCCGTCGCCAAAAGCGAATGCTTGATTGAATTTCGCTGTAATAGTAGGCGCACCGGCGACGTCAAAATACTCCCACGTTCCGTCGCGCTGCACTGGAATTGGTCCCGCTGTTTTCGGCAAACCCACACTACTAAACCAGCCTTCATGCAGCGCCTTGCCTACGTCGTCCAGCAAAGTAAAACGATTTTCTCCGGCGCCGGCTTGATGAACAAAACCTCCTGGAATCCGCGACAGTACACCTTCCAATTCAAACAAACTCGCTCCATCACGATCAATCACCCGCGAGATAGTTTTTGCTAGAACACTAACCCCGATCATCGGAAAACTAAAACTCGCTTTGCCGCCATAAAAGTCCGACGGTAACCTGTTGGCCAGTCCAAATTTCAGTGCCACTTCGCCATCCGTATTGAGGTAACCCACGCCAGTGTCGAAGGTCACGGCGGCCAAACCCTCAGAAAAATCGCCGACCTCGCGCCAGCTGCCAGTAAATGCCAGCGTGCCACTCGCATCAATAAACTGCCAAAGATCATCGACCTTCACTGCGGCGCGGCCATCCTGAAAGCGGCGAGCCAATTCAAAATTGCATGGTATGACCAGCTCACCGTCGGGCTGGATATACCCCCATCGACCGCTAATGCACACGGGTAGCAGGGAATCTTGAGTATCGGTGGCGGTTGCAGAAGGCGCCTGAACCACCCCCGCGAGAAAAATCGCGAGGCACAACATGAAGGAACATTCTAACCACTCATAGAAACCAAGGATTTCCAGACGGCGACCTTCTTAAATCCGCGTCAAAATTTCCAGAATGGACTGTTCGCGCGATTGCAACAACGCTCCCTGGCGGCGGACGACGTGGCGAAATACCTGGAAGATTACCACCAATGCCAACGCGTGTAGAAGGATGTAGATCGGCACCCAGGATGCCCACGCGAAATCGCGGCACAAAACTTCAATCCACCACGGTATTAACAGAGGTGAAAGCGATAGCGGCACCAACAAAATGCTGAGCAATTGCAGTAATACAATTTTCAATTTGGCATTGGCAGCTTGCATGCCCACTTCTTTGAGTTGGATCGGCCCCATAATTGAAATTTGATTGCCGACCATGCTCAGGATGAGGAAAGCCGAAACCAGTTGAATGCACGCACCAAAAAAGTGCTGCACGTCCAATACCACGAAAAACTCCAGTAAAATTAACGCGGTCAGGCTAATCACGAATGAAATAGGAGCCAGCGCTAAGTTTTTCCCGAGCAGAATGTGTCGGCGCGGGACTGGTGAAAGCAAGTAGGCGCGAAAACCTGCACGATCCAAGCCAAACTGGTTTTGCAATAACTGCTGAATGCTAATCATGCCCATTACAACGGCGGCCAAGCTCATGCCTGGTGCAAATGCAGTGGCGTCGTCCAAGTTTGAATTTCTTGCCAACATAAAGGCAAAAAGACCCAGCAGGATCACTGGGGATAGCAGCATCATTTTGGCTTCCGGGGCTCGCAATAAGTTTTGCAAGGAAGCAAAAGCCACCCCCGAAGTTTCATCACTGACAAAAGGGATACGTCGCTCGAGCAACGGCGGCTTGGAGGGTTTGCTGGCAGCAACCGGTGTTTGCTTAGCCAGCGCTGGATGGTTGGATGAACTTGGATCTGCGATCGAGTCGGCGCCAATTGCCGGGCGCAACGCTGGTTCACCGCCGTGCAAAACCGCTCTTAAGGTCAATCGATAAGAGCGCCGCAAGCTCAATCCGGCCATCAGGAACATGCCTAAGGTGCAAAAAATACCGCGCAGCCAACGGCCGTCGAAGATGGCAGCCATGCCGTAAGGCATCCAACCAATCGGAATGATGAGACTGGCGGCATTGACGT
>JACNIZ010000356.1 GCA_014382805.1 Planctomycetota bacterium
CAAGAAGTCACAAGTGAAGTCTATGGCATTGACGCTCACAGGGTGTAGAGTAGAGATAATGGGAAATTCCCCGAAAACCTTAGCTACGAATTAGATGAACACCCTTCATGATCTGGTTGGCAAGCAGGAACGAGTCGTTTTCGTGGACGCAACCGCCACCGTGCGGGAAGCTGCAAAAGCGATGGCGAAGTCCAATGTGGGATGCACTGCCATCATGGATGGCAAACGGCTGATCGGCCTTTTTACTGAACGCGACGTGCTTAAGCGCGTGCTGTTGCTGGATAAAAATGTCGATGAAATCGTTGTAGGCGACATCATGACCCGCGAAGTTGTGGTCGCCCAAGAGAACCAATCGGTACTCGACGCTCACCTTTTGATGAAGCGTCACCATATTCGCCACCTCCCCGTCCTTGATTCCGAAGGTTTGCTCGTTGGCGTGCTGTCCATACGCGACCTTCTGATTGACGAAATGGCTGATTTACGCCGCTATATCGCGCTGGTCGACGGCTAGTTGTTGCACCAAACAAGTTCGACGTAAACGGGCGAAGGTTTAGCTCCGATTTCCCACTTCATGCGCAGACGAAATTGCGCGCGAAAGGGTTGTGGTTGTGAATGGCTTAGCTAAAAAGGTAATT
Organism: Planctomycetota bacterium; assembly: GCA_014382805.1. Taxonomy (GTDB): domain Bacteria; phylum Planctomycetota; class UBA1135; order UBA1135; family UBA1135; genus JACNIZ01. The sequence goes on from JACNIZ010000356.1 coordinate 636, forward strand.
TTTAGGGCTCGTAATTCGTCGGCGTCTAAGTTTTCGGCATAGCCCGAGCACAATACAGATGGAGCTTGGAATCCTTGCTCACGTAAGGTGCGGATGAGTTCCATGCCGTTCATGTTCGGCATTTTTAGGTCGGTGAATAAGAGATCCCATTGTGGGTCGACCAGGAATTTTTGCACAGCCTCGTGGCCTGAATTCGTTGGAACTACATGATGGCCTAGTTCACTAAGCATCGATTGGGTGACCTCCCTGACTGTGCTGTTGTCCTCGACCATCAATACCTTTAACTTTTGCCTAGGGCTATTCTCCAAATGGGATAGATGGTCTGACAACCTATTGGATTGAATTACGGGAAGCTGGATGATCACACTGGTTCCCTTACCTGGCGAGCTTTCCAATTCAAGCTCGCCTCCGGCTTCATGGACGATCCGTGCCACCGAGGCTAGTCCTAACCCAGTGCCACGCCCAGTCGGCTTGGTGGTGAAAAACGGATTACACGCATGAGCAAGAGTTTCGGCAGGCATGCCGATTCCCTGGTCTCGGACTACAATTTGAAGTCGGTTGGATTGTGGTAGATATTCAAGGTTGATTTGAACTGTGCCGGAGGATTCATAGGCGTCGCTCGCATTAGAAACTAGATTGGTCATCACCTGGGCTAGTTGGGTAGGCGCCCAACTGATCCAGGTCGGCGGGCAATCCTGGTGGAATTGAATTTCAATTTCCTCAGGTACTAGGGCGTATAGGAGAGGCAATAGGAGCAGAAATTCGGAACCGATCTCGCACTCCTCGGCATGGGTTGAACCTTGCGATGAGAAGGCAAGGAGTTGGGCAGTTAGCCCGGTCGCCCGATCACATGCAACTTGAATTTGTTGGAGTCGATTCACCTCAAGTGAGGAAAGCTGCGCCGTAGATTCCAGCAAACTGGTATTCCCAACGATGGTTGTAAGCAAGTTGTTGAAGTCATGGGCTACACTGCCTGCAAGGCGGCCTACGGCCTCAAGTTTTTGAGCTTGAAACAAACTGGACTGCATTTGCTCCCGTTCCAGGCGCGCGCTCACCACAGTGGCTCGTTTTGTCCTCACCAAAAAAAACACCCAAGTAATTGCGGCAATAAACGAAAGGCCGACTATTCGGGCGAGGGTGAATACTGAGTCCTGACGAGTCATCCAGCTGCTTTCCGATGGCTCCAGCGTTAGCTTCCATTGGCGGTCGTGCACGGGGAAAATTACGCTACCCTTAAACTCGGATTGGGAATCATCAGGCATAACAGGAGTTTTGGCGTTAGGGTCCTCCGTTGAGGGATAAATCAAGTCTTTCCCATCACTTAGGAAGATATCAAAGTGAACCAGAAGCTCAGGCTCTAAGGCCTCTTTGATAATCGAATTCAGCTCAAAAACTCCGTTTAAGTAGCCGGATATTTTGGGTTGGGTGGAGGGCTGGCCAGGGGATCCAACCGGAAAATAGCTGGCCACGCCCCATCTCCCTTGGAAGAGCTCGAGTGGGGGGGTAACCGTGGGTGTGCCCGTTCCCCGAGCGACCTTAAAACTTCGTGAGGCTTGGGGATGGTTCAAAACGTTCATTCCGTGTGCCGCCTCATTTCCCGATTCAGGATAGACCCAAAAAATCGTGCCATCGGCGGTTATCCAGTTGATTGCCTTGAGGCCAGGCAGAGCTAGGTAAAAGTCACCGGCGGCCTTGGCAAAACTTTCTTCTGTTAATGAGAATGACTCTAGGTACTGAGCCATCAACCATAAGGCGCGCAATCGATCCGAAAGGAAGATTTCAAGTTTGGAAGCTGCACTTTCGGTGTCAGCTTGGATCTTTTCACGAGCGGCATCAATTTCTCGCTTTTCAAAAAAACTGAGGAAGATGAGCAGCGGAGTCGCCAGGGCAACAAGAATTACGCTTGCTTGTACGCTCGGTCGGGTTAATGGCATGAAGGTGGGGCCTTGACGTGGGAGTTTTATCCCAGCCTACCAAAGGCAATTGTAATCTTTCAGGGTTCCTACACTCCTCAATCCTCTCTGCCATTCCGATGGGGAGGCCACAGGGATACTAAGGAAGATGGCTAAACATAAAATTGGTTGGATGCCTGGCGACGGAGTCGGCCAGGAGGTCATGGTTGCCACCAAGCTAGTACTAGATGCAGTTGGCTTCGAGGCGGACTACATTCCTCTAGACATTGGCTGGGACTTTTGGTGCAGCGAGGGCGATGCATTGCCCGACCGCACCGTAGCTGGTTTACGCGAAGTAGACGCCGCCCTTTTCGGGGCGATTACTTCCAAGCCGAAGGCTGAATCTCAGGCGGAACTTGCGCCTGAGTTACAGGGTAAAGGATTGATTTACCGCAGCCCGATTGTACGCATGCGCCAGGTGTTCGATCTTTATTCGAATCAGCGGCCATGTAAAGCATTTGCTGGTAACCCATTGAATTACCAAGATGGCATCGATTTGGTGGTTTTCCGTGAGAACACCGAAGGCATGTACGGCGGGGTGGAATGGTCTCCTGTAGACGGCAAGATTCGCGAAGCACTGGAGTCCCATCCAAACTTCGCCCGCTTCTCGTCGGTGCCACCGGAGGAGATGGCCTTCAGCTCCCGCATCATTACCTGGAAAGGCGCCAGCCGCATCGTGCGCGCTGCATTTGAATACGCCCAGGAGCATGGCTACCCGACGGTAACAGTGGTTGAAAAGCCAAACGTGCTGCGCGAAACCTCTGGCATGTTCATGGACGCCGCACGCGAAGTCGCCAAAGACTTCCCTGACATCGAAATGTGGGAAACTAATATCGACGCCATGGCCATGTGGCTGATCAAGAATCCACAGGACTACGGCGTGATCGCGACGTCCAACTTGTTTGGCGACGTGATTTCTGACTTATGCGCCCAGTTGGTAGGCGGGCTTGGTTTTGCAGCTGCCGGCAACATAGGCAAAGACGTCGCGGTGTTCGAGCCTACTCACGGTTCGGCGCCAAAATATTACGGTCAGGATAAGGTCAATCCCATAGCTTGTGTGCTTGCCGCCAAGATGATGTTGGACTTCTTGGGCGAAACCGAAAAAGCCAAAATCGTGGAAACTGCAGTTAGCCAAGTCATCGCTGATGGCAAAGTGCGCACCTACGACATGGGTGGCTCAGCAAAATGCTCGGAAATGGGTCAAGCCATTGCCGAGGCATGCTCAGCCGTCGCCGTTTAATGCGTTTTTGGCGCCTCCGCTTCCCGTCTAGCATCTCGCTGGATTGCCGGGCCTAACCGGCACCGAAGCGGAGGCGCATTTTGCTATGAAAGGCCTGTTTTTATTATTAGAAGCGATTTTTGTGATCCTGGCCGTCTTGGCATTGGATCAATTCGCAGCAATGCTGCTCGGGGTATCGGTTGCCTCCCATATTAAGCCTACCGACCTTTTGGCGATAAAGTTGCTTCAAGTGCCGTTGGCTTTGTTGGTGATCCGTGGGTTTTTACGTTTCCATGGCCAGTCCTTGCGCAGCATAGGATTGCGACGTCCTGCACAAGGCTGGATCAATGCTATTACGACCGGAGCGGCAGCGACATTTGTTTTGCTACTGCTTTCCAGCGCAGTGGCATTTCTGGCGAGGGCAATTTTTAAATTTGAAAGCCTCGAACCCTTTCAACTCGAAGGCGAATGGGCTTTGCCAGCCTTCTATATGGTCGGCATCCTTGCTGGGGGCGTCGCCGAAGAAGTGCAATTCCGCGGCTACTTGTACCTGCGATTAGAGGAGTTTTTCAAACCCTTTGGAGCAGCCCAAGCTGGCTACCGTTCGGCGCTTTTTGTGAGCTTAGTTTTCGCCAGCTTGCACCTTTATGAAGGCCCAGCCACCGTCGCGGCGATCTTTGCAGTCTCACTGGGTTTGCAGTATCTCTATTTGCGCTCGGGCAGGAATCTACTGCCCTGCATGGTTTGCCATAGCTTGTTTAATTGCGTGCAAATCACGCTGCTATTTTGGACGTCGAACTGAGCGCGCTATTCCATCCGCAGCAAATCGATTACTGCGTCCTCCAACTTCTTCAAATCCAACGGTTTCTCAAAAGTTCTCGCGGCACCGAGGCGGCCAGCAACTTCCAAATACAACTGATTGCTTGGAGCGGTGATAGCAATCAATGGTACGTCGGGCCATTCCGCTCGCATTGCCATGAGTAGTTCTAAGCCGTCTTGGCGCGGCATAATCAGGTCGGAAATAACTAAGTCAACGGTTTGGTCTTCTAGCAAATTCTGGCCTTCTCTGCCATCTTCCGCCTCAAGCACGGCATAACCAGATTGTTCGAACTTATCGCGCAACATGCTGCGCACCAGTTCTTCGTCCTCAACTATGAGTAGAGTTTTCGGCATGGATGTAAAGGGCAACGCGGGGTGGTGGTGGAACCAAGCCTGCTTTAGACACAACTACAGCATAGGCTGAACCAAGCTGCAAACACAAAAAAGCTTGGAATGCTACTTCCTAAAGCGTGCAATGGTTTGGAGTAACTGCGTTGGGCGAAAGGGTTTGGAGAGCAGAGGGGCGTCGTCGGGCAGGCAAATCCCTTGGGCCTGCAGATTGGAGCGCGGCGTTCCCGAGAAAAAGACCACCGGAATATTCGGTTGAACAGCGCGGATTTGTTCGAGCAATTCCATGCCATTCCCATCTGAAAGGAAAATATCGCATACCAGTAAATCTAGATTCCCTGGGGCATTCGCTTTCGAGATCGCTTCTTTGATCGATGAAGCCGACGTCGTTTGGTGGCCGCCAGCTTGCAACACTTCGGTGAAAAGGTCAAGCAACGATGGCTGGTCTTCCACAATCAGGATTTTCAATGCTTCGGAGCCATCGATAGATTCGGTTGATGGAACCGTTGATTTGGTGAGAGGAAGAAAAACTTGCATGCAGGTGCCACCGCCGACCTGACTCTTTACTTGAACGCCGCCGCCTGCTTTGTTTACCAAGCCGAACACCATGGCCAAGCCCATGCCGCGACCGCGCACCTCTGGACTGGTGGTGAAAAAAGGGTCAAAAATATGGCCCAAGTCAGCATCAGCAATTCCGACGCCGTCGTCAGCAACTTCGATCAAGTAGTACTTTCCTGCGGGCAAGGAATGTTGGCGCCAGATGAGTGGTTGATCGCTAAGTCGAATGTAACCTGACAAGTGAATCGTGCCGCGACCATTTAGAGCCTCACGGGCGTTGCTGACCAGATGGACCAAAATGTCGGCCAAATCCTCGCGGCTCAATGGCACCGAATTTTCAGTGGAATGGATATTAGTTTCTAACGATACCTGGGAGCCTGCCAAGTGAGTCAATGAGGGTGCAAACTCGCGCAAAATATCGGCCGGGTTGCAGCTATCACCCTTCCAATGCTTGCGCGCGCTAAATGCCAACAAGCTCCTAGACAATTCCGACGCCTTGCCAGCTGCGGTCCGGATTTTCTCCAGAGAATCTTTTATCTTCAAAGTGTTTTCGTCCACAGCACCTAGCCGGGATAGGCAAATGTCACTGTAGCCGAGCACCGCCGTGAGCAAATTTTCAAACTCATGAGAAACGCCTTCGGCAAGCCGACCCAGCGCATCCATACGCCGGTCGCGTTGGTCGGTTTCTTGTAAATGCTGACGAATCCGCTGCTCCTCAATGGCTTCTGTGACGTCGCGTAGAGTGGTGACCAATCCGAGCCGGTCGCCCGAATCGTCAAATAACGGCACCCAGGAGCAATCTAGAGCTTGTTGCTTATCAGGACTGGCTCCGTGCAAGAATATTTGTCGATCAATGCGTTCGCGACTTTGCCAGGCGGCTTGATCCAAATGAGCAATCTCACGCAGGGTGCTATGCGCAACCGTTTTCAAATCTTCCAGGCTGGCAAAGCTTTGGCCGGGCCACTCATCTGCTTTTAGCGATAGGATCTGTCGCGCCGAACCATTCATGAACTGAATGGGGCCGGCGCTATCGCGCAGGATCACGGCCATCGGCACCGCCTCAATCAGGATGCCCACTTGGTGCGACAACTCCACTGCTTGGCGTGATAGCCGCCGTTCGGTTTCAATGTCAAACATAATGCTATGCACCGTTTTGACGTCTCCCGATTGGCCGTAATATTTAGCCACCACGCTCATCTACCGGCACTCACCCTAATCTACTTTGCCGCGGTAGTCCAATTGGATTTGTTCGTTTCTGGCGCGGCAGGCTTCGCGGCCTGCCAATACGTCCGTGAAATCATCGGGGGGAGTCCAAATGCGGCAGCAACTGGGGGCGGCCCTGATTTT
>JACNIZ010000236.1 GCA_014382805.1 Planctomycetota bacterium
GGCCTGGGGGCAATGAGCAGGAGGTGCTTGCGTTGAGGAAGTTGCTCGGCGGCGCGATTGTGATTGCTGACGCGCGGCACACTGGCGGTAAACCAAAAAGTGCTGCCTTCGCCGATGGTGCTTTCCCCACCAAGGCGACCGTCCCTCAAGTCGGCCAACTGACTGGTAATTGCCAATCCTAGACCAGTGCCACCGAAGCGTCGTGTGGTAGACGCTTCGGCTTGTTGGAATGGTTGAAAAATGGCTTCCTGCACGTCATCGGGAATGCCAATGCCAGTGTCTTGAACCTCGAAACGCAGCAAAGTGTCAACATCGACGGCGCGACTGGTGCCGTCAACATTGCTGGCTTGGGTGCCATCCTCGCACAGAACACGCACCACGACTTCGCCTTGCTCGGTGTACTTGATCGCGTTTCCAATTAAGTTCATCAGTACCTGCCGCAATCTACAAGGGTCGCCGATGACGCGCTGTGGGACGTCCGGCTGCAGACTGTACGAAAGCTCCAAACCCTTGCCATAAGCTTGTCCACCTAACAAGTCGATGACCTCTTCCATCAAGTGCGCCAAATCAAAATCTAGCTTCTCCATCTCCATCTTGCCGGATTCAATCTTTGAAAAGTCCAGGATGTCGTTGATGATCGCTAACAAAGCTTCGGCTGATCGATAAGCGGTTTGGGCATAGTCTTTTTGCTCGACATTCAATTCGGTATCCAACAGCAAGGCCGCCATTCCCATTACGCCATTCATAGGCGTGCGGATTTCATGACTCATCGTCGCCAGAAATTCACCCTTGGCTTGGTTGGCATTTTCAGCGTCTTGCAGCGCAACATTTAGCTTTTCCATGATTTGCGCCATTTCCTGATTGCGATCCTCCACTTGCTGATAAGTAGCACGTAAATTCGATCGCATGTGGTCCAAGGTTTCCGCGAGACGACTGAATTCGTCGGTCTGGGGCAGGGTGATTTTTGATGTGAAATCGCCAGACCCTAAGCGGTTAGCTTGCTGCTCTAAACGGCGAATAGGCTGCAAAACTACCAGCCGCAACAATAACAGTAATACCGCGATGCTGGCCCCTATCGCCACTCCACATTCGGTAATAATCTTGCGCTTGTAGCCGGCCAATCGTGTGATCATGGGTTCGGTGGCAAAACCGATCCTGATTTGACCAATAGCACCCTGCCGCAGCGAATTTTGGGTGTGGTCATAAACTGGCTCTATGTGCACGTAATAACCGATTTCATCAAAGCCGGTGCGTTCCAATTCCTGCGCAGCCAAGCCCTCCATGCCGATGGACGCGAGTTGTTTGCCACCAGGTTGGGAATGAATTTCGGCAAAGCGGGCATCGGGGTATGCTGCCACCATTTCCGCCAGCTTTGTTTTGGCCGTCTCGGAATCCAGTTGCAACAGACTGGTTCGCAGCTCTTGCCCGCCTTGCTTGGCAACCAATGCCACTTGATTGGCCAATGCTTTTTCCATCTGCGATTGCTCGTGACGCAACAATCGATTGCCGATAATTCCGCCGCCAATGGCTGGAATGAGTAGAGTTCCAAGCACTAGCTTTATACTGAGCTTGGTTCGAAATTTTGTTACGGCAGGCATCGGCAGTCCACCGCCCATGAAAGGGCCAGCGCCATGAATTGGTTGAGGGAGGGAGACAACGCCAGCCTTGGTTTGGCAGCATTGGGAGGAATCTCCTATCGGCGCAATTTGCGGCGAACTAAAGACTGTCGCACGCTGATCAGGTCGCGACGATCATAATATGCACGGGTCTTAGCGGATCGCGCGGTACACGCCCGAATTCTGCTCAGCCAACTTAGATAAAAAATATCCCGCCGATTGAGGTGCACTTAATCCAACAGTACTAATGCGCACCTTTTGCCAACGATTGCGGCGCTGTACCCAAGCTAAAATACGATCCGGTTGTTGGATGGACCCTGCCGATGGCATGCCGTCTGTCAGCAAAATAATTTCTTCGACGTCATTGTTTTCCAACGCTTTTTCAATGCCGCCAAAAAGGTTGGTGCCGCCGTCAAAATGGTTTCGCTTTAACCAACTCGCGGCGCTTTCCACGCGTGAAGTTTCGTTTTTTATCAAACTCCCGGTAGACAACCGTGACACAGAGTCGGCGAAAAACACCACGTCAAAACGCGCATCTGGAGGCAAATTTGGCAGCAATTTGACCAACTCCCCAACTGCACGTTGGCCGCGCGAATTGCCAGTTTCGGACATCCCTGAGTTCATGGAACCAGAAGAATCTAGCACAAAAATCACCTTATCCCCTAGCAGAGGAATGCCCATATAAGAAAGGGTGTGGGATTCGTCGTCATTATCACCTTTAGGGTGACGGAACTCAGTGCCATCGGTGCGATGCTTCAAAAAGAAGTAGCGCCAACTGCGGGCGTCGGCGCCAATTTTGTAGCCGGTGATTTTTTGCAGCATGGCAACAGCACTATGCCTAGCCCGGCCTTCGCGATCAGCGACGACGTCGATTAAGTAGCGGATATCATCTTGGCATGGATTGCGGCCGATGACGTCAATGGCCTCCAACAACAGCGCTCCGTTGGCGGTAGAAAGGCGGCGAACCGCTTCGACATGGGCGAGCACCGAACCGCGGTCGGCCAAGCCACGCAAGGCAGCTACCCGCGCAATCGTAGGTTGTTTTTGATCGCGCAGAACTTTCATGGCAAAACGATCGCCGGACTTATCATCGGCCATGGTCATCCCATAAACCGCTTCAGCGCGAATCATCGGTGTCTTGTTGCGTACATATTTGCTCAGGTCGGTGACGGCATCTGGGCCACATCGGCCTAGGCAGCGCACATAGTCCGCTACCCACTCACCTCGAGCGATGGCTTTGGCCTCGGTGAGCAACTCATAATTTAAATCGCCCTTGCGTCCAGCCAATTCTTCCAACATTTGCACCCGCGCATTTGCTGCGATGCCCCGGTCTGCAAGACGATTTTGCAGCGAACCGGAACTCATATTCTGGTACTGCGGCACACAAGCCAGCAGAAAGGTGAGGGCAACAAGCATTGGAGGACGGGGGGAACGTTTAGTCTACTGCCATGCAGATCTTGATCGACCTGGACTTGCCGGGGCTTGAGAGCAGCCTTGAGGGTCTCCTGCCGGCCGGCATTCGAATGGATGGGCTGGAGGCACGCGGCTCCCAACTTCGTGCGCAGTTGCAAGCACCGATGGTAGGCTCCTGCACTTTGACGGCGGCAATCCAGTTAAATGGACCGCAGATGGTACTCAGCAATTTCAATTTGGAAGGAGCTGGGCTTGCCAAACCCTTTGCCCTGTCTGCCTTAAGGCGAAAATTGGCGGAACTGGACCAGCGCCGTGGCAAGTTTCGGATTTGGGGGGACAGCGAAGGCAATCGACTCCACCTCAATTGGTCATCCCAGTGACATCGAGGCTTCTGCATGGGTTGCTATTAGGCGCATCAATCGCCTGCGTTTCGCTATTCCTTGAACTGCAGCTGCATTTTCGCAGCTACCCCTACCATCACGATTTCGCATTTTTCTGGACTTGGTTGCCAGAATATGCCCTCGCCGGCAGCTTGCTCGGCTTGCTTGCTGGTGGCCTGCTGCGCTTTTTAGACCGTTCGGGGCAGGTTCAACGACAAACTGGGTTACATTTGGCTGCTCTCATTATTGGGCTTGGAATTAGCCTTATTAGCGGCTCCACCACGGCTAGTCTCGAATCGCCGCAAGACATTGTCATAAAATACCTTGTAGCCATTTCTGCTGGCGGTTTAAGTGTATTACTATTCACTGGCTTCGCGCAAAGCCGATACGCTTGGACGATCTCCGGCTTCACCACTCCATGGTTTTGCGTATTAGCCCTGGCTTTGATTTTTGGTTCGGGACTATCCCTAGGCAAGTTTGGCCCGCAATCCTGGCCCCCATCTCCCTCCTGGCTGGCGGATCACGAAAATCAAAACTTGCCTGTACAACCAAATGTGCTTTTGGTGGTGCTTGATGGCGTCGGCGCTAGCCATCTGGGCAGTTATGGCTACCACCGCTCAACCAGTCCAGAATTGGATCGCATCGCCGGTGAGGGTGTGGTTTTTGAAAACGCGTTTGCAGCCGCCGCCTGGACCCTGCCTAGTCACGCCAGCCTATTTACCAGTTTGCAGCTCAGTTCCCATGGTGTCGGCTGGCAAAATCTCCATTTAGGCGATGGCCGCCAGGGCAGCAACGATGCCTACACCCTGGCCGAGGCTTTGGCCTTACGCGGATTTCAAACCTGTGGCATTTCCAACAGTCAGTGGCTGTCGCACCAACACGGCTTGAGCCAAGGCTTCGATTATTATTTCGACCTACAAGCGACGCCTATTCCAGACCGACTGTTCCTTTCTCAATTGCTCTCCACCTTTGGGATTTCCCCACGCCAAGCCCGGTTGAGCAGTTCCAGTTTACAAGCGGTAACCACCGCACTTTCATGGTTGCATCAACCGCGTATGCGCGAACCGAAGCAACCGTTTTTTATGTTTGTACACCTAGATGAGGCAGACGCCCCCTATCACCTGCCGGAAGATTTCGCCGACGCCACTCGCTTCTTACCAGCCGGCACTCAGCTCAGTGATTTAACGCCAGCACAATTAGGCAGCGCCGAATCCCGTCAAAGTTATCACTTGGGTTTGCGCGAATTGGAAAAGGATGAGGCGGCCATCCAACAAGCTTTGTATGACGCCAGCATTCTTTATTTGGATGGATTGCTCCACAAATTATTAGAAGGCTTGCGCGAGCAAAATGCGCTTGAAAATACTTTGGTAATAGTGACTTCTTCGCATGGCGAAGAATTTTTAGAGCACGGGCGATTTGGCCATCAGTTTTCCTTATCCGACCGTGTCCTGCACGTGCCGTTGATTATGCGCTTACCCAAAATGTTGCCAGCCGGAAGCCGAGTCCCATCGTTGGCTTCTTTGGTCGACGTCGCGCCAACCATATTTGGAGTTCTCAATAAGGCCGAAGACCAAGAGCCAAGGAATGGTCAACTGCTTTGGGAAGGCTTTGATTTAGGTCCAGTGATGCATGACCCGTTGGCAGCACCAAGGGACTGGGTACTCGCGCAATACCAAAACCCAGCTCGCTTGCTGTTACAGCAGTCGACTGCGCTTTCTGCACCGCAAACCATGGTTGCACGCTCCATCACCACGCTGCGTTCCGACTTAGGCAAGTACTTTCGCTTCGGCGACGGCTCGGCCAGCTTTTCCGATTTGGCAACCGATCCAAACGAAAGTGCAGCCGAAAGGTCGGTCGACGACAAATACGCCATAGGGTTTGAAAGAGAATATGCGCAAACCCTAGACCAGCTTGAAAATTGGCTAAAAACGCGTCGCACTCTGTTGCAAGGTGCACCGGCTTCCGATGCCGAACAACTCGCCGAGCCAAGCGCCCTAAAAAAGGCTGAAACTCTTAGAGTGCCGCCAATCTTGTTTGGTTCTAAAAACTAAGAAAGCTCTGGCTGAAAGGCGCGGTCCACGGCCAACCAAGTCGCGACGAGCACGATGAAGCCGTGCCACATTAAATAAACCCAAAGGTCTGAGCGACGCCAAGCCCATGTTGCACGTTGTGATTTGCGCATGCCCCAACGCAGCACCAAAGTTTCTAAAGCGCCGATTGCAGCCCAAATTATCAGCCCGGAAATTGCCCACGAAAACCAAGTCGGAGACCCTTGAATCATGCCGGTATGCGGCTGCGAAACGAGTTCGCCCACAGCCCCACTGGATAAGATGACTAGCCCGCAAACCCAACTGCAGCCCACCGCCGCCAAAAGCAGCAATGTCGTGCGGCGGAAAAAATGCCCTAAGGTGAACCAGATTGCCCACCATTTCAATACCAAGGACAACACCAAAATCCCGGGATGAGCCAGCGCTTGCAATACCGCAGCGGTTGGCGTCATGAGGTTAATTCCATGCTAGTTATGGCTGGCTGGTTGAGCCGATTTTCCGTAGGTATTCGAGACGGAAAATCCCTGAATCGTGTTGATCGCTGAACAGCATTCGATAGGCGTAATGGCCAACCGGCTGCATATCCAAAAGGGTTAAATCATCGGCCACACTGGCTGGATCCAGAATCGCCGCACCAGTCAACTCACTGATGCATTCGGCGCATGGGCAAGCCCGGCGCAGAGTCGCTGGTTGCAGGGAGACGCACAAGTCGTCATCCCAGGTGAATTCGATCGCGTCCCCGACGCGTTTCAGGGAGCGGAGTGTCGCAGACATACTAACTAGCCGGTGGCAAGCAAAGGTGGCCGAACTAAGGCAAAGGTGCCCTGTCGGTGGAATAGCTCGGGCTTTGTTTCTGGTAGCGCAGGCGCACATTTTCGCGCCCCATGTCCCGCAACCGCGACGAGCTTTTTTTCAGCCCTAAATCATGAGCTTTGGACACCGCACTCTTAAGGGTGCGATTTAAAGCATGGGCAATATCCAAATTGGGTGTATCCGGATAAAGCTGGGCCAACTTTTCGACGTCATCCTTGGTCCAACGGGGCATGCGCACACGTTTTCCCGTTCCGCGACGTCGTTGGAAACCCTTGTCCTTGGCGAGGCGAAACTCGGAGGCTTTTTCCTCTATATCAGCCTCAGGGCGCCCGAGGATCACAACCAAGTCAACGCTAGACCGAGTGCCGTAGTGGCGTTTAAGCAATTGCAGGTCCTCGGCCAACCAAGGCCGTGACCGCACTTCGCCACGCAACTCTTTGACCTTGCGCAGAATGTCGCCTTGGGTCCTGCGTAGCACTAATTCCATTACCAGGATTTCCGCTACGCCCCAATACTCCTTGAGCAGGTAAACCTCCTTCGGAGCCCACGGCCCGGTGCGAAGATCACCCTTAAATACCTTTTTGGCTATGCGGCGGACACTTTCAACTGAGCGATTTAAGTCTCGACCCAAGGCTTTATCCGAAACCTTGCCGTACTTACGTTTCAGCTTATCCAGCTCAGCGTGGGACCACGGGCCTTTGCGTCGACGCGTTACGCTTTGGGTGCCTTGGACGGTGGAATTCATACCTTTGTTAGTATGCACCCCGAGTGGTTGTAAGTGCAAGCCCCATCAGGAAGAAGGGCGAACAAATTGCTTAACAACGGTACTCCAAGCCTGTCCGGCCACCTCGGAAAGCAAGGCAAAGGCCGACGCAGAGTCTTTACAAGCGGCCGCTTGGTGCGCTAATTCCGTCAATTCTTCTTTGCCCAGCACCGCCAATACGGCTTTTAACTCGGGCACGAAGGGCGGACTGACGGACATGTGGTCAAATCCGGCACCAACCATGAACAGGGCGCCTTCCAATTGGCCTGCCATTTCGCCACAAACTGAAAGCGGCACATTGGCTTTGTTGCAAGTCCGGGCGATGTGAAGCAGCAGGCGTAAGTGAGCCGGATGAAAGGGCTGGTAAAGGTCCGCCACCCAAGGATTGTCGCGGTCGACGGCAAACAAGTACTGCACCAAATCATTGGTCCCTACCGAGATGAAATCGACTTCCTCTACGATGTCAGATAGCGCCATCGCCGCGGCAGGCACTTCCAGCATTGCCCCCAGTGGCGGCGGTTCCATGCCCTCGGGAAGGACTTGATCGAGCAATTTTCGCACCTCGCGCACTTCCTCTGCCACGGTCAACATCGGCAACATAATGCGCAAGTCGCCGTGTGGTCTGGCTTCGAGCAACCCTTGAATTTGCGCCAGCAGCAGGTCCTTCCACTTCAATACCAAACGCAATCCCCGCCAACCCAGCGCCGGATTGCGCTCATCGGGCATGCTGAAATAGCGCAATTGTTTGTCATTCCCAATATCTAGTGTGCGAAAGACTACAGGCTTACCAGGGAAGTGGCTGAGCAACTCCATGTATATTTTTGCCTGCTCAGCGGAGCTCGGGAACGTCGGCCGTTCCATATAGGCGAACTCGGTGCGGAATAACCCGACGCCATCGACGATGTTGGGGTCGAACATTTTCAAGTCACGCGGTGACTCAACGTTGACCATCACCGAAATCTTGGTACCGCAGGCCATCACCGCACCTTTGGCGGCTCGTTCGGTCAGGATGTCGCGTAAAGCGGTGCTTTCTTGTGCCTTTTTGCTGGCGGCACCCAGCTCAGCCTGGTCCGCACCAAGCAGCAAACGCGCGTTGTTGGCATAAATCACCGCGCTTTCGCCGGGGATGCACTGCTGACTCAATTGATCCACGCCGGTAACCGTCGGTATGCCGAACGAACGTGCGACCACCGCACCATGGCTAAACCGACCGCCGCGCTTGCAGATAATTCCGGCCAGTTTTTCACGTGGCAAACGCGTGGCTAGCGACGGCACCAATTCTTCGGCGACCAAAATGATCGGCCCGGCATCACCGCTTTTCAAGTCTTCTTGTTGGCCCAAAGCCAGCTCACGTTGCACCGCATACCACGGATCGCGCAAGTCGCCAGCCCAGTTTTTCATGTCGCCGCCTTCCAAATTTTCGAATAGGAGACTGAACTTTTCGACGACGGATTGGATCGCCGATTCAGGCGCTAGCAATTTATCTTCAATCAGTTCACGAATTTCGCTGAGGGCAGATGGATCATGCAAAATCGCGACTTGAGCGCCGTAAATGGCCGCGTCTTGCAGCCCAAGTTCGCGGGCGGTGGCGGCCTGCACCCGCTCCAAAGATTGAATTGCTCGATGCCGCGCCGAATCAAACAGGGCTATTGCCGCTTTTACTTGTTCTTTTGGGATATGCCGCGGAGGCAAATCACTATTGCCACCCACGTCGGCGAATGCGATCACCCCGGTCCCTATACCAGGGGCAACCGTCTGTCCAAAAAGTTCAAGCCGGGCCATGGAATGCTTAGCCGCTTACTGCAGCCTCCTGCGGAGTGGATGGTCGACTCCAGGCGGCGCTCTTAGCGTCCATAATTTCACGTAAGTCCTCGATCTTGACGCGTTCCTGGGCCATCGAATCGCGCTCGCGCAAAGTGACGCTGCCGTCGCTAAGGGTATCGCCATCGACAGTGACACAGAATGGTGTACCGATCTCATCCTGACGCCGGTAGCGTCTGCCAATGGACTGATTTTCTTCAATCGCAGTACGGAAATGGCGACGTAATTCCTGCTCAATCTCGGCCGCCTTTTCCGGCATGCCTTCTTTTTTCACCAACGGGAAGATCGCCACGGTGACCGGCGCAATGCGTGGGTGGAAATGCAAAACAACGCGCTTTTGCTTGCCTTCACCTTCTTCGTCATAGGCGTCGGCGAGGAAAGTCATTGCAGTGCGATCGCAACCAGCAGCGGGCTCAATTACAAATGGGGTGATGTGCTCATTAGCTTCCTGATCAAAGTAACTCAAGTTTTGGCCGCTACATTCGCTGTGCTTTGTCAGGTCGTAATTGGAGCGGTTGGCGATGCCTTCCAGCTCGGACCAGCCGAATGGGAACAAGTATTCGACGTCGCCGCAACCACGCGCATAGTGGGCCAATTCATCTTTTGCGTGCTCGCGCATGCGCAGCTTGTCTGGGTTGATGCCCAGATCCAAGTACCACTGATAGCGCTCCTGCTGCCAGTACTTGTACCACTCATCGGCTTCCTCGGGACGGCAGAAGAATTCCATTTCCATTTGCTCGAACTCACGCGTGCGGAAGACAAAGTTGCCGGGCGTAATTTCGTTGCGGAATGACTTGCCAATTTGGGCAATGCCGAACGGCAATTTTTTGCGTGTAGAAGTCACCACATTGTTGAAGTTAATAAAAATGCCCTGGGCGGTTTCGGGTCGCAAATACGCAATCGAAGCACTGCCTTCCACCGCACCGACCTGGGTTTGGAACATCAAATTGAACTGGCGTACGTCGGTCCAATCATCGGTACCGGAAACAGGGTCCTTGATGCCTTCATCCAAAATCAACTGCTTCAACGCGTCGTTGTCGCCAATGGCCGCCACCAACTTGGACTCCAATGCAGCAACCTTGTCAGTTTTACCCTTCTTGCGATACTTCTCGATCTTGGCTTCAACCAAGTGATCGGCGCGATAACGTTGCTTAGAAGTTTTGTTATCAATCAGAGGGTCACTAAAGCCGCCGACGTGGCCACTTGCTTGCCAAACCTTGGGCGATTGAATAATCGCCGAATCCAAGCCGACGATATCCTGACGTGAGTAAACCATGGCTTCCCACCAGGCTTCTTTGACGCGTTTTTTCAGTTCAACGCCCAATGGCCCCCAGTCATAAGTGGAGCCTTGGCCTCCGTAAATTTCGGAAGCAGGAAATACAAAACCTCTGCGTTTGCAGAGGGAGACAACTTTGTCCATCACGGAGGGTGCAGGCTTTGCCATGGTGGCCAGATTTTATGTGCGCGGACGCACCGAAACAGCCTACCGTCGGATGGATTCAGGCAAAAAAACGAGACGCCCGCCCTCCAACTGCGGACGCCCCGCAGGGCTAAATATCCCTTGTTGCTGAACCAAAGCTCTGCAACCCTTGGCGAACCAAGTTCACCTAGACTAACGACATTTGTGGATTGGGACGGCAAGGATTCGGCCTGTTTCACCGGTGAAGCAACATTCAAACTATCAATATGAGAGTTGACTGTTCAAATATGAGAGTTTCATTACAATGATCGGGGAAAGAATCGTCCCTCCCTATGTCTACTTCACTCCCCCCCGACGACCCCTCGATCACCGCAGTTTTTCGTCGCCGCCAGGTGACCTTTGAATTTTTCCAGACCCGGGACTTGGGCATGGCGAAAATCCTAGTCAAGGCGGACAAACTGGCCCAGTTGGACGCTCCGGTTTTAGTTCACGGAGAACCTGGGACGGGCAAATCACTCTTAGCCCAGGCGATTCACAACGGTTCGCAGCGCGCGCGTCGACCGCTTCGTGTGTTGGGATCTGGCGACGCCGCCGGACGCCAAATCCGCGAACGCTTGTTCGGATCGAGTGGAGAACCCGGCTTGATCGACCTTTGTGAAGGCGGCACCCTAATCCTAGACGAGGTCCAAGAATGGCCCGATGAGGTGCAAGTGCTGTTTGAGCAAATCCTCGATTTCCGCGAATTCCCATCGCCCATCGATCAAAGCCCGCGCTTCGTTGACGTGCGCCTCATTGTGACTGCCAGCGGCGTCGACACCATGGCGTCGCACTGCCCAGACGGGGTGGTTCCTGGTTTGTATCACCGCTTGCGAGGCACCGAGATCCAGCTTCCGCCGTTGGCCGCCCGCCAACCTGACATAGAATTCCTCGCGATGGAATTTTTGGCTCGCTTCGCCCGCCGTGAAGGAGTGCGACCGGCAGCATTGAGCCCAGAAGCGCTTCAAACCGTGTTGGAACGGCGTTGGTATGGAAACCTGCGAGAATTGGATCAAGCAATGCGCGCGGCTTCGATCTCAGCGGGCACAAGCGGCTTAATTACCTGCCCTGACTTGCCCTTGCCATTAGAAGCCCCGATGCGCGATCACCAAATGCCTTACCGTTTGGATCGCATCGAAAAATGGGCGTACCAACGCGCGCTGCGGGCGACTTCGGGTAACCGCAAGCAAGCCATCACTATGCTGGGAGTCGCGCCGGCGACGTTTTACCGCAAGGCACGTACCTTCGGCCTTATTGAAAAGCGTTCCCGCCCTGTGGGCGGTCAAACCAGTTCGGTTGACGCGGAGGATTAACCTGCCATTGAAATAGCTGCCAAGTCTCCGAATCCGCCTTACCTTTCGTTGGCGCAGGATATTCCAAGTTTTCAGACCTAGTCGTCACGCTTAGCCGAGCGGGCAACTTGAGGCCATTCACAGTTTGAAATCCTAAATACTGCACCATTAAATTCGGGCAACGCAAGCGCTCAATTTGGCCATTGCCTAGACAGTGCAGCTCAAAGCTAATTCCAGAACTAGATGTCAATTCAACGCCCGCAGTACCGGCGGCTAGGTCCCTCGCCAACAAATTGCCGCGCGCTAATTCCATCAACAAGGTCGGCAACAATGCCATAGCGAATTCATTCCAGCTGTGACGTTCCGACGCCATCAAAGTGCGTACCCGGTCGCCATTTTTTTGCCAACCGCCCTCGTCATTAACTACCACCACGCTGCTATTCATCAGCTTTTGATTGGAGCCTTTAAATGCTTGATAACGCAGTCTATTCGGGTTTTCCAGGATCACTTGGGCTTCACTCGGCGCCCGCCCGTTATACCCCTGTCGACGCAATTGAGTGGCAAATAACGCTGCCCCTTGCCAAGCGGCGACGCCGCCGTGGGCCTGTAAAATTCGAGCCGACCAACCCTGCCCAGTATCGACCGAAGCTGCCCGCTCCGCCGTTTCTTCCGCCCCAATAGTTGCTTGGCTTGGCTGCTCGGCTTGCGGTTCCGTTAATAACACCGATTCCTCAGCCGACGGTGCGTCCAAAAACTGCAACAGGACTAACTGGGAACGTACCTGGTCGGACTCGCCGCGCAAGAAAAACCGCAATTGTGAGGTGCGCAAATGGCGTCGCGTGGCGGCGATGACTTCTTTCTTGCTTAATCGAGAAAGCGACCATTCCAGGAGTTCGTCAAAGTTGCGCGGATAGCCAAAATATTCCAAATCCAAAGCTCGCTCCAGCCGATCCTTGATTGCGGGGCTACTCCGCACGACCTCTAGCGTTGCACTCCGAACCGCGGCCTGTAACTGCTCATCTGTGCAACTTTGCAGCGCGACGTCGGCGGAACCTAAATGATGCATAAATGCCTCTAAACGTTCACTCATGGCATTTGAGGACGATTGGCCTTGAGCAACAAAACGTCCTGCATGGCGATATCCACCTTGCCATTCCAGCTGCCAATTTGCGTTACTCAATAACCTTCCAGCGACCAACAGCGCCGGCATGTCAGGGTGATCCCAACGCAAACCGGAAGCCAAAGCCATCCAGTCATTTTGTTGCCCAGGAGCCACAATGACGATGGTATTAGAGTCGCGCTCAAACCCAGTCCCCTCGGCACGACTTGCCGCCTGGGGGCGCCAGCCGCCCAAAGTGGATGCCACAGAATCCATCCAATTGGAATTCGCATTTTGATGGGACAGTGCCAAAATCGCGTTGCGACTGCCATATTGTTCGGCATAAAAACGACGCACTGCCGAGGCGGGAATCGCCATGGATGGTGCCTGCAGTGAGTGGTCGCTAGCAAGCTCATAGCCGGGATAAGCTCGCCGCGCATCTTCCAACAGGCCGGTATTCGATGGCTTTTCGGTTTGCCGCATTCGTTGCATAGCTCGATCCATTTGCTCCGGAGCAAACTCGGTTTCAGCAATCCCTTGATATAAATAACCAAGCGCAGCTCGCAAGGTTTGGGCCGACGTTCGGAAGTAGAAGTCCGTCCACTGAGCCTGCACGTCGGCTTGGAAATGGTGGATAGCGTGCCCACCTGTCCCCGACATGGACGGTGCGGCTTGTTGTGCAGGTAAACCTGCTAAAACCACGTTTGCGGTTAATTGCGCCAATCCGGGCCATTCTTCTGGATCCGCATGCCAGCCAGTCTCTACCCGCAGGCAGCCGTGAACGATTTGGCTATTCGCGGCGGCGGAACGGGAGGACGTCGGCGGCGGCAATACCAACACAGCCATGCCATTTTCCAAACGATGGCGGGCCAAACGATCGGCCGCAGGTGACATGCCTATAAGTGGCGTGCGCTGGTCGGTTTTATCGGGCTGAAGACGACTGGAGCCCCAATCGCAACTGCCCAACAAGAGGAGCAGGAATAACCCTAGGCGAAGACGTCTATTCATTTGCGTGCAAGGCTTGGGTGGCATCTAATTCCGGTTTTGAGGGTCGACTCATCAACTCCCTTACGGCTTCACCCACGTCGGCGTTGTCGAACAAAATGCCATAAAGCGCATCGGTGATCGGCATTTCGATGTTGCGCTCGCGCGCGGCTTTGTGAATCGCCTTGGTTGTCCACACTCCTTCCGCCACCTTTTGAGTAGATGCCAGAATCTCCTCTAAGCTTTCACCGCTGCCAATGCGATGGCCCAGTGAACGATTTCGCGAGTGCTGGGAATAGCAGGTCACCATCAAATCGCCGGCACCGCTAAGTCCGAAAAAAGTTTCGCGTTGGGCGCCATAAGATTCGCCAAATCGGGCCATTTCAATTAAACCGCGGCTAACCAATGCCGCCTTCGCATTGTCGCCCAAACCCAACCCGTCGGCGACGCCAGCGCCGACTGCGATAATGTTTTTTAAAGCACCGCCCAGTTCGACCCCAACCGGATCGGAACTGGTGTAAACGCGAAATTGCTCACTGGCAATCCGTTCTTGGCAACATTTCGCCAATTCAGGATTCTGGGCCGCCGCGACCACCGTAGTGGCTAAACCGCGACTGACTTCTTCCGCATGAGAAGGACCGGACAATACTGCGATGTCGTCGGTGCCGGTGAATTCGGCCAGGATTTCGGTTGGCCTCAACAAGGTAGAAATTTCCAAACCCTTCGAAGCGGAAACCAACGGGATGTTGCTTAAACGCGGTCCAAATCGCTCTAAGGTCGGTCGAAGAAACTGAGTGGGAACGACGGAATAGCATTCCACTGCGCCATCAATCGCTTCATCGGCATCGCCGGTCCAGACAATTTCTTCAGGGATATGCACGCCCGCCAAATACTTGCTGTTATCGCGACTGCGTGCGACCTTGCGGCAGTAATCCGCGTCGAAACCCCAAACCGCGACCTCGCGGCCAGCGTTGTGCAAAGCCATGGCAATTGCTTGCCCCCATCCGCCGTCTCCAATGACTAGTGTTTTTCCGCTCAACATGTGCTTATTCCTTGCTTAATCTGATTTCGGTAGCGAACTGCGCTGCTCAAGATGAGCGAGACCCCAACTTACGCTCTTCACCGTCCAGGAGGCGCTTGATGTTGGCTCGATGGGTGAAAAAAAGGAGCACGCCGGCGACGATGCTGAAGTAGAGCAATGACTCAGACTCACCACGCCACCAAACGATGATGGGGAACAGCACCCCTATCGCAAGCGAACCAACCGACATCATGCGCGCCAAAGCCACTGCAGCGACAAAACCAAGCATGGCAAAAAGCATGGACATCGGCGCGAGTCCTAAACCAGCGCCGACGTAGGTCGCGAGGCCTTTCCCGCCCTGGAATCGGAAATAAATCGGCCAAATGTGCCCGCAGAAGGCGCCCAGACCCGCCCAAACCGCCAACGAGTAGTCGTCGTTGATGGCTAACCAGGCTAAAACCGGGATCAAACCCTTAGCCGCGTCCAAAAACCCGACCAAAGTCCCAATTTTCCGCCCCATTAAGCGGCCGGCGTTGGTGGCACCAGGGTTGCCGCTGCCAGAACCGCGAATATCAACACCCTTGAGCCTTGCGAGCAGCAAAGCGAAAGAAAAAGCGCCTAAAAAATAGCCGCTCAGAAAGGCGAGGTAGGGTGCCATGTACGCGCGTAGAAAGGGGCGAAGTTCGCTCAGGTTACAGGATAGCTAATCGGTTTCGGGAAATACCTTGACCTACGCTCCGGCGCGACTAAGAAGAGTGCATCAGAAAACGGGAGCCCCCCCTGTGGCTCTCAAATGGAAAAAATACATGACGTACGTCATTACCGAACCCTGCGTCAACACCAAAGACACTGCTTGCGTGGACGTCTGCCCGGTGGAATGCATCTACGAGGCCGAGCCCCAGCCCGGCACCCTTGAGCTCCCTATGTTCATCCACCCGGATGAGTGCATCGATTGCGGCGCTTGCGAACCTGAGTGCCCGGTGGACGCAATTTTTGTCGAGGAAGAAGTTCCAGACAAGTGGATGCCCTTTACTCAGGCGAACTCCGACCTAGCAGCCGAGTTCGACGGTTAATTGCAATTTAGCCCTGGCGGGGTTATTTCCGTCGCCAACACACCCCACGGGTTGCTTACAAAAGTGAGTCGTGGGGTTTGCAATGCTGGCGATTGAATCAGAGTTTCCTTAACTGCGGCGCTCGCAATTCCGGCATGTTCCGACGTCTTAGCCTGCCCATGGACAAAAAAAACCGGACCAGGAAAAATCCTGATCCGGATGTATTGGAGCGGCCGATGAGATTCGAACTCACGACATCCACCTTGGCAAGGTGGTGCTCTACCAGCTGAGCTACGGCCGCTTTTTCAAGTGGGCGAGAAGGATAATTGCCTTCGCCGCCAATGTCAACGCCCTATCAGAGATTTCTCTGGGAGCGTTTGGCCAATTTGCGTTGCGAAGCTGCGACCAGGGGCACTGGCTCGACGCCCTCCACACCAAAAAGCTTAAGAGCGCGGATGCGGATCTTCTCAACCACGTCCTCTATCGCCAGGTCGGTCAATGGGACCTGGCCTCCAGCCATGCGCCCATGGCCGCCACATGCACCCTCGCCACCGAGGATGTAGCGCAACGCCGGGTAAGCGTCGGCGCCGGGCATGTCGGTGCGCAAGGAAACTTGGTAACGACCGTCACACGCCCCTCCCGCCAATGACCATTGCTGGCCGTCTAAACGTACAAACCAATCAGCGACTTCGGCGACGGTCTCGGGGCTGGTGACCTCACCCATCAACGCCAACAATGCGAAACCATAAACTTCACAGCTATCGATCGCCTGTGCCATTTGCCCGAAGTAGGAACGCGGCAAGGGAGGGCTATCAATCTGTTGCAGCATTTTCCGATCGGCATTTTTTTGCAATTCAAAAAATGATTCTTCGTCAAAGCTGGTTGACTCAAGAGCCAAGTCGTGAGTGTCGTAGCGTATACCGCAGAACAACGCAGTTGCGGTTCTACGCGAGGGTATGACATCGAATTCGCGCATCAAGTGATGCACCATGGTCGAGGTCGCACCGAAGCCGGAATCCACCCACGAATAGATTGGATCCAACAACTCGCTGCATGGTTCTTCCGCGCCTTCGTGGTGGTCCAGTACCGCCAGCAACGGCAAACCGCCTGGCGGATGGGTATGGGAAAAGCCGGGTTGGCTATCGACCAAAATCAATCCTTTGTATTCCGCAGGATTCACACCGCCTTTAGGGATGGAATGAATCTTGAGCAACTGCCGCATGGCAACGTTTTCGGCTCGGCGAATTCGTCCTTCCAATACCAAGTCGGAACCAAGGCCGAATCGATCTTGAAGCAATTGCTGGATACCCACCAACGCACCCAGGCCGTCGGGATCGGGATGGCGGTGAGTGCAGAGCAACAACTTCCCCTCGGAGGGAAGGGCTTCTGCGAATCGCTGAGGATGCGACGGGCTCATTCAAAGGATGCGGAGTCAACGGATACCGAAGGAAGCCAAAGCTTCCCGAGCGGCAGGCAAGGACCCTATAGGATAAACGGGAGCGGCCGCCAGCACACGCACTGCTGGGCGGGGTAAATATTCGGCCACCAATTGGAAATCCACCTGGCCCTCCCCCGGCAGCAGTAAATCGCGGCCATCGGCCCAATCTTGCAGCGTACATCCGGCAATTGCACCACCGGCGGCATCCAGCCAATCGCCCGGCTGCTCCATTCCAAATGCGGCCCTGGTTTGCACGTTGCCACAGTCGTGCCAATAGCTCAGCCAGGTCAATCCAGCGTCTTGACGCAGGATCTGCAGGTGAGCTGGGCGCAATAAACCAGCAGGCGAGGCGTTGGCAGTCACCGCCAAAATCAGCCCGGGTGCGCGCTGGTGAATTCCATGGAGAAACCTGGCCAGGGCATCCAATTGACGCTCCAGCTCACCCCCAGCAGGGTTTTGGAGGGGCTCTAGGGCTTCTTGAGCCGGTCCAGGCGCTCCATTCTCCATGAAATCCATAAGTAGCTTTTCCCCACGCTGTTGGGCGCCAGCCGCCTGCAAAAAACCGACGTCCAAAATGAGCGCCTGGGCACCCAAAAGTTGCAAGCCCGAGCGAACCGAGGTCCATTGTTGGGCAGCTCGGCTCCAGATTTCAGTCACGGTGGACGAGGGTGAGGCGGGCAGGTTTGTATCGGCAGGCGGGTGCAGACAACTCCAGGCGGCCACCGGGACACGACCGTGGAGGTGGGCCGGGAAAGCCTCGACATCGTCGATGGTGAGAAGGTCTCCAGGCAAGGGCACAACGCCGCTAAAGCCGAATTCGGCCGCGAGGTCGATTTGCGCTTGAATTCCGTCGGCATTTGAGCCGAAACACGTCTGAGCCAAATTCATGGAAGAAGCCGATTTTTCTAAGTTTACAGCCAAGAAAGGGCCGCCAAGTGGGCAGTTTAATGGTTAAGCTAGCCCCTGCGAGAAATCGCATTGATCCTACCCATTCATCATCATCATGTTGAGCATTCTTACCACCGTCATGTTGCTACTCCCTGCCGTTCCGCAGGAAGCCGCACCAACTTGCCCGTCTCAGGAGCCTGCAAAGGTCTGCACTGAGGCTACCGCTGTCGCCGCCGCCAAGGCCAACGACAAGTCCTGCTGCGAAGCAACTGCTGCTACCACTGCATCGGTGGCCTCCGCCACCT
This sequence comes from Planctomycetota bacterium, assembly GCA_014382805.1. Taxonomy (GTDB): domain Bacteria; phylum Planctomycetota; class UBA1135; order UBA1135; family UBA1135; genus JACNIZ01. Next base: position 18,390 of record JACNIZ010000236.1, read on the forward strand.
GCGATTCGGTGGCCTCCGCCACTTGCGATTCAGTTGCGACCGCAACCTGCGATTCCATCGCCACTGCCAGCTGCGATTCCAAAGTGGCAAGCTTGGATTACGCCCTCGCTAGCATCACCCAGAAACTGGATGCTCAAGAGCCGGAATGCAGCAAGTCCGCTTGCGATTCGTTAAAGGCATCGGAATGCTCCACGGTGGCAAGCGCAGAATGTGGCGCACCGACCTACTCGACAGTCATGTTGCAGATCGACGAATGCTTGAAGCCGTCCGAATGCGACAGTAACAAAGAATGCTCTGACGAAGCCGCTTGCCCAACTACGCAACAAGCTGCATTGGTTTCGGCCTCCACATGCCCTTCGCAACAAGCCCAGCAAGCTGCTGCCACCTGCCCGTCGCAACAAGCTGCTCAGCAAGTTGTCACCTTGGTTGCTGCTCAAGAGCCTGTGAGTGCTTGCAGCGAAGTTCAAGCTCAAAGCTGCAAGACTAGTGAGTGCGCCACTACTGCCAGTAGTGCACCCTCCGCTTGCGCCACTACTGCCAGTGCACCTGCCGCTTGCGCAACTTCCGAATGCGCCACTGCCGAGTGTGAAACGAACACCGTGGTAACTTTGGTCGAAGAGATTGTCGAAGAAGAATGCAGCGAGTGCTGCGAGGAAAGCGTTGCTTGCGAAGAAATTGTGGTAAGCAGCAATAATGCTAGTGGCACCTTTGAATTTGTTGTAAACACTGGTGGCCAAGCACAGGTCATTGAAGTTTGCTGTGAAGAAGTTGAAGAAGTTTGCTGCGAAGAGGCAACCGAAGTTGGCTTTGAAGTAGCTACTGCCGAGTGCTGCAAAGAAGAAGCCGAGGCCTGCTGCGATGAGCAAGAGATTGCCTTCGACCTCACCGCCCTTGATAGCTTGGGTTACGTCGGTTCCGGCCATGGCGAAAAGGCGATGAAAGTTATGATCCAGATTGATGGCGACGTCGACAACCTGGATGCTCAGATCGCAGAGTTGCTAGCCAACATCGATGTACAACAGTTAGGCGGTCATTCCGTCATTCGCCTGGACGCTGCCGACAACGACGAGCAATGCAGTGAATGTGACGATAATGATGATGGCTGCGAGGATTGCGACGAAAAGTGCAGCGAGTGTGATGATGAGCACAACGCACCGAAGCTAATCCAGAAACGCATCGAACTCCGTCGTCCGGTTTCTGCACAGCAGTCCATTGAAGGACAACACCATTTGGATTTACGCGGTGGCCTCACTTTCTCCGGCAACGCTCCGGTTGTTGAAGTGGTAGAAAGTCGCGACAACATGGAACAGCGCCTTGTGGCACTGGAGAATCGCTTGGCTCGCATGGAGCAGTTACTAGAGCGCTTGAACGAGCGTCTGTAACAACGATACTGGCCAACGGATTGGCCAATGCGAAAGGGCACCTGGTAGGTGCCCTTTCTTTTTTTATGGAAACTCAAAAAGCTTCCGTGACGCGGGAATTTATACGCTGACTTCACCCGCTGCAGCTTTAACTTCGCTGCGCTTTAGCAAACAAGGCATCACGTGTTCTGCAAGGAAGTCCTGCACCTGCTCGGAAGCACGGCCCACAAAGCCTTTTGGATGAACTAGTTCTTGGATCCGATCCTTGATGCAGGCAAATGCATCATCCGCTGTAATGCGCTCTAGCAAATCATTGACGCCATCTTCGGTCTTCATACGCGCAGCCGCAGCGTGGCTATGAATGCGAATGCGCTCGTGTAAATCCTGACGATCGCCGCCCGCTTGCACGGCTGCCATCAGCAAAGTTTCTGTCGCCATGAAGGGTAGCTCTTTGGCCAGATTGGCTTCAATCACCCGTGGGTATGGGATTAAGCCCGATGAAACATCTTGCACTAGCAGCAAAATGGCGTCGGCCGCCAAGAATGACTCCGGGATGGCGATACGACGGTTTGCTGAATCGTCCAGAGTACGCTCTAACCACTGATTCGCAGCGGTTTCGCTGGCGTTTGGTGCTAGGTTCATGAGGTAGCGCGCCAAAGCTCCAATGCGCTCAGATCGCATCGGATTGCGCTTATACGGCATTGCGCTGGATCCAATTTGTTTGGTTCCAAATGGCTCTTCCAATTCGCGACGGTGCGCTAACAAGCGAATGTCTGTAGCGAACTTGGCGGCAGATACACCGATTCCGGCGATCGTCTGAAGCACCATTGCATCCCACTTGCGTGGATAAGTTTGACCGCATACAGGCACTGCTCGCTGGAAACCCATGCGCTTGGTCACGTTGGCTTCTAGGTCGCGGACCTTTTGATGATCACCATCAAATAGCTGCAAAAAGCTGGCTTGGGTACCAGTCGTTCCCTTGACGCCGCGGAAGGGCAAAATGTCAATCAAGCGCTCAAGCTCTTGCAAGTCGAGCAGGAAATCCTGCAACCACAAACTTGCGCGCTTGCCCATCGTGGTCGGTTGCGCTGGCTGGAAATGAGTAAATCCTAAAACAGGCAGATCTTTTTGCTCATCACAGAATTCGGCTAGGGCACGCATCGCCGCAACTAAACGATCGCGCAGGATCAGCATGCCCTCCTTCATTTGGATCAAGTCTGAACCATCGGCGACGTAACAAGAAGTCGCTCCAAGGTGAAGAATCGGTTTGGCCGACGGCGCGACTTCACCATAAGCGTGGACGTGCGCCATCACGTCGTGGCGCAACTGGCGTTCTAGCTCAGCCACTCGATCAAAATCGATGTCTTCCCGTGCAGCCCGCAACTCTGCGATTTGCTCCGCACTAATATCCAAACCCAATTCGTGCTCAGCTTCCGCTAATGCGATCCACAAATCGCGCCAAATCAAGCTGCGCCGTCGGTAAGAAAAATTCTCCTGCATGGCAGGACTTGCATAGCGAGCTGCGAGCGGAGAAACGTAGCGATCGTGGGTTTGAGTCATGGTCTAGGGCGCTTATTGTCCGGATGGCAGGAAGGGTAGGGGAGGATCAGGTGCGTAAACGACGATCATATTCCAAGTCACCCCGATCCAAACCTGAGTACTAATCAGCACTGCGGTCTGCCAAGGTTTACGGGCTTTGGAAAACCACAAAGCCAAAAGTAAAATGTGCATAGCCCCCAAAACGTCCGAGCCTACGTCGTTCATACCACTGCCGCGAAACCGATAACTTTGATTCCACTCATCCATCATGCCCAAAAAACAAACTAGCAAAGGCAGCCACACCCAAGTTTTGACTTTTTGCGGCAAATTGGCCGGTAACAGCATCAATAAGGTAAGCGTGAAAAAGCCGTAAAGGAATTGATGGCCTAAGTTGTAAGTAAATTCAATATCAAAGGGAGTAGTGGCTTCGGCACCGGGCTTGTTGTCGCCGATCCGCATCGAGGTTTGGACCAGGACATAAACGCTGAACCCGAACAATGAAGCCCGCACCCAAAGCGGAAATCGATGCAAGTTAAGCAGTAGGTTCATCGAACAAAAATGATAAGTCTAGTGCTGGCGCAGAATGTGTCAGTAAACCCAAGGAAACTCGATCAACCCCCATCCCGGTCAGCTGGCCCAAAGAAGCGGGATCTAAACCACCGCTGACCTCAATTTTTGCGTTGGGATGTAAATCCCGAATTTTCTGAATTGCCGCAGCCAAAGTTTGACGAGGAAAGTTATCGAGCATGACATAAGTTGCGCCCTCAGCCAGGGCATCGCAGGCCTGCTGCAAATTTTGCGCTTCTGCTCCAACTATTTTGCCGCCGCTCTTGGCAACCGCTTTGGCAACGGCCTCGGCGTAGCTGACTCCAGCTAGGGCGAAATGGTTTTCCTTGATCAAAATCTGATCTTCCAAATCGCGCCGGTGGTTCACACCCCCACCCGCGACCACGGCAGCCTTTTGGGCGTCGCGTAATCCAGGTGTGGTTTTGCGCGTATCCAAAACTTGAAAATCTAGCCCAGCGGCTACTGCTAGAGCAGTCACCGTGGCCACTCCGCTCAGTTGCTGCAAGAAATTCAGAGCGGTGCGCTCTGCGGCTAGCAATCCTTTGGCTGAGCCTGAACAGGTCATCACCACATCACCAGGCTTCACCGCGGAACCGTCGCCAGCCGACCACTGGAATTTACCGTCTGGCTCACACAGGTCAAATGCTACACGAGCATAATTCACTCCAGACAAGACTCCACTTGCTTTAGCAACGATTCGCCCAGAGGCTTGTGCACCATCGGGTACTACAGCATCGCTGGTGGCATCCGCCCACGCGTGATCTTCCAACAAAGCCTGGCGAACTTGCTCTTGAATTCCTTGTTCAAGGGGTGGCTCCAGATCCTGCATCGCGGCATTCTACTTTGGCGGAGGTCGAGTAATAGTTGTGCCTTTAGACCCATTCAGCAACCAGGCATGCGGGAGTTGAGCTGCAAGCTCGCTGCCGACCCCTGGCATTAAGTGCAGTGAATCCACGTTCACCGGAATGCCCAATCCAGCCCGGTGGGCAACTATTCCTCGGGCGGTTTGTTCGCCGATTCCAGGCAGCCATGTTAATTCCGGCCAAGATGCCGTCGCCAGATCGATTGAAAGTGGCGGCAGGTTTTTGAAGCTCTCATAGGCCTCAAAATTTTCGCCAAAGCTGTTTCCGACCCCCAGCGCAATCCAAGTGCGTGCACTTGCCACGAGCAAAAGCACCGCAGTAAAGCGAAAGCGCAGGGTAAATGACGCCATACCTGGAAGACGTCACAGCCCGGCAAAAGTTACAACGAAATTTCTTCAGTTCGGCGATGGCGCAAAACACTGTCAATTGCCAAATCGCGATCCAACGGCAAATTCAAATCCAAAATGGTGTACTTTTCGTCCTGAGTCGGTACGGACATCAGCAAGCCAGACTCGGAACTATGCAAAGATGCAAATGGACCTTCCGAATTGACTAGATTCATTGGCCACGGACCGCCTTGCAGCGCAATTTTGACGCCACCGCGCCCAGCGGCCGCCAACATGCGTTGAATAAAATCTCGATCTTTCTCCTCGATGCATTCTAACCAAGGCTGGCTTAGCCCCGGCTCGGGTTCCGGATAAGCCAAGCGCAATTGCCATGACGTCGTCAGTTTGGCGATTCTGAAAGCCCGAATGGAAATGCTCTCCGCAAAAAACCTCAGCCGCGAATAGTCTTCCAAACGCAAGGCGTGGCTAAGTACAAACAAACGCGGCTCACGACCTCGCTGGTAGATAGGGTCGGCTCCCTCCAGTCCGTCGCGGAAACTGGTGATGACCTCCAATAGCCAATCATATGCTTGGGCGTCCAATTCGAGAAACATACCGAATAGGCACGGCCGCCCAAGCAAATCTATGCCATGCAAATCGATACGGTTACCGCTGCGCATGGTGATCGGCTCGGCCCGCAACAGCAGTCCGGGTTCGGCTGCGGCTGGCTTCTGCAACAGTTGCTGAATCAACTCAAATTGCGAGTCATCGGCGAGCAGAGTCATTGCAAAGAAGCCCCCGGTGGCAAAGTATTTTTCCGTGACGACGCCATGCTGCGGCCACTAGCGGTCAACTCCAAACCAGGCACGCTAGCCACCCGCATTTGCATATCTAAGCCGCACAAAGCCACCGCCAGGGCGTCGGATTCGTCGAAAGTATCGAAGGCATGGCCGTCCTCAAGGCCGAGCCGCAAAGCCACCAATCGAGCGATTTGCTCCTTTGTTGCTGCTCCCGCGCCGCCGATGCGGCGTTTGACCACTGCCGGAGGCAACTCGATGATTTCCATTTCCTGTTCGGCGCAAGTCACCATGACCACTCCACGCGCTTCGCCGATCCGCAGAGCACTGCGAGCGTTTTTTCCGAAAAAAGCTGCCTCGAGAGTCAGCTGGCGTGGTTTGTGAATCTGGAGTATTTCCTGCAAGCCACAGCGCAGCCGAAACAGGCGCTCGGGAATGGGGTCTTTGGATGTTCCCAAGTGCATCGTTCCGCTTCCTAGGCGCACAGGAGTGGCGTCAGCGGCGGCGAGCACCGCCCATCCCACTGCGCGAGTGCCTGGATCAATGCCTAGAATGCGATGTTGCACTCCCTCATGCTAACTGCTGGAGCAGGTATTTTCACTCACAGCATGGCGGCTGGGCAGAATGAGCCCCGCGCCAGCCCTGTTAAACTCCGGCCATGAGCCCTGATATCACCGCTGTCGTGCTTGCCGCAGGCCAAGGTAGGCGTATGGGCGGAACAAACAAAGCCTTGCTGCCTCTGGCTGGCCGACCGGTTCTGCACTATTCCATGACTGCTTTTGCGCAATGCCCCAGCGTGGCGCAACTCATCCTGGTAATGAATGACGCCGACGTCCTCCGCCTGCAAGAACAGTGGCAGATGACGCCAGCGGATTTAGGCGCCGATTTGGTAGTCCCGGGCGGCGCTGAGCGCTGGCTATCGAGCCTGGCCGGATGCCAAATGGCCGAGCACGCAGTGGTTTTGGTCCACGACGCTGCTCGAGCATTGATTACCGCTTCCACCATCGAAGCCGTGGCCGCTGCAACGCGTAAACACGGAGCAGCTTTGGCCGCCCACCCTTTGGCCGACACTCTGAAACGCGAAGCCGCGGGCGGCAAAGTCGCCGAAACTGTGGCCAGGGAAAATTTGTGGTGCGCGCAAACTCCACAGGGTTTTAAACGCGATTTATTGCTGCGCGCTTTTACCCACTGGCAGCAAAACCACGATCACTTACCTACCGACGAAGCCATGTTGGCCGAAGCCGCCGGGATCGCACCGATGCTGGTTGCCGCTCCATCGAGCAACTTTAAACTCACCACACCAGCTGATTTGGCTTTGGCCGAAAGCCTGCTTCACGTCGCCGCGTCCACCGATCATGCATGAGACACCCACCACGTCCTCATCCGAAATCGAGGCTGCTCCACGTATAGGCTTGGGCACTGACCGACATCGCATGGTGGTAGGTCGACCCTGCCTATTGGGCGGCGTTTCCATCGATTGCCAAGTTGGCCCGTTTGGCCATTCCGACGCCGACGCCATCTTGCATGCGCTTATTGATGCATTGTTGGGCGCCGCCGGATTGGATGACATCGGCACTTTGTTCCCTGATACCGACCCGCAATGGAAAGGCGCGAACTCGGCGGATTTATTGGTTGAGGCCTTGCAATTATTGTCCGCTCAATCCCTGCACCCTGTATCGGCGGACATAACCGCTCATTGTGACCGGCCCAAAATTGGACCCCATCGCGCTCAGATTCGGGCCAATCTTGCGAACTGGTTGGGGTTGCCGCTGGACCGCGTAAATATAAAAGGGAAAACGCTAGAGGGCGTCACCACCGATGTGGAGTATATAGACGTAATCGCGGTGGTCCTTTTGCAGAACCACCGCGATTGAGCTTGAATGAATTCCAGGTTTACCAGGTAAACGGAATCTTCAAGTAAGAAATCAACGGCTGCGGAGTGGCAAGGTTCACACCGGAAGCCAGGGCGTCGATATCGAACACCACTTGGTAGCGGATGAAACGATAGCCTTGCAATTGGCTGAGGTCCGAAGTCCAAGTATTGGTGTCCGGGAATGGCGTGCCAGGCACATTGGTTCCTGCACCAGATTGCTCGGCACCTTGGAATTGAATGGTGACTCCAGTGCCAGCTGGCAAAGCATCCAATACACCGCCAGTAGTAAGGCGGAAGAACCGAGGAAGCAGCGCCCAATTCAAGCCTGTGCCAACCAACAACGAGCCGTCGGCTGGATCGGTGAGCAAGGTCAAGGTATCCGTCGATTTTTTGTAAGAGGCACTCACTACGGTGCGATTTGCGGAAAGCACTTCATTTGGTTTGAAGCCGTAGCCACGCAGCAGGTTTGGTTGACGCAGGAAGTGCTCCAAGCCAGCAAAGACAGTGGATGCATTGCCAATTTGCGCCTCGAAGTCGAACAGACTGCTGTCGGAAACGGAGCCGCTGACGATTTGCGTCAAGGCGGAAACCATGCCCGAATCGACATCAACAGAACCATTGCTGGAGTTGATGCCCATCAATTGCAGCATCGAACTAGTGTAGTTCGGGAAATCAACCGGTGGACTTACATTTGGTTGACGTAATTCTGCTAAACCGGTATCAACCCACTTACTACGGAACATGGATTTCGCAGAGAAAATGGGGACCAGCGCGTATGGCTTCGGTGCAGCGAAGACTCGCAAAATCTCTTCCAGACGGTCGCGATCTAAGTCGTTGTTGTTGACGTCGCCGTTGTGCAGGTAATTCTTAATTTCAGAATCTCGAGATACTGGCCAAAGGATGTCAGTCGTCGGATCCGGAACGTGAATTTGAACCACGCCGTTTCCGCCAGCACCTCCTCGGCCGATGGCGTAAGTTTCATTGCCATCATCAATAACGGAGCCAGAACCTAAGTCGGCGTCATTCACTTGCGACATTGCCCAGCCACGACGACCCCCAATAGCAACCAACACTTCGGTGAAGTAAACACCTGCGATTGGAATCTCGTAAAAGTCTTCGTCTTGAATGGTCCAGTTTTGGTCGCCGCCTTGACCAGAATCAAGGATGTCAATTTCAGAAAGGTCCAACTTGGATGCCGTGCTAAGCACGATGTGACCACCGGAGCCACCGCCAGATCCACTGACCTGGCCGTAAGTCCATCCGATGGACTCACCACCCATGCCGTTGCCGCCGCGGGCCAATACTTTGCCGGCAGCACCGATGACGATGTCACCAATTGCCATGACCATAACTTGGCCACCACCGCCGCCGCCTGGAGCACCTTTACGGTAAACGTCAATCCTACCGTTAGGGAAGTTCGGCTCCGGGAAGCTATCCGTCAACGGATCGTCACCGTTATTGCCGCGCACGTAAATCACCATATCGCCGGACGCGCCACCACCGGCACCGGCCCATGGGATCAGCAACTCACCAGGAGTTACGGAGCCGTCGTTGTTTACGCGTACACCCCAGAAGTCGTTACTAGTAGTGCCATCGTTTGAGAATATGGACGGCCCTGGCAAACCGGCGTCGGCGCCCTTGGTTGGGTGACCCAGCAAGCGTGGGAATTCGTTCACCGTGTCGGCCACCAAAGTCTTGCCACCGGCAATGTCGTTACTGAACGGGTTTGGCTGAGTTGCAGTGTTATCCCAAGGCTCAGAATAACGTTCCACAAAGGGGCCGGATTGACCATCTTGTGCTTCAGCAGCATTGGTCGGCCGGTAGATGAGGTCAGGAGACTCATCCTCCATTCCATAAACACCATTTGGCTTCAGCGGATCCTCTTCAGTAGAACCCCACGAGCTACCACGCACACCAGCTTCGCCACCAACTACGTTGTAAACGAAACGACTACCAGACAACTGCGGATCGGTGGCAGTGTTCCAGTTCAGACGGTGGTCCATGGTAAAGTTTTTATCTACCGAAGGCATCTTGTCGTCTTCCGTCCACCGCGTCCAATAAATGGAGACGTTATCGGTAAGCGCAAAAGTACCGCCACCGCCCCCGGCTGCAGTGTTACTTACCGCTTCTTTGGTGTAACTCGCATCGGTGTAGCGCTCTTGGTTGAAGCCGCCTTCACCTCCTTGGCCACCATTGCCTTCAAAACCCCAAGCACCGTCACCGGATGAACCGCGATAGGTTTCTTGAAAGACTTCCTGGGACGAAGTACCACCGGTGCCACCACCACATTCTCCTTTGGCACCACCTTCAGGGCGCTGCGGGGAATTCAGTCCAGTTGGCCAGATCGCATTGTTACCGGAAACGTTTAGTATGCCGTCCAAGGTCACCGTGCCAGTGGCGTAGACCACCAATGGGTTGGACCCACGTGCACGTAATTCACTGTCGGCTTCAATGGTAAAGTTGCGGCAACTAATGACACCATTCAAAACAGTATGGGTCGTATTACCGGAGTCGGTAAAGAAGGTCTGTGAGTTTGTGGAAATCTCGGTGTAGCCAGAGTCCAGATAAAAGTCCTTAGTCGTAAATTCACCAGGGAAATCAAAACTCGCTTGCACGTAGCCGTCTTCGATCGTTGCCGAAGGCAGCGGCAAGGCGGCGGACAAATCCAAACGCGTCGAGTTCTCAAAGAACTCTTGATACTCATCGGTCACCTCGTTGGCAGACCAGTCCACACTGGAATCGCCAAGTGCTTTTGCAATAGTTGGAGTGGTATGGGTCGCAGGTAGCAAATCAGCGAAGTTTCCTTGACCGGCAATGTCGGTGAATTGACGCTTGATGATTGCTTGCAACTTGCGGTTAGGTGGCAGCAATCCTGCAATTTCAAACAACACAACTGCGCCGGTAGAAACACAATTTTCCTCAATGCGGATGGAACCCGGCAGTCGGTTCGTTACCGGGAAAACGTCTTCGCCTGCGGTACCGATCTCACCGTCGGCATAGAGGATGTACAGGTTTAATAAGTTCAGATTCAGGTTTCGGGCGTCGATGGCCTGATTGAAATGGAATCGAATCGAGGATTCCGGATCGTTGTAAAAGTTAAGTCCTTTGGGCCATTCGATGGATGGGCTGGAAAGCAGAGTTGGGGGTCCATCGACGTAATCCAAAAACAAGCTGGAGCCTGCACCAGTCGGCGAGGTGAAACTGCGGGTCACCCCTTGCTTGAGTGCTCGACCATCCTTATCCCGCAGAACCTCGGCGCCGAACTTCGTGGAAGTCGGAATGCTCAGCGTGTAGGTGTAGCCGCCAGGTACAAATCCACCGTTGGAGTTGTCGTTCGCTGTGGGGCAAGTCGGGCGGAAATAAATGGTGCGTGGATCTTCTGAATCACTTTCAAAAGAACCGGTCACTGGTTGATTCACGTCCTTGGAACTGAAAAGGATGGTTCCAAAGTGAACGGTATCCATGTCGACCGGGTTATTGAAGGTCAGCTGGACCAACTTATTCAATTCCCAGGTAACCCCGTCACCCATATTGGTGGATTGGAGCAAAAAGTTGCCGGAGGACCCTTGGCCACCAGCATTGGTGCCAGAACCTCCTCCGCAAGAGGGCAGCACAAAGAGCGCGCCGACGACAGTCAGCGTGCTAAGAGTTGAGAGAATTTTGGACGCCATTGCTTTCCTTTTGGCTATGCGATTAATTCGCAGCTTTGTTAGGTACCGACTTAACCGCAAATGCTGTACCAGCATAGCCCGGCCGGTCCTGGGAGGGAATTGCGCGAGTCCGCGCTGAATGTTCGAAATCGAACAAGCCGGGCAGCAGGCAAGTGCTGCTCTCGAGGGTGCCAAACTCTAGTCTAATGCCTAGCGGAGGTCTGCAACGACATATGCCGGTCAGAATCGACGACTACATGAAAATCAGTCAATCCGGCCCGAAAAGCCATCTTTTCCAGCTCATCCGGGGTAAAAGCGGCACCTAGGCTGTCACGGAAAAGGCGCTGGCTCAAGGGCGGCTCTTTGCTGGCGTGGAGTTGAACCAATTGATCGGCCTCGGCGGCAGTATGAGGTCGAAATAAATCCCGTATGAGCAGCACACCGCCTGGCTTCAAAACCCGCCACGCCTCGGCCAAAAAAGGCCCTGGATCGGGGATGTGATGCAAGATGGTATTGCTACAAACGCAATCGAAGCTATGGTCGGCAAAACCCAGCCCCTTGGCGTCGGCGAGCTGAAAGCGAACTCGACTTGCGTGCTCGGAACGCTGACGGTGCTCTTCTGCCAATTTCAGCATTTCGGTCGATAGGTCCACTCCAACCACTTCACAGGAAGCATGTTGCGAACAAAGTAAGAGCGGGATTGTGCCCGGTCCAGTGCCGATATCTAGCACCTTACCTACCGCGCCCAAATCCAACAGGCGGCGGACAAAATTCTGATTGGCTTCGGTGTGATCCATCGCGTCATAGGCTTCCGCTTCTTCCACAGTGTCCATGACCTCGGGTTCTAGTACTCGCTCCATGCTGGCTAGCGTACACTCCCGCGATGCGCTTGCAGAAGATCAGCGATGAGTTGTCGGATCAGGTCGACGCCCTGGAATTCCGGCCACCGGTGACCTGGGTTTACAACCCCTTGAGCTATGCCCGTGCCCTGCACCACGCGTACTTGGACCTCGCGCAACCCAATGCTGATGCCTTGTTATTAGGCATGAATCCTGGACCTTGGGGAATGGCCCAAACCGGCGTGCCCTTCGGTGAAGTCGCTGCAGTGCGTAACTGGTTAAAAATTCGCGGCCAAGTGATCGCCCCGCTGGAACAGCACCAAAAGCGACCTATTTTGGGGCTGGATTGCTCGCGCTCCGAAGTCTCCGGCCGACGTCTTTGGGCCTGGGCCGAGCAGCGCTACCGCACGCCGAAAAAGTTCTTTAAACAGTTTTTCGTTTACAATTTTTGCCCGCTCGCCTTCTTAGAAGAGACTGGGCGCAATCGAACCCCTGACAAGCTCCCAATTGAAGAAAAACAACTCCTATTTGATGTATGCGACGAAGCCTTGCGCCGCTTCGTCACCGAATTGAAGCCTAAACGGGTGATCGGAATCGGCCGTTTCGCCGAGCAGCGAGCAAAAATTGCGCTGGCAGGAATGAACGTCCCGACCGCCACCATTCTGCACCCCAGCCCGGCCAGCCCAGCGGCCAATCGAGGCTGGCAACCGCAAATTGAAAAACAACTGGCTGAGTTAGGTTTGCCCTGCCCTACAAATTAGGCCGATGCGCATCATCACCGTCAACGTCAACGGCTTGCGAGCCGCCGTCCGCAAAGGTTTTTTGGATTGGGTCGCCGAGCAAAATGCCGACGTCATCTGCTTGCAGGAGATCCGCATTCAGGAGCATCAGCTGACCAAGGCGATGAAGAAGCCAGGCGGCATGCTGGCCGAATATTTGCCTGCCCAAAAACCGGGATACAGCGGCGTCGGACTTTATTTCAAAACGAAGCCTAAAGCCATTCTTCACGGCATCGGCGCGCCCGAGTTCGATGACGAGGGGCGGGTGCTGACCGCAGATTATGGCGATTTACGAGTGGTTAGCCTTTACCTACCCTCTGGGACCTCCGGCGACCCGCGCCAAGATTTCAAATACAAGTTTATGGACAAGTTTTTAGCCTGGATGGAGGTCCAGCGCCAGGAAACCAAGCACGTCGTCGTTTGCGGCGATTGGAATATTGCCCACCAGAAGATTGACTTGAAAAACTGGCGCGGAAATCAAAAAAATTCCGGTTTTCTACCCGAAGAACGCGCCTGGATGGACCAAGTGCTAGGCCCTTCCGGCTGGGCAGACGCATATCGCTGCCTCCATCCCGAAACGGAAGGCGAATGCTACACCTGGTGGTCCAACCGCGGCCAGGCCTGGGCCAACAACACCGGATGGCGCATTGATTACCAGATTTGCACGCCTGACCTAGCCGCAAAGGCCCAATCTGCCACGGTTTTTAAAGATGAGCGCTTTTCCGACCACTCACCCCTGATCGTCGATTTCGAACATAATCTGTTAGGGTAGAAGTCCCCCTGGAAACTTCCTCCCCCACAAATAAAGATGAAGAGCATACGCATACTCGCAATTACCTCGTTGCTGTTTGGTGGCGCTTTCGCCGTCAACGCCGACGCCCAGTCCCAATACACCATGGACCTGGACGTCAACACCTGCAATTTCAATTTCAGCGGCAATTCCAGCAGTGGCCGCATTGTTGGCAAACCACCGCGGTTTAATATGGATGGCACCATGGAAATGTTGCTGACTCCAGGCGGCGGTCCCTTTGCCACTGGCGAGGTCAATGGTGGCTTAATGTTCACCGATCCGGCACGGATCAAGGCCGAGATTCCGAACATCTTCAGTTGGTTGCCGCCGCTCGCAACTATCTATATCGACGATGCAGAATACACTGCCTCCACGCCCCAATTTGCAGTCGATGGCGCCGGTAACTTTGCCACTGACATCGTTCTAACCCCAATCGCCGGAACGGTTACCGTCATCCCTTTGGTGGGCTCTACCGAGGTTTCCAATTTGGCGGACTATGATCCAACCGATCCCACTCCTATTACTGGTAACCTCAGTGAGTCCGGTGGCACTGTCAGCTTGCACTCCGCAATCGACGTAACTTTCAGCAGTGACGATGGCATGGGCAACTGGGTAGACCTCAGCATCGACGGCACCCTCGACGCCTATGCTCCGACCCAATCAGGCATGTCGCTGACATCAGGTGCTGTAGTTGCAGGCTCGAATGCGATCTTTTCTGTCGCCACCGGTCAAGCCAATTCTGCCACCTTCTTGGCTTACGGTCTTTCGCTTGGTTCCACCCCGGTACCACCATTGAATGTGGTTTTGGATATCGCCGCTGCCACTCAAGTTGGTTCGATGAAAATGACCGACGGCTTAGGCAACTGCTTCTGGAATGAGATGGTTCCACCAGGTACCTCTGGCGTCACTGTTTACATGCAAGCATGCCAAAACAGCCTGACTTCGAATGTCCTTACAGTGACCATTCAATAAGTTCTGAATTAGACTGCAACCCAAGTCGGCACTGCTGACTTGGGTTGTTCGGTGTCTGCGTTTCGGGCAGAGCGGTCTTGAAAGCTACGCTTGAGTGCGCGCCGGACTTGTGCACAAGCCTCGCCGACCTCTGGACATGCCAATTCCACAAACAGGAACCGTCCAGCGCGGCGGGTGGTCACCAAACCAGCGGCCTGCATCTTACTTAAATGCTGTGACAAGCTCGGTTTAGGGATACCTGTCAATTTCAATAGCCGAGCCGAGGCAACTTCACCTCGCTGTTGGCATAAAGCATCCAATATTTGTAATCGAATGGGGTGGCCCATGGTTTTGCAGAATTCGGATTGAATCCGGTAACCATCTAGGTCGCTCTCATTGGGAAATCCGGTCAAATTCATGGTATTCGCAATGGCACAAACAGTTGTTGCGGATCTCTCTAACTCACAGGATGGATCAAACAAGCCGAGTTTTGCAACAACCCGAAGGTGTAGTACGCTGCCGCAACCTGAAACCGGCCCCACCCGCTGTGGTGCCCAGGTCAATCACAACCCATGAAAATCGTCCTACTCGCTGCTTTGACCGGCGCCATGCTTTTGCCGTCCTGTCAAACCACCCAGCAACACCTGAAGCCGGGCATGACTCGGACTGCGGTGGCTTTTTCCTACGCGGATATGAGCACTCCGGCCGGTGATTCCACTGATCTAACCGTGGAGGGCGCTTACGGCACTTTCTATCAAGCGGATCAAGAAGTTGGCTTCAAGGTAAATTACAGCGATTCTGAGTTAGCGGGGGCTTCTACCGACCAGT
>JACNIZ010000297.1 GCA_014382805.1 Planctomycetota bacterium
TTAGGGAAACTCTGATTCATTCCGATCGGCGAGTCTGCGGCGTAAATCGCCAGCTTCGGCGTTGCTTCATCTCGGCTGTAGCGAGGCTACAGCCTTCGATTCGCGCCTTGAATCTAACGATTTCCACTCACAGCCTCACTCGCCCGAATGAATCAGAGCTTCCTTAGCTTTTTTGGCTACACGCGCCAGCCGCACCGCTTCCTGAACCAAGCTCTCGAATGCTTTTTGGTCAGCCAATAACTCATCCGACACCGACCAATAGCCCATCGCCTTTTTGTTTGGATCAGGGTTGAATGCATGGCTTTCAAATTTCTCAAAATCTCCCAAATTGGCGGCGTCGGCTTTTAGGAAGAAGTCGCCACCGCCGTGAATCAGGCCGAAAAAGCAGCCGTCAAAATAAAGTCCGTAGCCGCCGAACATACGGCGTTCCATCACCGAGCCAAGGAACTCCAGGCTTTGCAAGACTTGAATGAGGCGGGTGTGCGGCACCGTCAGATTTTAACGCAGGCGTGCTAAACTCTGCGCCAAGACGGTCGCCAACCGTTTCAATACGCACGCATGAGCTACCACGCCTGGGTCTCCCTGATCATTTTGATCGTTTCCGCGATCTTTTTTCTGACCCGTTGGTTGCGTTTGGAGATCGTTGCCTTGGCCATTCCAGTGGCTTTGTATTTCACTGGCGCGGTTCCGAATCCGTCGGAAGTACTTTCGGGATTTGGCAACCATGCGGTGATCGCAATTGCTGCTGTTTTTGTACTCAGTGCCGGCATCCAAGAAAGCGGTGTGGCTGCGTGGTTGGCGCGCTTGGTGCAACGAGCCGGCGGCACTTCCGAAATCACAATTTTGGCTTTGGTGTGTACCGTGGTCGCCGTTTTGTCGGCTTTTATGAGCAATGCTGCAACCGTCGCCGTGTTGTTGCCGGTCGTCGTCGCCCTCGGCCGCCGTGCCAGTATCCCGCCGTCCCGAATTTTGATGCCGATGGGTTTTGCCGCCATTTTGGGCGGTAACTTGACTCTGATAGGCACCTCGTCGAACTTACTGGTGTCCGATTATTTGGAGCGCACCACTGGTGAACCGCTCGGCATGTTTGAATTTGCGATGATCGGCATGCCAATCGCCGCGGCTGGAATTATTTACATCCTGACCATCGGACGGCGCTTAATTCCGGACCATGAAGCGGGCGCTGGCTCGGCGTCGGCGATGCCGGAGCAGTTGGTGCGGGATTATGGTTTGGCGAGCAACTTGGCGCGGGTCCGCGTCGGCCAAGCTTCGGACTTGATTGGACAGAGCTTGGTGGAAGCCGGCATGGGTCGCGATTATCAGTTGGCAGTTTTGGCGGTTTCGCGGCGCGGCAGTTTTGGTGAACGTTGGTTTATGCCGGGGCCGGATTACCGCTTTTTGCGCGGCGACGATTTGTATATAGAAGGCCCGGAGTTGGAGTGCTGGCGTCTCATAGAAGACACCCATTCGCGCATGGGTTTACCCGGCGAACACCAGGTAGAAAAAGTTTTGGACCACGGTTTTGCGATGGCCGAAATTTCGATTCCACCGCGCTCTAGCATGATTGGCAAAACGCTGCGCGAGATCAATTTCCGTTCCGAATTTGGCGTCAGCGCAATGTCTATTTGGCGCGGCGGCGAAGCATTAACCGGTGATCTCGCCAACCTGCAACTTGAACCCGGCGACGCGATGTTGCTGGCCGGTCCCTTGGACCGAGTACGCAAAATTGAAGGCGGTGACGACCTAGTGCTCGTCACCCGCCCTGCCGACGTCCGCGATTTCACCAAAGCTCCAGTGGCTGTGTTTTGTTTGGCCATCGCTTTGCTGCCGCCCTTGTTAGGTTTGGCCCCACTTGCAATGAGCGCGATGGCCGGGGCACTGATGATGGTGCTGACCAAGGCCGTTCCCGCCGAACGCGCCGGCAGTTTTATGGAATGGCGGGTGTTGGCCCTCATTGTTGGCACGATTCCTTTGGGCATTGCGCTCGAACGTCACGGCGTCGCCCAAATGGTTGCAAATGGTCTGGTGCAACTGGCCCCGGATTTGGGCATTCCAGGGGTGCTAACCGGACTCTACTTAATGGCCGCTTTGGTGAGCACCACCTGTAGCAACGCCGCCGCTGCGGTCATTTTGACCCCGGTTGCCGCTAGCGCCGCCGAAGCCTTGGGAATGAAACCGAGCAGCGCGCTCTTGGCCGTCGCTTTCGGCTGTAGTTGCGCCTTTATCGTGCCCTTTGCTCACCAATGCAACTTAATGGTGGTTTCTATCGGAGGTTATAAGCCGAAGGATTTCATGCTAGTGGGCTCGGGTTTGAGTATCGTCGTGGCTACCGTGGCAATTACTTTGCTGACTTGGATGTAGGGAAACTCTGAATCCTTGCTACAGCAGCTATTTTTCGACAACTTCCTCGTCCTTGCCGGTCACCCAAAGTAGCCATTTTTCTTCGAGTTGCATCGGCGTCCAGTCCCAAATTTCTTTGAACTGCTTGCGCTGGAGATCCAGCATGCCGCGGCCCGTGGGGTAGCCCTGCTCATCCAATTGCGCTTTCAAGGTGCCCAATAGCTGGGCGTATTGATCGGGGTATTTTTCGATCAAGAAATTCGTCATCGACCAGATCGTTAAATGCGCATCTCGATCCAAATCCGCTGGCCCTTTGGCGTGCATTAACTTGGTGACTTTAGCGTGTTTTTGTTTCTGGCCTAACTTGCGCACGTCGCCAGCCCAGTCTTTGGAGCGCTCGCGTTCAAAGAACACACCCTCACCGCCTTCGCGGGTCCAAGAATCCGGCTCGATTTGTTTTTCAAAATATAAGGCGAAGCCTTCAGTCAACCACAGTGGAATGTCGTAGGCGAAAAACTTATAGCCGTCCAACATCATATGAGTTGCGTTATGCGCTAAATGCGGCCACAGCCATTGATCCTTGCTTAAATCTGAATCATGGCAAGGCATCGACAGGATCATTTTTGATGGCGCGCGGTTGTGCCATCGGGCCGAGTCTTTCACATTTACGCCGCGTTGTTCTAAAGCGAATTCTTCATGAGTGCGCATTTCACGGTGCAGGATGAAATCGAATTTTTCGCGTTCGCCGAGGTAGGGGCCGTCGCCCATATAGGCACCTTCGCCGCGTTGAGCAGCGCGGCTGGCCGGGAAGTCGGCGTCGCTGACTTGCAAAACCTTCTGCACATCGCGGTAGAGTTTTTCCATCCGCATGCCCATCAAAAATAAATACTGCTCGGCCGTCAGCTTCTTTGGCAGTAGCGGCAATTTGGGAAAGTAAAGTCGTAGTAGGTCCAATTCTGGAGCCAGGCGTTTGCGATCTTTTTTACCTAGGCTGAGTTCGCCTAAGGAGCTTGCGAAGCGGCAGTGGTCGGTCTCAAGATAAAGCCATTCTTTGCCCGGGAAAGACTCAGCGAAAACCCGCAGCGCCGGATCGCCGACCGCTTGCACTTCTTGCGAAACGATGCCTGCCTCGCTGAACGGTCTAGGGTCCGGCAGTTTCTTTTTACCGCGACTTTGGGCGGTCTGAGCGGGAGCGGCGAGCAGCAGAGTGAGGGCAGCCAGCGCCAGAGCGTGGGCCAGCGCCAAACCCGCCGCGCGGAGCCTTGGAAGGATGCCAAGCATGGTTTCCAGGGTAACGGTTAGCATGGGGTTCAAAAGGGTCGGTTGCTAAGAACTTCCCCGCGACTACCTCATTTAGCCATGCTCTTCCTTTCTGCCCTAGGACTTTCCCTGCTTCTACTGCCCCAGCAAACCCTGAACCCGACCGGTCCGCCCAAGGATTGGATCGCGATGACCTCGCAGGGCGTGCAGGTCGAATCGTTGGGCCAAGTGGCCAAAGGTGCGTTAATTGTAGAGACCCCTTATGGCCTTTACCGCACCGGTACCGACCCAGTTGAATTCAGCTTCCAGCGCAGCCGCGACCGCACTTGGGCGACCACGCTAAGCACCAGTTCGACGGCTTCCTTGCTCGAAGCCATTGCCGTTTGCCGCGATAACGGTCAAATCAGTGGGCTGATCGAAGTTTCCCGAGCCGCCATGCAACGCAATTGGCCCGACGAAATCCGCGTCGCGCTGCGTGGGCTTGAGGACTGGGGCGCCCGTTTGGATCCGGTGCCGAAGGGTATGACCCAAGATCAGCGCGTGGATTGGCTGTGGCAGCGAGTGCAAGAGGTCGAGGGGCCGGCAAAGTTGTTGTTCAGCGGTCGGTTGGCGTCGGAAGTAATGCCAGCGGCAAATGGCGTCGGCGATCGCCAATTGACTCAGGTGCAATTGCGCAAAGCTATCCGCGATCGGGATCCTTTGCTGCATCGCGCTGCGTTGCATGTGATGGAAGTGCAAATGATGGCCGATCCGTATTTGGGCGCGCAAGTACAAATGATGAGCCTTTACGGCGATGTGGTTTGTTTGGACCGGGCGGCACGGTCGGCGGCGATTTTGCGCACGGTTTCGGCGCGAGAGTATTGGGTGAGGGCGTTACTGCGGGCGTCGGATTCATTGCGGTTGGTTGCGGCACGAAATTTGGCCTTGGAAATGCCGGAATATGCGGCCAAGCCGTTTGCAATCTTTTTGAGTGCGGTGGGCAAGTTGGCACCAAAGAAGTTTCAGTTTGCCGACCACGCCATTCAGGTGGTCGTCGATAGACGGGCGCCGCGTAATTTGTTGCAATTAGAGGTCGCGTTTTCATCCGGCGGCGAAATGGACGGTGAGTATTTGGAAGGGGCGTCCACGATCAAAATATGCAAAGTGCCAGAAACCTTACGTTTACTGGTGCAACGCCATCTCATTCGTTTGGCTGGAGACGATAAGGAACGCACCACGGAAGAATGGTTGCAGTGGTATAAAGAGCACCTTCTTTAGCCATGATCTCACCGAAAATTAAATTGATTCAGTATGCCGGAACTAACGGCATACTCACTCTTTCGCCTCCATGCGCCAAGGTTCACATGGCGTTGCAGTTCAAGGGCTTGGAATATGAGACCTATAACTGCAAATCGCCGAAGGACGTTAAGCGCTTTAATGCTCGTGGGCGGCTTCCTTCTTTGCAGGTCGACGGCGAGGTTTTTGTTGACAGCAGCGACATACTCACCGAGCTCGATCGCATTCAACCCGAGCCGCCGTTACTGCCGAAGGATCCTAAATTGCGCGCCCAATGTTTGTTATTAGAAGACTGGGTCGATGAGGTGCTTTATTTCTACGGCGTTTATTTGCGCTGGGTCGACATTCAGGGCTTTGCCTGGTTGAAGCAAGCCGTGTTTGGCACTTTGCCGGCTCCATTGCGTTTGATCGTTGCGCCGATTGTGCGCCGTCAAGTCAAGTCGCGGTTGGATGGTCAGGGCACTGGACTGAAGCCGCTTGAGGTGGTGCAGCGCGAACTTGCAGAGCGTTTGCAACTGCTTTCTGATTTCCTTGGCGAGCAAACCTATTTCTGTGGCCAGGCCATTTCTCGCGCCGATTTGAGCTTGGCTGCCAGTCTGGACCAAACTCAAATTCTAGGCCTGCCTCCGGTTTTGCAAATTGATTTGGCAAGGTGGCCCAACTTGCAAAATTGGTTGCAGCGCGTGCACGGTGCGGTGCCAGCGGCGGCCATTAAGGAAACTGGCCCCTTTTAGTGGCCCTCGGTCAAACCGATCTGGGGCCACTTCCAGCGCAATAAATCAACCCTACCCCACGCCCGCACGAGCACACCCAAGGCTTGAGCGGGCGTTGTCTTTGTGCGGACAGTAACGCCTCGTATGTAATTGCGATAGGCCACCCAAATCCAGAAATGCGTCTCCAGTCGCAACCGAGATTTCGACGCCGCCCAAGTCCTTCGGACCAGCCTTGAAATAGAATCGCGCATCATGGCAAAGGTATGATTGATCGGAAATAGTAAATTGTCCTTGTCTCGTTTGGCTTTTGAAGAAGTTGTGGAATGGCTTTGAAGCTGATCTTTCAAAATTTCCCGAGATATTGTGCGATAGCTTGCCTTTTGGTCGGTTTGCAAATGAATACCGACACTGGGTTTATGAATTTCCCTCAGCCGCTTTAATGAATTCCGAACCGAATTTGACGACCCAGATTTTCGAACTCCCCGGCTTTTTTCAAGCCGTTTCTTTTTCTTTTCCCATCCGCTAGACAATCCGCCGCGGGCCGCCATAGCTGCTGTTTCGCCGTGGATAACAAAGTAGCTAGATCGTTCGATCAAAACAGGCATAGTTACAGGGGACAGTCGTCGATTTTGCTCATAGGTTTCGAGCTCGTCCAACTGGAAGATTCCTCGGATTCCTCCTCGATCTTTCAATTGGTTGAGAACCTGAGCATGAAAATCCTTGCAAGTTTGTCCCAGGCGTAACAACCTCCGTTCAACCGTGGGGCGACGAACTCTGGTAATGCGTGCCATTTGTCGAATGGTCACCTTTGAAATAAATAGGTCAAATAATCGGAAATGCAGCTTTGGCTTTCGCCACCTGAAATCAGTTTTAAACGTCTGTGCGCTGAACCTATGATTGCAGGTATTACAGCTGTACCTTCTAACTCTCCTACCATCACATTTGCGCGAGTAAAATCCCCTTTTTCGCCAAGTAAACGCGATTTTATGGGAATGAGTTGGGCAATCAAGAATTGGGCAAAATGGTGGATTAAACACGGCTGATCCTGGCAGATTTCGGGTCTACCAGGAAGACGATCTGGGTCAACTTTAGTTACTAAATCTTGGAAAATTTTGGGCCACTAAAAGGGGCCAGTTTCC
>JACNIZ010000092.1 GCA_014382805.1 Planctomycetota bacterium
TACGGTTCATGCAGGTTGGCGGCGTAATTCGTTATTAAAGAGATCACACCAGCGTCGGCCCCAGCTGCCTTACAAGCAAGGGCTTCCGGCACAGTGCTCATGCCGACGACACCGGCGACTAGGGTCTGCAGCATCAAAACCTCAGCAGGGGTTTCGTAATTCGGCCCGGGTAAGCCCGCGTAAACCCCGCTGGTCAATTGCGGACAGGCTTGTGCCAAATCCTGACGCCAGTCCGGATGATAAAGGCCGACTAAGTTCAAGAATTTCGCAACTCCGCTCGGGTCCTGGTCCGACGCCAACGGATTCGGCAAGCCCAGGTTGATGTGGTCGCTCAGCACCATCAAAGTCCCGGGTGGAAAGTCGCTGCGCAAAGAGCCGGCCGCATTCAACAACAGAATATTTGGTACACCCCATGCAATCAGCGCCCTCACTCCGCGCACTATTTCACGCGCCTCATAGCCTTCGTAACTGTGCACTCGGCCGCCCACCAAAGCCACCCGACGGCCGTCGCAGGTGCCAACTTTGATTTCACCACCGTGGCCTTGAACCTTGGGTTGCGGCCACCCCTCGAACGCGGCCAGCGCGGACTCGGTGACGTCGGTTAATAAATCTGCGGCGCGCTCTTTCCAACCGGAGCCCAAAACTACTGCAACCTGAGGGGGGGCGCCCAGGGTCACATGAAGCGAATTCGAAATCTGGCCCAGGCACTGCTGCTCTGCTTTCATGCTCAGAGTATGCCCCCGCCGCGCCCTAAATCCTACAGGTCACTAGACTTCCCATCATCATGCGCTACTTGCTGCTGCCTTTGCTCCTGCTGTCTTCCTGTGCTTTTGTGCTTAACGGCCGCGTACGCGCCGAGCTAGAGGACAGTTTCACCTTCACTTCTGGCGGCGTAAATCTCATCAAAGTGGAGACTTACAACGGCAAAGTTGAGCTGTCCACAAGCTCTTCCTCCGAGGTCGAGTGCAAAGCTAGGTTTTACGCCACCGGCCACACCTTGGAAGAGGCCGAAGAGAACGTAAATCAGATGAAAGTGGTCTCCTCCATTGACGGCGACGTAATGACCATTTCGGTGCCACGGCACGCTAGATTGGGCACCAATAACGTCGGCGCGGCGTTGAATTTGACCCTGCCAGAGGGTGTGGCCATCGATATCAATACCGCAAACGGCAGCGTCGAAACTTTGTCTGCCTTCCCATCGCCAAAGGTGCGGACATCGAATGGTTCCATCACCGTGACTGCCAGTTCCGGCCAGGTAAACCTGCGCACCTCGAACGGCAGCATTCATTTGGTGAGTCAAAGCACCGAGGACATTGAGGCCAAAACTTCAAACGGACCGATTTATTACTCCGGCGATAGCAATGACTTCGAGTTGAGAACCTCCAACGGCAGTATTCGCATTGAATTGCCTGCCGATTGGAAAGGCCAGGGTTATTTGGACACCTCCAACGGCAACATCGAAATCAAATGCGATGGCGAGTTGGACTGCTCATTATCCGGGCGTACCTCTAACGGCAAGATCCGCGTTTACGGTCCGCGCCTCAAAGAATTCGACGAAACCGATTCCCACCTGAAGGTCGACACCTCAAATGGATCGGTGAAGTTGCACCACGGCACCGAGCAGTAAACCGTCAACCCAAGAAAATGGCTGCCGTAGCCGCGGTCAGGAAACTGGCGCAGGCTCCGGCGGCCATCGCGCGTAGTCCCAAACTGCTAATTTCGCCACGTCGCTTGGGTGCCATACCGCCGAGCCCACCGATCTGGATGGCGATCGAACTGAAGTTGGCAAAGCCGCACAACGCGTACGACGCAATAATCCGCGACCGATCGCTGAGGCCTGCCAAATCCTCACTCATCAGGTCGCCGTAGGCAATGTATTCATTCACCGCGATTTTGACCCCCAGCAAAGTGCCGACGTCGCGCGCTTCGTGCATGGGTACTCCCAACAGCCATGCCACCGGTGCCATTACATAGCCGAGTAGGTTTTGCAAAGTTTGACCATCCCAAAGCCAATCTAATATCCAGTTCACTAATTCAAGCAAACCCAAAAACGCAATCAGCATGCCGATAATATTCAGCGCCAAACGCATGCCGTCGGCGGCGCCACTAGCGGCTGCATCGACTAAATTTGCGTATTCGGACTCGGGCTGAGTAACGTCTTTGCCGAGGGTTTGCGGCTCCTCGGTTTCAGGAAAAACCAGCTTGGCAAAACCCAAACCTACCGGCGCCGACATCACCGTGGCGGCCAATAAGTGACCTGCGATACCCGGCACGGTGTCCTGCAACATGCCGACGTACAAAGCAAAAACGCCACCAGCAACGGTGGCAAACCCAACCGTCATGATCGCGCCAATTTCACTGCGCGTCATGGTCGGCAAATAAGGTCGCACCAACAACGGTGCTTCCGTTTGGCCGACAAAAATATTCGCTGCTGCACTGGTCGATTCGGCGCCCGATGTACCCATTAAACGCGCCATCACCTTGGCCATGCCGCCGACAATCAAGCGCACCACGCCTAGATGGTGCAAAATCGAAAACAGCGACGAAAAGAAAATGACCGTCACTAATATCAGCAATGCCAGCATTGGGGCAGTGCCTTCCAACCCTAAACCGGAGCTGCCTACAACCTCCTTTGCCCCCAATTTGGCGACGTTGATCAATCCTTTGAACAAGCGCTGTGCACCGTCAAAAAACTCTTCGCCCATGGGAGTTTTTAATACCAATAGGGCCAACAGCCATTGCAATACCAAGCCCATCAATACTGGGCGCCATCGGATTTGCTTGCGATTTAACGAAATCAGCCAGCCGAACCCAATGATGACTAGGATGCCAAGCAATGATTGAAGCACTGCCATGATGGCGAACCTTATCAGTCTCCGCGGCTGGATTCAGCAGGATCTTTGAATTTGGTATTCGTCGATGTGCCCGCGTCACGAACCAGACTGCGTGCAAACCAGGAAACTAAATCGGCGAGGAGCACCAATAGTGCGCCCAAAGCGATCAAATACAGCATTTCGTCGTAGCGGCCGCGCGAACGCGAATCGTCGACCCAATAGCCCAACGAAAAAACGCCGAGCATGCCCAAAATGGTGGCTTCTCGCACACAGGTCTCGAACCGATAGAAAAAGAACAGTAAAAAACGCGGCAGCACCATCGAAAAGACACCGCCGATGACCACTTGGCTTCGAGTTCCGCCCAACAATCGCAAAGCGCGCAAAGATTGCGGCGGCAAGTTTTCAATCGTGTCTGCTCCAAGGCGGCTCATGATGCCAGCGTTGTGGATCGCCAACGCCAAAACTGCCGGCCATGCTGAAGGGCCCAGCATGGATATCAAAAGGAAAGCCCAAATGTATTCTGGGATGGCGCGCAAAAAGATGGCCATGCCGCGGACACTGGCACTGGCGATGCGCCACGGCAAACCACGCTGGGCGCCGACGAATGGATCTTCATGCATCAAGGTGCGAGCGCCTAGCGGGCTGGTCAACATTGCGTAAGCGCCAGCCAAGACCATGGCCAATATGGAAATCCAGAACGTAGTGGTCAAAGCCAGCAGGCCGAAATCGTTCCAAAGATCGCTACTCCATTGCATCAGCGCGGCGAAGCCAGATTCGCCCTCTGCCAGGTTGCGCAGCGGTTTAGGCATCGCGTCTTGGGTTAAAAAGCGTTTTAAATTGCTGGCGCGACGAATGGTAAACAGCTCGGCAACTTGAATTTGACCACTGAACCAGGAGTAAAGGCCGAGCAAGAGCAAGGCAATCATGCTCCAACGCAAGAATCGGCTTTTCGGTCGCTGTCGGCGCAACTCGGCCAAACGTTGCGCGGATGCCGCATCGTTCGCAAGTGGAGGTGAACTTGGTTGCTGCGTGGTCATGCCACCAACCTGCGGCGTAATTTGCCGCTCCAAGTTTCCAGAATTAATACCGCAAACAAAATGGCGTATAAACACGTCCACACTTCACGGTAGTGCAGATTCTCGAATGACTGCCGCAGGTAATAGCCGAGCGTCGGGTAGCCAAAAAAGCCAAGTACGGCGGAGCTACGTAGAGCGCACTCAAAGCGGTAAAAGGCATAAGCGGCCATGTCGGGACCGGCGGTCGGGAGGAGTGCGCCAAAAAAGGCCTGACTGCGCGAAGCGCCAGCGCCGATCAAAGCTTGATAACTGCGTTGCGGCGCCTCATCAAGCATTTCCGAAAACACCTTGGCCAAAGTGCCCGCATACGGAATGGCAATGGCGATGATGGCACCAGCGCTATTCAATCCAAAGGCAGCCAGGAACACAACGGCCCAAAGCAATTCATGAACCGAGCGCATGCCAGCAATGAATAGTCGCGTAGGAATGCGGATGGATGTAGGAACTAAGCCCGAAGCAAGTACCGCCAATGGTAAGCCTAGAATCAACGCCAAGCTCAAAGCGGCGCCAGCAAAAATAACGGTTCTCTGAAAACCATTTCCAATTACCCAAAGAAAGGATGGGCTCCCGGCTGGCACAAACTCAGCTTCATAATCCAAGGCAGGTGTAAACGCTGCGGAAAGAAAATCCCTGGCAATTTGAAAGCCTTGACCGCGTGGCAATATCTGCCCCAACTCCAAGCCCAAACTCCAATAGCCGATGAAGCCCAGTAAGCCGATGCTGATCAGAACTAAGCTTCGCCTCATTCTTCCAGCCGGTAAAGTTCGCCCAGCATCTTTTCGCTGACTTGACAGGATGGAAGGTCGAAATGAACTCTGCCCTCGCGCAAGCCGATCACTCGCGGGAACAAATCCAAGGCCAAGCTAGGGTCGTGCAGACTCACCGCCAAAGTCAAGCCTCGTTCGCGCGAAATGGAAATCAACAAATTCAACACAGCTTGGGCGCGTGCCGGGTCCACTGACGCCACAGGTTCATCTGCGAGTAGGGCTTCCGGGTGCTGAAAAAGGGCACGTGCAATTGCCGCCCGTTGCTGTTGCCCGCCCGACAATGAGTCCACGCGGTGAAACATTTTTTCACCTATGCCGACCCGTTCTAATAGCGCAAAAACCTCTTCCTGGTCTCGCTGCACGGGCTGAATCAAGGAGCGCAATGAATTCCAAAATCCGCGTTGCCCAAACTTACCGGCGACCACGTTCTGCACCACGCGCAGATTCGGAACTAGCGCATGATCTTGGTGCACAAAGCCGACCTTCGAGCGCAAACTGCGTAACGAAGGCCCGCCTTGGGCACCATTTTTCAAATAGGTTTCGCCATCCAGCTTGACGGTGCCAGAGTTGGGAGTAACACCCCCACACAAAACCCGCAGCAAACTAGTCTTGCCTGCCCCGCTGGGCCCAATCATTGCGACTTGTTCACCAGCACCAATTTCCAAGGAAATCTCCTTCAGGATTTTGGTCTCGGCGATCGAAAAACTTACCTGCTCAACTTGAAAATAAGCTGCTTGGCTCACGGCGGGCGCGGGAGACAAAACGGTCAGGTAAGTGGTTGTGGGTTACTCCAAGAAACCCAATTCCACCGCGAGGGTGTGAATGGATGCGAAGTCGTCGTTGGTGGCAGAAATTAGGCCGTCGGGACGGGTCACTGCGGCAAGCAATTCAGGATCTTTCATGTCGATCAAGGCTTGTTGCAGTTTTTTGGTGAAGCCAGCGCCGTAAGTTTTTTCCAGATCAGGATGCGCAGTCCAGTTGTAGTCCGCGTAATCAGGAGTGGTCCAAATTTTGACGCACTTAGCTGGGTCCAATTTGCCGTCCGCGACCATTTGATCATAGGTGGCGTAGTTCAACGCGCCTACTTCAAAAGTTCCCGCTTCTACCAGCTTGGCGGTTTTGTCGTGGCTGCCGGAAAAGTTGCTGAGCTGGCCGAAAAAATCGTCGGGAGATTGGCCGGTATTTTGGCGGATGAAATGCTCAGGCATCAGACGGCCGGAGGTGGAGCGGCGTGAACCGAAAGTAAAGGACTTGCCTTTGATGCCCATAGGGAAGTCGTCGCTTGGCTGAATGCCGGTGTCGACGTGGGCCACGAAATAGGACTTAAAGTGCGGGTCAATCGAGCCTTGGGCGATAGCCATGGATCCGGCAACATCCTGCCGCGCCTGCACTCCGGTCAAACCACCGAACCAAGCCAGTTGCACGTCTCCATTTTTGAAGGATTCGACCGAAGCGTCGTAGCTGGAGGTCGCCAGGTACTTGACTGGCACCTTCAATTTTGTGGACAGATACTTGGCTACAGGATCGAATTTCTGTTGCAGCTCGGTGGAATTCTGGTCAGGGATCGCAGTGAAAACCAGGGTGTGTTGATCCGCACCCGAGTCCGCCGAAACTTCCTCCTTTGACCCACAGCCAGGGACCAGAATTAGTGAACTGGCCGCTAGAGCCACCAAAGTCTTGCGAAAGTTAAGCATTGCGCAGAATTATAGGTCGAAATTGGGCTAGTTCCACGAAAACGATTCAAGGTGTTTGCACAGCGCAACTGCAGACGGAAAACGCTCCCTGATCAACCTGCCCTGCATGCCTCGGCACACGTACTTCGCTTCTGGCGGCAGCTTTGCGTATTCTGCCTTACCGCCTAGACAATCGTAAAAAATATGGATGATGTCCTGCACATCCTGCTGAAAATGGCGCCGCGCCGCCCGTCCTTGATTGAAAAAATCCAAGATCTTTAAGTCAAACAAAATCCCGCGCCGACGAATCAGCACGTTACCCGCATGCAAGTCACCGTGATATTCACCACAGCCGTGAATCGCTGCC
>JACNIZ010000251.1 GCA_014382805.1 Planctomycetota bacterium
TCAAGCACGGCGACGATGCGGTCAAGTGCAGGTCGCCGGCACTCCAATTCACAAATTTTGGAGCTTCGTCTATGCATTTCGGGTGGCTCGGTGATTCGACCGGGTCTTCATTTTCGATTTTGACCCACAATTCTTCCACGCAACAATTACGTATGTCGACGTTGCCGGTGAATTGACGCTTCACCCGCGGCGTTTGGTCCTCACCTGGCAGAGCGCTGGGGCCGTCGTTGTAATAAAGAATGCAATTGGTCACTGGCAGCGCGTCGTTGCCGGACACGTATATGCCAGCACCTTTATCACAGTAGTTGTCGACGAAAGTGCTCGAATCCACCGAGCGCGTACGCCCGTTCGGTACATTTCCAAATACGCAAATCGCCGCGCCGACGTCACCGTCGTCGATAAACGAGTTGATCGGATAGGGTCGGGCGAAGTTGTCGAAGAAGCGCGAATTGCGCACCACCATGCCACCGTAAACGGTAATCGCAGAGCCGCCGTTGCCGAATCCGCCGCTAAAGCTGCAGCTGTCGACAACCAGATCGCCGAAATTGAAAATTCCCGCGCCATAACTTCCGGACGAATCTCCTTGAGCAAACCAATTGCCGATTTGATTGTTGATAAAGTCGCAGCGCAGAAAAGTAGCGTCGGCCCCAAAGCCACCGTAATAAGCAGAGCCATCATTGCCGCCGAAATTGGTGACGGTGTAGTGGTTTTGAAATACGCAATCGGTGAAAGTCACGGTTGCGTCGTCCACCCAAACTCCGGCGGCGGTGCGGCTGAAGTTGTAGCCATCTTTGATCACGCAATTTTCGAAGGTTGGACTGCCACCGTCTACGTAAGCCGCGGCACCGTGACCAAGCGAGTTGTAACGGAAGGTGCAATTGCGAATGGTGGGGCTGCCATTTTCAATGTAAAGCCCGCCGCCCAAATCGAAAGCCGGAGCGTTTGCGCCATAACCAGCTACGACGTGGAAGCCATCCAGAATGGCACTGGCTTGCACCCCGCTACCGTCGACGATGCGACCACAGTTTTCGGCCATTCCGGTCCAGTTGTATTGCCACCAATTCCAGGTGCTGCCGTAGGTGTCGTCGCCGGCGAGATCGCCGTCGAGGTAGGCGAGGAAGAGTCCTGGGTCGCGTTGATTGAGCGAGGTTTCGGTGCCTTGAAAGCCACCATAGAGCGCGACTTGGTTCTTGAGATTGAAGGAAACGGTGGGTTGGCCGGCTGGAGCCGGGCGATAGCGCCCCTCGGCCACCCAAATTTCGCCGCCGGAGGTAGCGGCCAGTGCAGTTTGCAGATCCTGATAAGCGTCAGCCCAGCTGCTGCCATTATTTGCACCGTTGGCGTTAACGTCGACGTAAGTCGTTTGAGCCACAAGGGAAGTGGACCATGCAAAAGTAATTGCGAATGCCAAGCTGAGAGCGGTTTTCATTGTATTTTCCTGGGGAGGAAGCAGTTCTATGCTACCGGTTGAGAGCTTTTGCGCCGGCCAGAATCCAATGACTATTTAGTTAGTTGGGGGTGTGTTACTCTTCCCTGGACACCCATGAAATCCATTCGAAAGTCGCTTCGTCCCGTGAAGCGCTGGTTTAAGAGAAATATCTACCGGCGCTGGGACTTGATCGTTTGTGTACGGGATCTTGACCAGCCGCTGGTCAAGTTGCCGCGCTTGCGCTTTGATACTAGTGAGGTGGAAATTTTTGTCTCCAAGCCTGAGGACGCTCATTATTTTGACACCCCCGAGTGGAAGCATCAGCACGCCAATTTCATAGACCGTTGCCAAAACTTGCCCGGCTTCGCGTGCATGATGGGAGTGATTGGAGGAAAACTAGTTTCGTGCGGCCCCTTCGTCGCCGGGCCGATGTACGTCAAGGTATTGCACCACCGTTTTGACCCCGGCCCCGATGGAATTTATTGGTTCGAAGGGGAGACGCTGGAGGAATGGCGCAGTCGTGGCGTCGCGTTGGTTGGCATGAACTGGTTCTTTCCGCGTCTCGAAGAGTTGACTGGTCGCAAAAAAATCTTGACCAACTACGAGATGAAAAACCGCCCATCGCGAAAGTTGCATGATCGCTATTCGTTTGTGCCGCAGTACCGCCTGATCTGGCGTAAACTCGGCCCATTTCGCTGGGCGCGACGCGCGGAGATCCCTGAGGACTTTTAGGGCTACTCCAGAACGAGATCCACCGAGGACTCGGTATTAATTTTGACGACGACTTCCTTTTCGGCTTGGGCGACAATGGGATCGTCCAGCTTTGAGTCAAAGATGATGCAAAGGATTTTGTACTTTCCAGGTTGTACCATCGGAAAGTAAAATTCATTTTGGACGAGTGCTGCGTAATACGATTGCATGGATCCATATTCACTGGCTGAAGTTAGCTCCGGGTCAAAGAGTGGATTCAATATTACGCTAATGCCAGGTGGAAATGGCAAGCCCCAAACCACCGACCCTTTTACTGAGCCAAAACCTGTAGAAACCATCTCAATGAATTGGCTTTGATGATCCTGAATTTCGACAGAGACCCTTATCAAAGCAACCTCGTAACCATCAATGATCTTTTGTACATCAACTCGATAATTGCCATCGGTTAGTTTGGTAAATTCGAAAGCGCCGTTTTGGTCACTAGTTACTTCGCGGCGATATCTAGGAACTCCGGGCAACTGCTCCCCAGTGATTCGCATCGTTGCATCTGTCCAAGGCGTGCCATCCTGTCGTGCGACGGTGCCTGAAATGCTTGCTCCAGCCCCAAGTTCGATTGTCGGCGCGGAAACATCACCGGTGGAAATTGCAATCGGCCCGGTAATTGAAGTGGCGAAGTCGAAATGGCTGGCTCTTAACCAATACTCCCCAGGACTGAAATTTTCGAGTGTATATTCCCCCTGTTTGTTTGTGGTTCCGATAGGAATTGCGTCCCTTTGCTCATCGTATCTATTTTTGAGCTGTTCAGTTGTAAGTAGGTAGACCTTGCAGTTGGCAATGGGAGTTCGATTGGATTCAGCGATTACGGTGCCAGTCAATTTGGAGCTAGGGTATAGGCTGACGATGAAGTCGTCGGGGTTGGGCTCCGCGCTTGGGGTAATTGGATCCGAAGTGACTGGTGCAAAACCGGGTGCGGATATTCGGGTGGTAACCTGGCCTCCCAGCGGCAGCTCGGCGTTAGCTGAATCCCAAATTCCATTTGAGTTCGAGATTAACTTCCCATCTCGTGCCCATTCTCCAGAAATGCCCATGCCTCGCGGACCTTTTTCCGGGTGTGTGATCTTGAGGAAAGTTATATTGAAGGAGGTTAGAGGCATGCCAGTTTGACCGTCCACAACCTTGCCAGCGATTCTGCCGATGGGATCCAGGACGATGATCAAGTCATCCTGGTTAAGATCGGTGGCCGTTAATTCGATTTTTTTTCTTTGATGCACCACATGATAAATCTCAAGGGTAAAGCCATCTTTGGGAACAGATTCCAAACGGAATTTTCCACCTTCATCAGTTTGGACTCTCTTGCCGGTGTAGCTTGCTTGGTTCCTTACAGAAAGGTAAGCCTCCGCAACCGGATTTCCAGCGGGGTCCGTGACGGTGCCGGCAATAAAACTTCCCCGGTCTAGAGTCACATTCATGAACGGCATAGAGCCAGCATCTTCCGGCACAGAGAGCTCGATGACCTGTGGTGAAAATTTTTCTGCATTGATGTGTAAAAGTTGACCGCCTGGCGGGACGTTTGGGAACTGAAAAAGCCCTGTCGCATCGCTATGGGTGTCAATTCTTTCGAAGGATGAAGAATTTCGCCCTATGGAAAGGGAGGCGCCTTCAATCGCACCTCCGGACGGGTCAGACAATTTTCCGCTTAGCTCCGCTCCGGGGTAAAGTACAAACACATGGTTGGTGACGCTGCCGGACTTTGGGTTGAAGTCTGCTCTTCCCAGTAAATAGCCTTCTTTCTCGGCATAAATGAAGCAGAATTCATTATCAGGGTCTATATGGTTTAGAGCAAAGGTGCCGTCGGCTAGACTCAGTACGTAATTTTTCTGGACACCAAATGCGTGGAGTCTGGCGCCTTGTATAGGAATGTCGTTTTGATCGACGACTTTGCCTGAGATGGTTAACTCGGGATGAAGCTGGAATTCAATCGTCTGCCCATCTTCATGGATTTCTATCCATAGCTCCTGTTGGGCGAAACTTGGGGCTCTGGCGAAAGCTTGTATCTGCCCAAAAAAAGAAGAGTGACGTAACTCCGCTTCACCGGCCTCGTCAGTTGTGGTCTCTCCATAAGTACTCAGCACTGTTGCATTTGCAATGGGTTTGTTTTCATGATCGCGCACTACGGCCAGGACACGTCGGTCGAATTCAAAAACCTTGACTTGCAAATCTTGCGGTGGAGCTTGTCCCTTCAAAACGCTGGCGCTGGTGCTCATGCCCCAACGTTCGTCGGTTTTTTTCGGCTTAATGCGCACATAAACACTTTGTTTCGGTGCCGCCAATGGCCATTCAAAGATCCCTTGCTCATTCGTGGTTAAAGTTTGTTCTTGAATGAGTTCACCGTCTGAGCTGTAACCCAAAAACAGCGACGCCA
Organism: Planctomycetota bacterium; assembly: GCA_014382805.1. Lineage (GTDB taxonomy): Bacteria > Planctomycetota > UBA1135 > UBA1135 > UBA1135 > JACNIZ01. The sequence continues at coordinate 4,563 of JACNIZ010000251.1, forward strand.
ACAGGCTGACGTTTTTTGCGGCTGAATCATCTTTGTAGGTGGCGGTCCCGCGAACTATCCATTGGTTTTGTATGTCAGTAGGGGATTGATATCGTTCCGCGACGCCTGGTTTCACGGACGGTGATAATTCAGTTTCATTTGAGTCCGTTGCGGCTTCACCAACCCGATCCCCTGCGGTCGGGCTCATTTCAGCATCTTCGCTTGGAAAAGCAATCGGCCACAACACCACGATGCAAAGGGCAATGACCGCTAAGGAGAATAATCCAGTTCGGTTCATGCCAGCATTATGCCACTTTTTGGTCTCAGCCCTGGTTAAAAAATAGAAACAGCGATATTGCAGTTGTGAGGTAAAGCGTCGATTGGGTGAGGATATCGATGCGTTTGACGTTGGCAGGACGTCCGGTTAGCCGTTCGGCTAAATAGCTCATGTAATTCGGGCGTTTCTGATTACCCATGCGCTGCCAGATGCGGTGTTGGAATCCCGTCAAAAAGCAGTGGCCGGGTTGGCCGATAATGGGGCCGAGTATGAACCATGAGCCGAGGGTGAGGCCGACGATGATCAAATGGAAGGGGCGCGTCGTGGGCCAGATCCAGCCGATTAAGGTGAAGCCAATCACGCCGAGGTGAAGCAAGTGAAGCGCGGCGTTGGCGATGCGGATCATTGCGGTGTTCAAGCCAGCTGGGCGAAGGCGTCGGCGTATTGATCGAGGATGCCGTTATCGTCGCTGGGGAAGTTGGGCAGGCGAATGAGGCGTGCGTTTTCGGCTTCGGTGCGCGGTAGCTCGGTGGTGGGGAGTTCCCTATTTGGCGCGCGGCAGATGGATTTCCAATGACCCTCGGTGAAGAAGGGTTGTTGATGTAGGAGCGGATAGCGCGGCGCAGCAACTTGACCGCCGACGGCTCGCAAGCGTTCAATGAAGCTGGCGACGTCGTAATTGGGGTCGCGATGGCGAATCAGGAATTCAAAATAAACGCGTTGAATGTGAGCGGGGGGCAGGAAAGTTTCGAAGCCTAGTTTTTCCAGCTGCTGGCTAAGCTTGATGTGGTTGGCGTTGCGGCGCGCGTTGTGTTTCGGCAGTTTTTGCAGTTGAATTTTGCCGAGCGCTGCCGACATCGGCGCGATGCGCGTTTTAATACCGAAGGAAGTAGCAGCAAAACGGCGCGCCGGCGATTCCAGCTCAATGATGCGCGTGATGTCACCCAAACAAACGGCGCGTTCCCAATAATTGGCATCGTCGGTGAGGAAGATGCCGCCTTCACCTGCCGGAGCCAGCTTGTCGCCTTGCAGGCTGAATACAGAAATGTCGCCTAACCGTCCGCACGGAATATCGTTCCAACTTGCGCCGTGGGTATGGCTGGCGTCTTCAATGATTTTCAGGTCAAACTCATCGGCCAGCGCGCGCAGTTCGGTCATGCGCGCCGGCAAGCCCCACAAATGCACGATCACCATTGCTTTGGTGCGCGGCGTGATGCGCTGCCGCATGTCGTCGGGGCAAGGGCCCAAGCGGTGCATTTCACTTTCGCAAAAAATTGGAATCAGGCCGAACCACAACATGGGCAGGGCGGAAGCCCAAAAGGTGGCCGCCGGCACCAGGATTTCGTCGCCCGGTTGCAAATCCAACGCATGAAAAGCAGCCATCAACGCCGACGTGCCGTTATTGTGCGCCAGCGCGTGGCGTCGGCCGGAAAAAATTGCGTAGTCGTGTTCCAGTTCGCGGATCACTTCGTGCGTGGAAACGTTGCCGTGGCGAAGGATGGATAAAACCGCAGCTTCATCTTGGCTATCAAATTGCGGCCAAGAGCACGTTGGAGGGTGCGGTAAGGTGATCAATGGGTGGCTCATGATTGGATTTGGCTAAGCAGATGGTCTTGTGCATCGGCACGCACTTCAAGTTCAAGTAGCGCTGCGTCCGCGCCATGCTCACCATGGAACCGCAGCGCAATTCGACGCAGGATTTCGCGATTTTCATTGTTGCGCCCTAAACCCAATCGCGGCGTCCACTGCGCAATGTTGGTACGGCGCCGTAGGTAGTCATCAAGGGTGGCGCACATATCACTAGGCGTCGCCCGAGGCAGTTTGCCGACGTGAACAGGCTTCGCATCACCCAACATTAGCTGCACTTCCCGGGCCGCCTTTTTTGCCTGCATCGGCGCCGACGTAATCTTGCCGCCGAACATGGTCATGCCGCGTTTTTCGTGGTCAACGTCAACTACACAGCGTCGCGATAAGTCTAGAGGATAGTCATTGCCGCAGTAGCTTTTATGCACCGCCAATGGACGCACCCCGCAGCGCATAGAAATGATGTCTTTCGAGCCATATTCAGCACGCAGATTGTCCCGCGCGCTTTTTAGCAGAAACTGAATGTCGTCGGCGTTGGGGGAGAAGGCGTTGGTTAGTGATTGCAGCGGAGTTTCGGTGGGGCCCCAAAGTGCGATTGGCCCCCACGGCGTATAGGTCAAGGTATCGCCGTGCGCGCCCATTTCGAAGGCGAGGAATTCGCGCAGTTTAGGGGGCCGCGGTAGACCGAGGTAAACACCTTTGCTGAACACATGGCGGTGTTCGGAGTTCAGGCCGATTTGCTGGTTGAGGCGGTCGGCCCATACTCCGGCAGCGTTGACCACGACGCGGGCGCGGGCTTGCATGAAAGGAGGGACGTCCAGGCTTGATGGGTCGTCATTCGCTTGCGGCTGCAGGCGATCCTTCAGTTGCAAAGTCCAAGGTGACGAATCAGATCCAGCGCCATAGACTTGCGCGTCGGTCAACTCACAATGATTGATGGCAACGCAGGTCGACGGCGCGATGGTTGAAATCCAATCGGTGACTAGACACGCGTCTGACATCGGCAAGTACGCCTCTTCATAGGTCAACGAATCCCCAAATCGATCCTGATCGAGCAAACTGCTGGCGTCGAACTCTTTTTCCCGGCCTGGCCGCTTGCGCTGGCAGGTCCCTAGCCACCAATAAGCTTCCAGCGCCGCCCGCACTAACCACGGCGGCCGCGATCCACGCCGACGCGATAAATAGCGGAATGCGGCCGGCTTCACCGTCGGCGCGTGCTCGCGGATCAACGCATCGCGCGCCTTCGAAAGCTGCCGCACCGTGATCAAATCCAAGTTTTTGAGGTACAGCAAGCCACCCCAAATCAGCATGCCCGACGCCTGACTGGTGCCACTGGCAAAGTCCGCTCGATCTAGCAACAAAACCCGATATCCGCGTTCAGCTAACTCGCGATAAAGCGCCGATCCAGCAACCCCTGCACCAATAATGGCGACGTCAAAAGTCCCGTTCTGCAGTCGCCGCCAGGCTTGATTGCGCTGTTGCTGAACAGTTGCCGAAATCGCAGGGCGCGCAGACTTAACGTCTACCGCAGTCACGTCGGCCGAACGGATTACCGCATCCATGTCCTTAGCATATCTAAACTGCATTACTATGGTAGACGTGACTCAGCGCACGTCCCTATTTCGTACTTGTATCAGTGCCGGTGCTATTACGGCTCTTGCTTCGGCAGTATGCATTGCTTTCAGCGCGCCGATGCTGACGCGCCCGATTGTTCCTGGACTAGCCCTAAATGTGCTCGCGCCATTCGCAGTGGGGTTCTTCATTTGCTTCCTTCTTAGTTTGTTGCTATGGCAATTTACCAAGTCATTTCAATACGGACAGGCATTGCTTCTGCCAGTAATAATGTTGAGTGCAGCTCCGTGGTGGTTCATTGCTCATGCAGCTGAGGCGGAACGGCAGTGGGTGGTGCTACCTGTGTTGGTCATTCTGGTTGTCGGCGTTCTATTTCTTCCGAAGCTAACCGGGCGTGGAGGCAAGATAGTTGTTTCCATTGCTTCCTTGGTGATACTGCTACCAAGTGATCGGAAATGGGATCCAGCGACAAACGATACGCTAGTGCCAACCCTGGTAATAGGGTTGGATGATGCCCCGTGGCAAGTTGTGGACGAATTGATACGTCGTGGCGAACTGCCAAATCTCAAGAAAATTTTGGATCGGGGAATCGTCAGTAAGTTTAGGTCTCCGATTCTCCTCGAGGATTGGAGCCTTTGTCAATCAGCCTTCTCCGGCTATTCATCGTACGTCGATGAATCCCTATTTTCGATTCGCCAGGAAAGATTCCCCGATGAGGATAATCTGTTTGAATCCGTTTCCAGTATCGGGGCCGATGTCGGTGTGGGAGGATTCCCCATCCTATTGAAAAGTAATGATAGGCTGACAAATTTTACTCCTTACCGCAATGGTGATTATTTGGAGGAATGGTCCACCGAAATCAACTACTTGATTTATTTGGATGGCTTCCACTGGAATTTGGGCCTTGAGGATTTGCTAACTCGTGAAGGAGGGTACTGGGCCCTCTCCAGCCTTGCTAACTCCAGTGCCAAGCATTTTTGGCAAAACCTAAGACAGGGAATGAAGTTACTTCCAGATGGAGGAGATAGTGGTCGAGATCCGTGGAGGAAAAATATTGTAACCGACAATATTTGGATGGACGGGTTAACCAATTTCGTTCACCGTCATGATCCATTACTGGCCGCCGTGAATTTGGCGCCTTCGGGCGGATTTACTATGCGGGAGCAGAGTTGTTTATTTTTGCATGAAGACGGCAAGCATTTGGATGAAGAGATTTCGTGTAGTTTGATTCATTATCTTCGCTTGGTGGATGAGACTGTAGGTAATTTGACCGCCGGGGTGAGTGATCCCGACGTCAATTTGATTCTGATTTCAGTACGCGGTACCCAGCTCGTAAAAGAAAGCGATACATATTTCGGTCCCTACGTCATGGAGAAAATTGAAGAAAGCCATATGCCGGAATTAGAAGGAAGATTTGTGGGGAATTTCCAGCGAATTGGTGATTTCATGGTCTTTCAATTCTACGGACTAGCCGAGGAACGAATATGGAAGGCGAAAATGAAGGCTTGGGAAAGAGTGCAAATTCAATCGGATCCTCCCACTCCATGGTTCGCTTCCATTCACTTTGAAGAAAATTCAAACGCGTTGATTTTTGAGCTATCCGAAGTTGGCAAAGGTATAGCTCCCTTTGTGGTCCAGGTCGATACCGATGAAATTGTGGTCGGACCGGCGGAACGGTACGGGACCCATCGCGAAGTACTATCCAATGAAGGACGAGTGGTGTTTTGTGGTCCTGCAATACAAAAGCCCATGCGTTTATCCGATCGTTCAATTTTAGATATCGCACCTACCATTCGTGCAATGATGAAGCTAAATGTAGACCAGGGAATGGTGGGCCGGAACTTGTTGATGGATCAAATCCCCCAATGACAAACTGCCATCAGTCAACCTGAACAGCATGCACAATGCTGTCCGTGAAGATTCCGCCTGCATCCAGCACGGCGAGTTCAAAATACAAAATCAATCCGGACAGGTTGGCGGATAGGGGAGCCGAGGTGAAACTCCCAGTGCCCGGTAATTGATGCGTGCCTGAGCCCAAAATTTTAAAGGGTTCTCCAACGTCATATCGATGTCCGGCGAAAGTGTAGCCGTCGGTGTTGAGGGAGGCTACTAAAGCATAGGGCGAATTATGCGGTGCACCGTACCAACTTAGGTTGATGGTTTGCTGGGCGGAGCGGCGCAGTGGGCCAGTTAGCAATACGGAGTTCTGGGTGCTGCCGGCACCGCGATCACGCAGAAAAACGTCGTCTTCGCCGTGAAGATCGTTGGCGGTGTAGTTATTTGCCGATGACCAAAAAATGATGCGGCGGGCGTCGGCCGAAATGGCTGGGGCATAGGCGTAGCCGTCGGATTCTTGGTTGAGTTCGGTAAGATTAACGCGTTCGGTTTGGCCAGTTAAACGGTCGCGCAGGAAGATGTCTTCGCTGGGGTTGGTGTCGGCCGGGATCAAGTTGTTGGCCAAGGACTGAAATACTATGAAGCGACCATCTGCCGACATTTGTGCGGACGAACTCTGTGCGTTGGCTTGTTGATTATTGGAATCCACACTCACGCGCTCCGTCATGCCGGTTTGGCGGTCGTGCACAAATACGTCGGCAACGCCATTGCTATCGCCAGTCACCAAATTGCTGGCTTCCGAATAAAAACTTACGAAACGCCCGTCGGCGGAAATCACCGCATCCAAACAATCGGCGTTGGCTTGCAAACCGGTGCTGCTGACGCTGATCATTTCCGTCGTCATCGTCAAGTTGTCGCGCACAAAAATATCGCTGACCCCATTGCTGTCACTCGACGTCAAATTCGTGGCCATGGATTGAAATGCAATCCACCGTCCATTCGCCGACATGGATGGCTCTTGACTGCGATTATTCGCCTGCCCGCCTGCCGACGTCACGCTAACCCGCGCGGTAATTCCAAGATTGCGGTCATGCAAAAAGATATCAACCTGATTATTGCTGTCATCCGTCACCAAATTATTGGCAACGGAATGAAACGCTACAAATCGTCCATCGGCGCTAATGCATGGGAACGAACTTCCCAAATTCCCCTCGACGCCATTTGCCCGCACGCTAACTCTTTCCATAGTTTGGGTTAACCTGTCATGCACAAAAATGTCGTACGCGATATTGGTGTCATTCGGCACCAAGTTGGAAGCAAAGGAACGAAACGCGACGTAGCGGCCGTCGGCGGAAAGACACGACTCATAACTTGAGGCGTCGCCTTCCACGCCAAAATTGTCGACGCTGACCCGTTCGGTGGTCCCGTACAACTGATCGCGCACGAAAATATCGGCGCGTTCATTGGTGTCATTCGGCACCAAATCCGTCGCGTAAGAACGGAAGCAAATGAAACGTCCATCCGCCGAAATACTGCACGTCGTACTGGCACCGTCTCCACCCTGATTGGCAGGATTCACGCTGATCAATTGCGTGCTTTGGGCCACGCTGGGGCTGGCGATCAATAGGCCGGCAAATACCCCGAGCGCGGCCCAGCGTGGATGTCTGAGTGACGTGATTGCCAGTGGTTTTTCAGTTACCAGGATGTGACCTCCAATTTTTGCCCAAGTGAAATTGGAAATCTTGGACCAAAGTGCCCCAGTCCAAATTTTCCAGCGACGGGTAATCCATAAATAACAAAATCTCCCAGTCCGTCACACGAAAAATCGAAATAGTGTGGATGGCAAGCGTGTTCCGTGTAACAAAACTATTGCACACCTAGTTCAGCCTTTCAGCGGGTCCCCATCCCACCCTCCAGCGCCCGATCGGACAGGAGAAATCGGATGGTCTCACTCAAAAGGCAAGGATCAAAGCGCACAGCGGCGATGCGCCAACCCTGGCTAGTTTTGCTCCGGGCGCTGGTCCCAGGCGTGATCCAGATCAGCGCTCAATTGTTGGATCGACGCAATTTCACCCTACTACATTACAAACTCCACTAATCGCGGGTGTAAACCCAATCATTTTCTTTCGATAGCTCAGCATTGAATCGATAGCCGGCGACGCGGAATTTTTTGAGCTGCTGTGGTTCAGCTAGTTGGTTTTGCACCACGAAACGAGCCATCAAACCGCGCGCCTTTTTGGCGAACACACCGATCATGCGGAAGTCGTCGCCCTTTTTCTCTTTGAATTGTGGCGTGATGACTCGCGCTTGCAATTCTTTGGGCTGCAGAACTTTGAAATACTCCTTCGACGCCAAATTTACGATCACGTCGTCGCCCTGCTTCTTGAGCTGTTTTTGCACCGCCAGGCGCGCTTGTTCACCCCAGTATTCGTACAAATTGACACCATTAGGGTTGGCCAATGCGCGACCCATTTCCAGGCGGTAAGGGTGGATCAAGTCCAGCGGTCGCAGCACGCCGTAAAGGCCAGACAAAATACGCAGGTGCTTTTGGGCAAAATGGAATTCGTCGGCGTTGAAGGTTGCGGCTTTCATCTCGAAGTAAACCTCGCCGGCAAAAGTCAAAATGCAGGGTGCTGCTGCGGGGCGCCGGTGCTTCGGATTCCAGTTCTCATATCGCAGCACATTCTGCTCAGCCAAAGCCGGGCTGAGCTTCATGAATTTCGCTAATTTGGTGGCGGAGAGCTTGCGTAATTCGTTGATCAAGACTGCGGCTTGATCAATAAATTCCGGTTTGCTGGCGCGACCACCGATTTGCGGTGGTGCGGCGTGTAATTTTTTGGCTGGTGAGAGGAGGAGAAGCAATTTAGAGGCTTGTAGGGCGGCAATATTGTAGAAGCGGGGAAACCTAAGTTGGAATCGCCGCTAAGGTCTAGAATGCGGTGTAAAATTCACCGTTCGACGAGAAGTCGTGGAAAGTCCTGTCGCAGTCAATGAAGTTTTTCGGTCTCATCACATTCGCCTTCTTGGCGTCGCATCTCCATGCCCAGCAGGGTCTTAGGGGGTTCGATCTGCACTTAGAGCTTGGTGGCGAGTTCACCAAAGAGAACTATGGCAAGGCGGTGAGCCCATTAGGGGACGTCAACGGCGACTTGGTGGACGATTTTTTAGTTGGCGCCGACTTCGCTAACGGCAACGGTTATTCGGAATCGGGCTCGGTTTTTCTGTACTCGGGTTCCGACGGCAGTGTGATTTACCGCCTGAATGGCGAGGCCGATGGCGACAAGTTCGGCGGCTCCATTTCCGACTCAGATGACATAGATGGCGACGGGATTCGCGATTTTATCGTCGGAGCGCGGCTTTCAAATACCGGATCCGCAGCCAAAGCTGGCCAAGCCCATGTTTATTCGGGAGCTACCGGCGACTTGATTTTCCGTTTCCAGGGCACGCTGACCAATGGCTTTTTTGGCATTGCAGTGGCCGCGGTGGGCGATTGTGACCTCGACGGCGTTGCGGATTTCCTAGTCGGTTCACGCGGCTTGTTATCCGGCCCCGGCAAGGTATTTTTGTATTCAGGCGCCGACGGCTTGCTGATCCGCCAAATCAACGGGACCAGCAGTGGTGACTCCTTCGGCGACGCGGTTTCCGCCATCGGCGACATCGATCAAGATGGTAGCGCGGATTTCCTGGTTGGGGCTCCTGGCATTAACAGTACTTACCTCTATTCCGGAAGTACCGGCAACCTGATTCGCTTGTTCAGCAGCTTTTCGTCGGGATCGGATGCTGGGTTTGCTGTGGCTCCCATCGACGACCTTAGCGGTGACGGCCTGCCCGACGTTTTGATCGGTGAACCATCGGCTAAAACAGTGCACATTTATGCTTCAAGCAGTGGCATTTTTTTGGGTTCGATCATCGGCGGTTCGCAGCACGCGGAGTTCGGTTCTTCCGTAGTTTCGCCAGGCGACGTCAACCTAGATGGATATGCCGACATCCTGGTCGGCGCTTGGGATTCGATTCCTAGCGGTGGCGATAACACCGGTGCGGCCTTTTTGTATTCCTCTGCCGGCGGCTTCCTCCTGCAACAATTTAACGGTGACACTGACAACGGTAAATTTGGATCCAGCGTTGGATATGTTGGCGACCTCAATCGTGACAAGTTGCCTGATTTCGTGATTGGATCCCGTCACGGAGACTTCCAGGGTGTCGTGCAAGCGGGGTACGTCGACGTTTACCTGACTCGGCATTACCTGAATCTAACCATTGATGGTCAAATTCCGGAGCCGCTATGGTTGACTGCGAGGTATGCCAATCCTGGCGATCGAGTTGCTTTTTACTATGGCTTCCCAGGTACTTCCACCGGCAACTTTTTTGATTGCAATGGGGTGACCTTCGACCTGGACATTCCACGCCTCAGCCGCATTTACCAAGCTGGCCTCAATGGCAAGGCCAACTTCTTAATCGCAGTGCCGCCGTCGGCCATCGGCCGCGTGGTGCAGGCTATGAACATGGATAACTGTGAAGTCAGTAATCCAGTCACCTTGTAGTTAGTGCTGAACTTCGGCGCCTGACCCGGTTGCCATCGCTTCGAATTCCAGCGCCTGTTGGTTGAGGCCGACGCCGCGGAAAACCTTCGCCAAGAAACTGTAGTTGCGACTGCGCTTCGCCAAGCGCTGCCCGAACAGCAAAGCCGAGGCGTCGGTGGCCTTCGCTTCCATCGTCGTCGTCACGCCGACGTCTCGCAGCAAGTTTCCAACGGCGAGCTTGCCTTGGTAGATGACCTCCAAATTGCCGTGGGAGTCCAGCAGTAAACTGGTGGGTAGCGGCGTGCCCGTTGAGGTGCCAAGCACTTCGTAAAGCAGCCCATCCAGCAGCGCCAGGAAGCGTTCGTCGGTATATCCGGCATGTTGCTCGAGCCCAAAGATTTTGATGCGCTCAAGGGCCTTGGCGTGCTTCTCCGGCGGGTCAGTGCTCAAGGCCACGATCTGCAGCCCGCGGCCGCCAATTTGCTTGGCGCGGCGTTGGAAGGCTTGGAATTCCTTCAGGCAGTTTGCGCAATCCAAGCCCCACAGGTTGATCAAAATCGGTCGCCCCGACAGCTGACCGACGGTGCGATTGGGGTCGTCAAAGCTCGGAATCACGACGTCGCGCATCGAGATTTTTTCGATCAGGGGGATGCGCACCACCGAATTATTCTCGCGCGCCAGGGTAATCGGTACCAGTTTGGCCAAGTTTTTGGCAGTGCGCACTCGGGTCTGGGTTGCAGCACCGCTGCCTTGGATTAGGCGGTAGCAGCCGTCCACAGCGACATCCGGGAAGGTTTCGCTAGTGCCGTCTGGCCAAATGACCTTGACCTCTTTGATCGCGGTTGCGTCGCCTAGGCCGAAGTGCAAGCGCTTCGAGGATTGAGCCAAAAAGCTGTCGCCTGCATGCAGAGTACGGCGGAGCTGGCGGTCTACTAAGGTCACAAACACGCGTGCACCGATGGCGTCGCGATTGCTTTGTGTGCCTTGTAGATCCAAAGCCAAGTAGTGACCACCGTTCTGATTTTGGTTGCGCATCAGGCGCACGCGTGGCGCGGTGCGGCTGCGCAGGACTAGGTCCAATTGGCCATCGCCATCCCAATCGACCGTGCCAACGCCACGTGCGTCATCAGCGAAGTCTGCGCCGCCTAGGGAGGAGATGTCAGCGAAGGATTTACCCGCCAAATTTAAGAACAACCGGTTTTCCTCGCGGCCGCTCCAAGATGCTCCTTGGTTGCGGGTCATCTCTTGGATGCTCGCCCAAGCTTGGCGGTAGGCGTCGGTGGCTTCAGTATCGGTGGGGGATTGCGACGTCACGCGTCGCCAGAAAAAACTTCACAAGTCGTCGGGGTCGGGCCCGGTCAAGAACCCGTTGGGCGCATAGATGTCGGCATAACCATCGTTGTTGAAATCGACGAATTTGGAACCCCACGACCAACCGCCGACGGAAATCCCCGCCGCCATGGTGACGTCGCTGAAAGTGCCGTCGCCATTATTGGACAACAGCGAATTGCCGCGGGCGTGGCGGCCGTAATGCTGGTGTACGTCTTTATTCTGGCCTTCCATAAACTGATCGGTCTGCGGCACAATGCGCTGACCTGCTGACGAAAACATGTTGGTGATCAACAGATCCATATCGCCGTCCAAGTCAAAGTCAGCGGTACTCAAACCCATGCCGGCAGCCATATCTTCGGCGCCAACTTCATACGCAACATCAGTAAATTTGCCGCCTTCATTGCGGTACAAATTGTTGGTGCCAAAATCATTCGCAACGTAAAGATCGACGTCGCCATCGTCGTCAAAATCTTCCCAAATCGAAACCAAACTGAACTTGCTGTTGTTTTGGTCCAGCCCGACTTCGGCAGTTGCATTGGTGAACTTGCCGTAGCCATCGTTGCGCCAGTAAAAGTTCGACGCTCCGTTATTGGCATCGTGGTACGGCGTCGGCACGCCGCCCATAATTCCATTGCCGACGTAGCGCGTTGCGTATAAATCCAAGTCGCCATCGTTGTCTGGGTCGCCTGCACTGATGGAATAAATGTCTTCCCAGCCGGTGCCCCGCAACGGCGTGAAATCGCCAAATATGCCCTTGCCGCTGTTGTATGCAATCATGATGTTGGCGCCGATGGTGGCGGCCAAATCTTGATCTCCGTCGTTGTCCAAGTCGATCAGCAATGCGCTGCGAGTATTTTCCAGGAAATCAAGGTTGGAGCGCTTGGAGGCGTCGGTTGCGGTTCCGTCCAGGCTATGCAAGAACAATCGATTAGGCAGACCGCCTTGTTGAGTGATGTACAAATCATCCAAGCCATCACCGTTGACGTCGCCGATCGCAAAACCTTGAGAGCCAATGAAGGACTGCCCGATCAGTCGATCCGTCTTCTTATGGTAGTCATCCACACCGCGTAGAAATTCGTTTTGCCAAAATGCGTTGTGGCCAAAAACGTGACTGGTGATTTCACCGAACAGCGCCTTGCGAGTACGGATCTCTTCGTAGGAAGTCAGCTCGATGGACTCCAGTAACAAGTCTTCGTCGGTTTCGCCGATCTGCCAATAAGTGGTCCATTCGCTGTTGGCCTGAAGAACCCCCGACGCCGTTTTCAAGGATAGGTGTAACAGCATGTCGCCGCGGAAGCGTTTGGGACCTTCAATCTTGATACGAACGAACTTGAAAAACGGATGGACATGAGGGTCGTCGCCGAACGGTGCCCGTACCGATTTAGCCAGGGTCGAAAGCTGGCCCAAGCTCATTTGTTCCTGCGGGATATTGGTTGGACGCCAAGCGTTGGTGACGCCATCGGAAAAAACTTGTTCGAGCTTGGCCGGGCGCAGAGGAGTAAGGGTGTGAAAGTTCGCGCTTAGATAGTGATCTAGTTCATCCTCGTGCTCGTTCTTTAAAAAATATGCAAGCAGAGCCTTCACCGGCTTTTTAGCGTTGCCATGCAAAACTTCGGAACGCCAGCCGTCGGTTGCGGCGTTGCGGCGTTCGAAGTTGTCCGTCACCCATTCGGGATAATCAATTTCAGCACTCTCCAGCAACTGGTCTGGATCCTTTGCCCCATCTTGCTGAGGGGGCGCGGGGGTGGAATCGCTCCAGGCGAAGACGGGGTGGGCACCTGCAAGAAAGGCGGCGAAAATAAGACAAGATCTCATTAGCTTTGGATCGGAATGGCTGTGCAACAGGCTGGGGTGGCGCTGGGGTTGGGTGCTCAGGAGAGGGAAGGGCATTGGCTGCCGCTGATGGATGGGGGAGTAGGGCCTTTGGACTCTAATGGGTTTATTACTTTAGCAGGTAAATCCTATGAATTCGCTAGTCTATTGCCATGAGTAAGGTGCTTTATGTGCATTGGAAGCATGCAGAGGGGCGTGCCGAAGTGGATGAGTTGCAAAGGCTTGGGCACGAGGTCACTGTCTTTTTCGAACCCGGCGGGCTGAAATTGGCGGACCTCAAGCCAACTTTGCCGGAAGTCGTTGTCATCAATATGGATCGGTTGCCATCCCATGGCCGCACTACCGCGCACTGGTTGCGAAGCACAAAGGCTACCCAACACCTGCCCCTAGTTTTTTGCGGTGGCGCGGATAAGAAGGTCGCGCTTGCACGAGCCATGCTAGGCGACGCAGTATTTTGTCAGGGCAAAGACTTAGCAGAGGCAGTTCGTATTGCGTTGACGGTACCGCAAATGGATCGGCCGATCACAGCGTGTTCGAGCAAATCGCTGTGGCAGAAATTGGAAATTATGCCCGGGCATGTAGTATTCCAATTGGGTGGTCCAAAAAGTTTAAAAGATCTATTAGGAGATGACATGCCAGCGGACGTTAAGTTGCGTCGTTGGGTTGATGAAACTAAGATGCCAGCCACCGGCGCGAATTTAATTTTGCTGTTCGCGCAAACTAAGAGCTATTTAAAAAAGGCATTTCCTGTTGTTGAAACTGCATCTCAATCCGGTCGCCCCCTGTGGGTGTTTTGGATAAAAAAAACGTCTCCTCTTGTATCAAATTTGAGTCAGTCTGACTTGATTGGAATGATGAGAGAATGGGGTTGGAACGACTTGAAAATATGTAAGGTGGATGAAGATTGGGCGGGTCAAATATTCCGTCGGAAAATCTCCAAGATATGAAATCTATGATAGCCTGATTTATGGAGGGGTGCAAAATCAGCTCCCTTCTAAACCCTACCCCTTGGAGATCTCCCCATGATTACTGCATTACTACTTGCGTGTAGCCCGTTGGCCGCACAGCTTCCTATCGACGCAACCTTGGATACCGCATTCCAACCTGCATCGAATTTGGGATCTGGCTCTGGTAGCCGCGCAACCTCCGCGTTTGATGATTTCAACCGCGCCAATAGCACCAGCATGGGTGCCGATTGGACTGAGCAAACTGGTGACATCGAAGTCTTGAGCAATCAAGGTCACGGTGTGACAAGCCTTTCGATGATGACCCACAATGGCGTCAACGACAGCTACGACACCTCTACCATGAGTGCCAAATTTGACACTCAAGGTGGCTTGGTTTACGTCGCAATGGTTGCTGGCTACTCCAACATCAGCACCAACGTTTTCGTAAAAGTACAAGACAACAACAGCAGCGGTGACTACGACCGCGTTTTCTTCTACTTCGGCAACAATGGTGGCTCTTGGTCCGGAAACACGGGTTACTACTTTGACCTGGCGACTCCGACTGTTTCGGGCACCATGACTCTGTCCTTCACCGGTGGTGGTGATGTTGCACAGCTTGACATCGCAAATGATGCAAGTGGCGCAACTGAAACCTTCACTTGTGGTGGTTTGGCTGCTAACGCTGGTGGTTTAGGCACTGGCTTCGGCGTCGGTACCTATGGTGGTTGCTACTTCGATGACTTCACCGTTAACGGTGGCGGCGGCTTGACCTTGTCCACTACTGGCGCTGCTGGAGGCTCGATGACCTTTGATGTTTCTGGAGCCACTCCTGCTGGTCCTGTAGCTTACTGCTACGCCTTCGGCACCGGTTCACACCCAGCCTTTAACCCGCTCACTGGTAACACCATCGTGACCGGCTTGGCTTCTACTCGCTTCACTGTCGCTTACATTGGTGGCGCCGATGCAGCTGGTAACTCCAGCCACACCACGAACGTTCCTGGCGCAGCTGCTGGTCTAGTTCACGTTCAGTGTGTTGATGCAGTAACCGACGGTTTAACTAACGTCGTTGCTCTCTAATTCGGAATTTACCTTCCGATTCGCGCTCTGCTGCTAAAGTGCAGCAGAGCGCTTTTTTTGTGCTCATCCCCGAAGCCACACTTCATTCCACCATGAATAGCCGCTACATTCTTGCTTTCGCTCTAGTTGCATTTACCGGCCTAGCCACACTGCTGACGTCTTTCACCCCTCCCGAGAAGCCGATTGGACTTGAGGCTTTGGATGGGTTCGTCGGCACTTGGGTAGCCGTCGGCGAAGACGGCAAGCCGACTGAGCTAGTCATGTCCGACGTACGCTCCACCGCCGGTGGTTCGGTGCTGATCGAAACGATGTTTCCTGGGACCGAAAATGAAATGATCACCATGTACTACACGCGGGAAGGTCATTTGATGATGACGCATTACTGCGGATGTACCAATCACCCGATCCTCAAGGCCAGCCGCGGCGAGGCTGGTGCATTGAAATTTGATTGCATTGGTAGCGGTGAGAACTTTGCCAATTGCGCCAAGACACCACACATGCACGATGCAGTGTTTCATTTAAACGGCGATAGCTTCCAGTCCAAATGGCGCATGCTTGATAGCGGTGAATTCACTCACGTTGGTGATTTTAAGCTGGTTCGCAAGCCAAAGAAAAAGGTGAAAGTCGGCAAATGACTTTGGCTTAACCATCCTTGGAGCTCTCAAACAGGGCCTTGTATTCTGCATCCAGGTTGGACGATCGATCGCTTAATGTACGCCAACGATGGAGCAGCGAAGCTGGGTCTTGATCGTGTTGTACCACCGTCATCGCTGAGCCGGCGGCAGTGTCACCTTCGTTCGAACTGGATTTACCAGCTTGGCCGCCTGAATCTAATGCAAGCTTGAATGCCACCTCCAAGTGTTGCTGAGCTTGCTCACGTTCTCCTTGCTTGAAAGCAATCCCACCTCTGTACCAACTTGCGGCAATCGACTTCGAATTGTGAGCAAAAGCGTCGGCGAAGTATTGCTCGGCTTCGTCTAGCTGGCCCTCAAGTAACGCCACAATCCCTAGCTGCACGGAGGGCTGACTTTCTTCCTTATTGATGCTCCGGCAGCGCAGAAAGGCCTCTTTTGCGGCGGCCAGGTCGTCCAAAATTGGGTCGCCACCGGGTAAGCGCAACTTGCCAATTTGCATCCAACCACGACTGCCGTTGGGCTGGTAAAGGACCAGCTCTTCCAACACGGCAAGGGCTTCGACCTCGCGCTTTTGCTCGCTGAGTATGTTGCCTAAGTAGTAAAGGCTGTCCCAATGTCCAGGCCAAAGTTTTAATGCTTTGCGATAGCTTTCTTCGGCTGCTGCCAGGTCGCCGTCAATCCGCTGGCGCGACGCTTGGCGCAAGGTGGCGACGAACAATCGTTTTTGTTCAATGGATAGGCTGGGTTGCGCTTGTGCCAGCAGTTTTCCCGGCAAGGCCTCAATCCGCGGCTCGCTACCACGTTCCCAGGTGACCAATCGATTAGCTGCAAAAGGTCCAGCGCTATCAGTGGTACCATCCGGCCAACGCACTACGACGGAATCAATTTTTTCGGCCGCGCCTAGGCCGAAACTGAGTTCGCCGACTGCGTGTTGAGACAGATAAGATCCCTGAGCGCCGACTTGATCAATCATGCCTTGGCCATCCCAGTGAATAATCACCGAAGCGCCGATGGCAAACCGGTTGCCGTCGGGCTGGCGCAGGCGGAGTAAAACCGAACCACCAGCTTGCTTGCTGTCGTTGCGCAGTAAATGAGCCGTCTCGCCATGGCCGATTACGATGATGTCAAGATCGCCATCCAAGTCGAAATCAAAGTGGGCGCCGCCGCGACCAACGCGTTTTTCGGTAAAGAAGGAGCCTGCAGCAGCGCCTAATTCAAAAAATCCACGATCGGCTCCAGCGTTCCAAAACAACTGCGCCCGTTGCGGGACCAGCTTGGTGGCGTCATCAGCTTCGGGTATGGTGCTGCCGTTCACTACAAATAGGTCGCGTTTGCCGTCGTTATCGAAATCAAAAAACCCGGTGGCCCACCCGACCATGTCCAAGGCGATTTGACCCAAGCCGAAACGGTCGGCTTCATCCATAAAAAGCAGTTTTGGTTCTTTGCCTTCGCCCGCCATTTCACTGCTGACGTTTTCATACAGGGCATTTTCTTGTGCCACCCAATGGGTGATGAATAAGTCCAGGTCTTGGTCGAGGTCAAAGTCGTTTACGGCCATACCCATTGCGCCGCGGTAGTCACCAAGCAGCGCTTCGCTGGTACGGTTTTCAAAGGTGCCGTCGCCTCGATTCAGGTACAAAGTGTTATCCGAGACATCGTTGGCTATGTAAAGGTCCAACCAGCCGTCATTGTTTAGATCGGTAAACGTAGCTCCCAAACCACGTCCATTTTCCTCTAGTACACCGGCAAATTCGGCAACCTCTTCGAAGTTTCCGTCGCCTCGATTGCGCAACAATAGGTTGCGCTCACCGTCAAACACAGAAGGATTGAGCAGCGCTGGAATTGAGGTTCCATATTGGCGCATCGATGAATTTGCTCGACCGGCGTCCTTGCGGAATTTTACATAACCGCAAATGTAGATGTCCAGATCTCCATCGCGGTCGTAGTCGCCGGTTGCAAGCCCAGTCCAGAAGCCGACGAATTCGCCAATGCCGGATTCCTTACTTATTTCGGTGAACTTTAAGCCACCATCATTGCGGAACAAATGACAGCCGCCATAACTGGTCACCATTAAATCCAGGTCGGCGTCACCGTCGATATCCACCCAGGCAGCGCCATTAGCCAAAGCCAACAAGCCCAAGCCGGAGGATTCGGTGATGTCCTCAAAGCTGCCATTGCCAAGGTTGTGGAACATACGGCAGGTTGCACCGCCATTTATCCAACCAAGTTCGGCTTCGGACATTGGGCCAGCCAAATTGGCTAAAAATACATCAGTCCAACCGTCGCCGTCGGCATCGCCAAGGGCAACGCCAGAACCCATGTCTTCCGGCAAACGGCCGCTGCGCGTGGCCGGGAAATGGTTGAAAATTAAGCCCGCCTCCGAGGTCACCTCAGTAAATGAAACCGGCGGATGATCAGCGGGCAGAGCGCGGCCGAGGGTATCGGTAATACCCTCCAATTGCTCCCCTGGTACATAGGCTTCACCGCTGTTTTTCCAAAGCAACACCGAAATGACACCCCCCAAAAGGAGGGTGCCAAAGATGGCGAGTCGCCGTAAGGTTTTTCGTTTCCAGATTTGCATTCCAGGCGTCAGTTAATTGCCAATTCGAATCGAGGCTTCTGCGGTAGACATCACTGTGATGGGGGAGGTCAAGCCAGATTCGGGGAAGGCGAAGTTGAGCAGGTATTGATCAAACTTGCGGTAGTTCAGTTTGGCGCGCACATTCAGAGTGCCGGTGGCGGCTGCAGGAACGGAAATCACCACTTCTTCGTTGGTCGGCGGCGGTGCTGGGTCACCCACTCCTGGACATGCAATGTCGTATTTCGCCATTTCTTCCGCCCCGGGGAACATCGAGCGCTTAAATCGGACGCCGACCATTTCCCACAAATTGTGGCGATCGATCAAATTGCCGTAGCGGTCCACTGGCTCAGCTTTCATCATGAATGAACCAGTTTCTACAAAATGCTGATCGTCCACCTTGCCGGAATGGAAGATGATGTTGCCTTGCTCATCAATCACCTCTAGCTCCACCCAAGCTTGAATGATGTCTAATGGCCCAGTAGGGAAATCGTGACCGACTTTATTGTTCAGTAAGTGGACGCGCAGATCGAAATTTTCGCCGGCTTTTACCGAAGCAGGAGCTTCGATTTCAATCGGAACCGCAGGACCGTCATTCCAGCGATCACTTATCTCTGGGATCGGGAATTCTCCGCGCAGCCATTTTTCGGTTAACTCAGCATGGTGTTCCGCCCCGGGCAGTTTGTGCAACAAAGGCATGTACTGATTGGCGCCAAGGAAGCGATGGCTACGGTGTTTACCGTCGTCGCCACTACGATTGAAGTCCGATAAATCGCCCGCGGCAGGGTCCTTAGAGTTTGCAACCAGCGGCATGTGACACTCACGGCATTCAAGGGTTTTCTCTTGATTGTCCTCATTGTGCCAACGGCTAGATTTCCAGTTGTCGTATTGGTTTTGCAATTGCACCCAGCCAACTTGATTGACCTCTTCGTCGATGAACTGCTTATGACAAGCAGCGCAAAACTCGGGCGCTTTAAACATGCGACGGGACAAAGTCTCTACGTGCTTCTTTGGATAAGCCCGAATCAAGAAGTCACTCACAAATTTTGCCGCTGGACCTTCACCGAGTTCACCGAGGTAGCGCTCTGGCTGCGACATCAAGTAATTGGCATTGCCCTTGACGTCGGTTTCTTCGATGGCGTGGCAGGATAGGCAAGAAATTCCTTCTTGATAGCCCGCAAGGTCGCTTAGATTTTCGACGCCAATAAACTTAGTGCCCGAGAACAGCGAGATAGGATCATGGCAACCGGCACAATATCGAGTGGAGTCGGCGCCATTTTGGTCGGCCATGACGCTTTGAATCTTTTGGAAGCCGGCATCCATGGAAGCGTAGCGGTGGGCGCTAGGTTGCCATTCTTCGTAAATTTCTTCATGGCAACCGCTGGTGCCGCAGCCCTCCGAGCCGGCTAGCGATGCCGAATCATAGGCCCCGCCGGTCGACGTCTTGGCTAGGCTTGGAGCAAACGGACCTTTGCCGTCGTAGGGGTCCAAATTGTATTCACTCGGGAATTGATTGACGAAAGTAGTCGGTGTAATCAAAAAAGCCAATACTCCAGTAAATGCCAATCCGCCAATGCCAAAAATTGCGGCTACGTTGCGATGGCTGCCAATGCCGCCCGCTACTTGCGCAGCATGGGCGACGTCGGTTTTACGTCGATTGCGCATAGCACTAGTCAAGACGTGATGGCCGGCGAAAAATAGAACTCCGAATGTGGTGACGATATGAGTGTTTACCCAAAAAGGTGTCACCTTGGTACCCAGTACGGCCTCCCAAGTTAGAACCATGCCGGATATCACACAGGCAATTAACATTAAACCGCCTACCCAACCTGTGAACTTGGATTGGGTCAGTGGGTACTTCCAGTAGACCTTTAAGTGGCTAATGCTGTATGCCAGAAACGGCAGCAGAAACAAAACGCCGCCAAGCGTATGAAGCACTACAGAATGCTGGTTGAAAACGCTAAACGGAAGCAAGAATATGCACAGTCCGCTCAATGTTAAGTAAAGGGAAAAACCAGAAACGGTTCGCGCTAGATTACTGCGCCACCCTTTCAGGCTTTGTTTTTCCCAGTGATGGATGCTGGAGTCGTCCTTCTTCATGTGGAGAGGTTTTTGGGGGGGAAGAACGTGGTGGTTAAGTTCAGCCTAATCGAAAACATGGATGAATTGTTCATTTTTCAACCTTAGGCGGGTAGTTAAGCATTCCGTGGAATGGCAACGGTTCGATGGTGTCCGGGAAGGCCGTGTAAAGATCCATGTCCTTGCAATAGCCATCCGAGTGGAGAATTAATGTTCGGCTCCAGTTTTCTGGCAAAGAAGGGAGCTGGCTGGCATCAAATTCAAGTGCTACTTCTTCGCCGCGTGCCAGGATTACAAATTGATCGTCTACAGTTTTCAGTAGATCGCGCACGTCGCCATGGTTGGTGAATGAACCGCGTAGGTTTTTAAATGGCACACCGAGGTCTAAACGATGGTAATCATAAACCGTTGGATTGGATCCGTCGGGGGAGTACTCGCGTGGATAACCGAGGGTGCGTAGTTCAGCTACCACGGGCATGAGTTGATGCTGGATTAGAATGTTTTCTGAAATGTCGACACCAGCGTAAATTTGGTCCCAGAACACTTCCATGTTGGTGCGAATGCGTAGGCGGCCATCTTTTTGCAGCGGCAACTTGGAGATATCCACAGTCATCATGCGTGGCAACCCGGCTGGGAAGCCCATCTCTGGAGATGCTGGTATCCAGCCACCCTTGCCGTCGGGCAGTTCTATCCATGGGGAACGCATGGTGATTCCGGCTTGCCACGCGGCATAGTTGACGTGCGAGTAGGTATATTCCACCCAACCGTGTAAATACAGAATGAGTGGTTTCGTTACGTCTAAATTCGACAAACGATCACCGAAGTCGAGCTCAATCCAATGATCCCGTGCGTAACCTACGAAGCGTGAATCCACCGGCGGCTGCGCGTACTGCCGATCCACATGACGCAGGGTTTGCAGAAGATTGACGTTGCTATCGCTACGGGCCGACTGTGGGAAGATTGGGTTCGCCACTGCACCCGGTTTTCCGGTCGGGAACGGTGGACTGCCTGTAAAGCGTTCATCGGGGTAGATCTCCCAGTTCGCTGGATGATCGATGACCTTTAGATAAAGCTGGTCCAGGTATGTGACTTCTTCTAATGGCTCAGCAACGCGCAATAAATAGCGGTCGTCCTTTAGGCTCACTAACTGCGGAGGAATGCGCACATCTTCGGTGGGGTCCGGTGGAGCATATTCGCCGGGTGACATGAAAAATCCCATTCCGCCGACGCCAAGGAAATCGGTGACGTAGGCAAATCGTGCGCCGTCCCAGCAGAACAAAATCGGGCAGGAGGACGGCTTGCGCTTGATTTTATTAATTTGCCATAGCTGCCCGGCGGGCACTTCCAATTCGCTTTGCAGAACCGCGTCTAGCCAGCTGAGGCGAATGTAATCCGCAGCGGTTGCGTCGCCTAATCCAAAATGCAACTGGCGTGGAGTACTGCCTAGATAGCCGCTAGTGGAATGCATGCGGCGCAGTTGGGTGCGCAGCCCAGTTTTCATTTCAACCTGTAGATCGACCGCTTCGGGTTCGGCCCAAAAGCCATTTTCACTTTTTTGCTGCGTAGGGAGGATTTTTAACCAGTGGCGGTCAGGGTGGGGAGGGCTGCTCCAAAGCTGGGGCACGGCTCCAGCGCGAGCGATGAGCAGGTCTAGGCTGCCGTCGTTGTTAAAATCGGCACTGACTGCGCCGCGAGCTTGCGGCTGTAGCGTGCGGTCACCGAGTGCTATCGCTGGATGGAAACCGCCGCCGTCGCTCTTGTAGAGCAGAGTATGGCCAAATTCATAATCACCGCGATTAGCATCACTAGCTAAATCGGATCCTTCCGGTCCTCTGGTTCCACTTGCAAAGCCGGCATCCAAAAGCAGCAAATCTAAATCGCCATCTAAGTCGTAATCGCCGAGCAAGGCGCCACTGGAACCTGGATAGGCATTCAGGCTTTGAGAAAGTGCGGACTGGTCAGTGAAGCTGGCTGGTGAAGATTGCAGGAACAGTTTTGGCGAAGCGGGGCCGCGCAATACGAGCAGATCCTCCAAGCCGTTTTGATCAATATCACCACAGACTATGCCGTAGCTGTCTCCTGCATTTGCCAGTTCAGGAAATTGCCCATTCGCTGGTCGATAAATCCCGACGCGGTCATTGAGGAATATTTGATTGTCGCTGGCTTGATGCAAAAAAATTAAATCTAGATCGCGGTCGTCATCCAGGTCGATGAGTGCAACGCCAAGAGTATGGCGCTCTCCGCCATCTAGCCCCGCTTCGGCGGCAACGTCTATAAAGCTGCCGTCACCGTTATTGCGCCACAAAGAATTTGCGACGCCGCCATTACTGCGGTCGCCGCTATCACTGCGGTCACTGCCGTCACTGCCGTCACACCGCTCATAGCGAGCAACGAGTAAATCCAAATCATTGTCGTGATCGATGTCCGCCCAGGCCGCGCCGACGCTAATGCAATCACCGCCAGCCACGCCGCAAGCAGCAGTGATATCGGTGAAGTTGCCAGTGCCGTCGTTCTGATAAAAACGATCAGGACCAAAGCAAGTCAGGAAAATGTCGGGGTCACCATCCTTGTCAAAGTCGCCAAAAAATCCGCCGATGGCATCGCGTCCGTCAATGCCACAGTTCATCTTGGCCGTGAATACGCCATCGTGATTGAGGTACAGCACGCCACTATCGTCGACCCCGCAACCAGCTAAAAAGACATCCAAGTCACGGTCGCCATCGACGTCGGCGACGGCAACGCCGGGGCCAAAGTTACTGGCATGAAAGGTAGACTGAGGAATCCCAGTTTCAGATGAATTCAAAACACCTGGCCAGTTTGGCAAACCATAAGCCGGAAGGTTTAGCCTGCTGGCTGCGGCGACATCTGCGAAAGCCGGAAATGTGGTTTCTTCCAGTTCTGGCTGCGGCCGATCAAAGGCTCGAATCACGTCGGCATAGCGTCCCATTTCGCCATACTTCATGCCAGCTTCCACGCCGGCATTTGCATCCTTCAAAGTCCGGAAGCGATCCAATAACTCACTTGCGCGTTGCGGTTCACCCGCCTTGCGCAAGATGGCCGCTAAACGATAACAAGCGGATTGATGGTGCGGCAGTTTGGCCAGAGTTTGCTCAAGGTGAAAGCGCGCTTGTTGGACGTCGCTATCTTGCGCCAGGATGGCTAGTTGATAATGCGCATCAGGATCTCCGGGGGTGGCTTTCAAAACGCGTTCAAACAAAACTTTGGCTTCGTCGCCGCGTTCGTTATGACGTAATAGCACTCCCAGCGAATAAAGCGCATACGGATTCTCTGGCTCATGCTTCGCCACCCATTGCAGCTCTGCTTCGGCACGAACCAACGCCGCCTGGTCGTTGAGATTTAGTAGTGCGATGCCCAGATTGAAATGGCCAGGCGCCCATCCTGGGGCTAGGTTGACCACATCTTCAAACGCCACTACTGCCGCGGCCGGTTGAAATCGTTCCATTAGCGCGATACCACGATTAAAATCTTGGGCGACCGAATCTAAGTGCTCAGTCGGAATGGAAGAAGATGGCGTGGTATCCGTGCCGCAGCCCATCCACAACCCACCCGCACACAGCGCAATGAAAAACCAGGATTTGTTGTTCATCGCGAATCCTCTTTGGCGCGGTCGATGGCTTGCTGGTTGAGTTCAACGCGTAGATTGCTTTCGTCGGTCCACATCCCAGGGGGATAATGACTGCAGCGGTAAACCGGATAGGCTTCGGTGCGCAAGTGTGCCGACATCGCGTGCCCGCTGCGCACCTTTCTTTCATGGCGCAACGCACTGATGTCAATCGGCGCAACTACAATTTTTTCGCCCGGGCCTGGGTCGGCCTGAGCAAGGATGCGGCCATCGTAATCCACAACCATGCTGCCGCCGGGCCAAGAGAACGGCGGATAATTGGCAAGGCTAGCCGCTTGATTCGACGCCACCACAAAGGCGGTGTTTTCCAGCGCACGACAGCGGTTTACTGTGGTCCACCAATCCATCGGCGGAGTGGCGCCCCACGGATCCATATAAGCCGAGACTCGAATCAAAACTTCGGCCCCGTTGGCAGTCAACTGGCGCAGCACTTCGGGAAACAGCCAGTCGTAACAAATAGCCACGCCCAGGCGGCCGATAGCGGTATCGGCGACCGGAAACATTTCATCTTTATAACCATCTAAATCGTGCGGACTTTTATGCACTTCCCATGGAATCCAGGGATTTACTTTGCGGTAACGGGTCAGAATTCCCTCTGGACCAATTAAACAAGTGGTGTTGAAGACTGTGTCGGGCCAGGCTGGATCTTCTTCCAGGAAAGTCCCAGTTTGGATGTAGATGCCGAGTTCTTTCGCTAGTTGGTGGTAAGCGTCGGTGTGTTCATTCGGAATCTTCACGGTCAAGTGTTGCAGCAGCTCGGCGGCAGTTGCATAGACCGGTGCCGCATGCGCAAACTCAGGAAAGACCACCAACTTCACCGGCAGAAACGGCGAATATCCTTCTACCGCCATGCGTGCCATGCCCACCATATGTTCGGTTTTTACCCCGATCTCAGCGCGAACCTTCGGATTGGGCAGGTCAATCTGACAAGCGGCAGCGGAGTAGCGAATGGGATCCATGGTTTTGGGGATGGCTTTGTTCAGTTCCGAGTCACAGTCAGAACTTTGTTGGTTGCGACACCTTTGATCTTCTGCTTGAAACCGTCGCTCCAAGTCACGTTAAGGTTGGCGGGTTGCGCATTGGATGGCAATGCGAAGTGCGCGATCAATTCATTTGCTGCCAGAAAACTGGTGCCACTAGCGATCCAACGTGATTGCACCTGATCGCCGCTTTCTAGCACGACCTTGCTGCCGATTCCAAACCGATCGTGGCCTTTGCGCAAATCCTGCAACCTTACGATCAGCCAATTGCCGCCGTCGCGATCATTGCGCAGTACCCGAATCGGGCCGTTGCGCTCGCCGACGACTATATCGATGTCACCGTCACCGTCTAAATCGCCAAATGCGGCGGTTCGGTCGCAGTGTGGTTGCGCCAACCATTTTCCGGCAGTGCCAGCTTCAGCGCGTTGAAACTTATTGCCGGTGCGTTGGTAAAGCACCGGTACTTGGTCGTAATCCCACTTCTGTTCTAGGCAGATTTCGCGTGGGTAAATGTGGCCATTGAAAAAGAGCAGGTCCTCGTCGGCGTCGTGATCAAAATCGTAAAACCCGGCGGCCCAACTTAGGAACGGACGGCTATCCGTGTGCAGGCCGTAAGACATGGTTCGATCTTCAAAAAATGAATTGCCCTGATTCAGGTGCAAAGTATTGGTGTCGTACATGAAGTTGGTGGTGAATAAATCGGCGAGCTGGTTGCCGTCTACATCCGCCACAGCAATGCCCATAGTTGCCTGACCGGCGCCTTCCTCATTAAAGGCGACTCCGCATGGAATACCGATCTCTTCGAAATTTCCGTCACCATTGCCGTGGTATAGGAAGCTAGCCATCGAATCGTTGCCGACGTAAATATCCTGATGTCCGTCTTCATCAAAATCCAGGATTACCGCTCCCAATCCCCAAGCCGCTTGACGTTTCCGAATTCCGCTAGTTTCACTGATGTCGCGGAAATGCCCCATGCCATCATTTTCATAGAGTACGTCGGCCACCTTGGGCAAGCCCATTGGACCAGCAAAAACGGCTGCTCCAAGGAATTCTCGCATCGGCGACGGTAAGCCCGCGTCAAGCTTGCAGTAATTCACCACGTAAAGGTCGAGGTCGCCGTCGCCATCAATATCGCCGCAGGCCGCTCCAGTACTCCATGCATCGCCGCTGATCCCTGCGCTTGCGGTGACGTCCAAAAAACCACCTTGGCCAGTATTTTGCAGCAAAGCATTTTGGCCATAACAACTAACAAATAAATCCGGCCAGCCATCGCCATTAAAATCGCCTTGAGCCACGCCATATCCCCAACCTGCAAAGGTCAGACCAGCAGCAGTAGTGGCGTCGGAAAATCGCAGCTTGCCGAGGTTTTCGTAAAGGCGGCAGCCGGGGCCATTGCGAGGACTTGAAATGGTTGCCCCATTCGGCACGAATACGTCGACGTCGCCATCTTGGTCGTAATCAATGAGCGCGATTCCAGTTCCTTTGACCTCGAGTAAGTGTGTCGCTGGGTCATTACCATTTGTGACGATCATGGTGATTCCACTTTGGGCAGTTACGTCAGTGAAATGTAGGCCAGCATGATTGGCGGAAGGTTCTGAATTCCCACACCCGCTAAGAAAAAGAGCAGACACTAGGTAAAAGAGGGGCTTCATTCGGTTAATGCTGGGCGCTTAAGCGGCGGAACTGGTCAAAGGCTTGTTTGGCTTGTTCATGTTTGCCTTGCCGCATGTAGATCCGGGACAATGCGTAATAGGGTTGAGCTTGTGATGGATCTAACTGCAGGCAAAGTTGGATCGCCTTGTGAGCCTCCTCGACCTGGTCGAGTTGCAGTAATGCCTTGCCAATTCCGGCTTGCGCTTTGGCTTGAGCAACGCTTTGCATAGCATTGGAATTTTCTAAGGATGGCAAGCTCTGCAATGCGAAACGGAAGTGCACCAAAGCCGAATCGGGATCGCCTTCCTGAAGCGTTAATTCACCTAAGGCAATTCGAGTTTCAATCCCACCGGGTTGCAGTTGTAGATGAACAAGTAGGGCTTCACGCGCTGATTCTGCTTCACCAAGCCGCAGCAAGCACATTCCATAAAGGTAAAAAATGCGATCGCAATCGGCGAAGCTAGGACCGTTTCGAATGACTTTTTCAAATAGGGGGCGCGCAGTTCCGAAACTGGCCGTTAAATAGAGAGTAACCGCTCTGGCATAAATGGCTTCGCTGTCCTCGGGGGAAGTATGGATAGCCGTTGCGGATAGTTTCAAAGCGCTGGCCATGTCGCCATGTGCGATTGCTTCAAAGATTCGACGCGTTTCGGGTCTTAAGGGTGGCAACTCTGTGTGAATGCCGTTTTCAAATAAAGGCAATGCTAGTTCGAGCAAGCTTGATTTATCCGTACCCCCGTTATTGCAGCCAAGACTGGCTGCTAGTGAAACCAACGCGGAAAGAGGAATGCGTTGCCAATGGGGGAGGGTTTGTTTTGGCATTGGTGGGGGAGATAAAGAAGGATAACAAGTGCATTAGTTTGAATGAATAGAAAGGAAAAATGTATTTGGAGACCAAATATTAAAGGGTGGCCACTAATTGTTTTGGGACGCAGTATCAATAATTATCGTTTAATGGAATCAAGTGAACTACACGATCCTTGGAGACGTTGTGGATTACTTGATCCTTATAACCGTCCGCTTTGATTTCGATTTTGGTAATCGCTTCGCGGGTGCAAATATTGCGGAAGCCTGCAAAAATATCCACCTTACCGGCGTGATTTTTGGTGTGCACGACTAGGTCTCCTGAAACTCTGCCTTCGCTCATTAGAGACTCAAAAGAAAAGCAATCCAGTGGGAATTCCGGCGAGGAAATTCAGCGCGTCGATGTGTCGGCCTGTGGTTTGATGGTGCTCTCTGCCTGCCAAACAGCTTAGGGGCGGCGTGCTATAACGGGGTATCCATTCATTGGCCGTGACTGAAGACGACGCAGAATCTGAAC
Source organism: Planctomycetota bacterium (assembly GCA_014382805.1). Lineage (GTDB taxonomy): Bacteria > Planctomycetota > UBA1135 > UBA1135 > UBA1135 > JACNIZ01. The sequence goes on from JACNIZ010000251.1 coordinate 32,409, forward strand.
CCATGGGAGCGGAGCCGTCCCTCGACGGGGCTGCCCGGTTTCGGTATTTGGAGCATGCCTTTGCTGAGGTGGCAGATGCTGCCTCAGGTGTGCAACGGGCCAAGGTCGCTGAATTGCGGCAACTTGATGCCGCATTGGGCGAGCAGCTAGCGCAATTATTGACGGCGGCCGGTAGCGAAAAAGCTGGCCAGATGGATGTCCCGCAATTTGACCCCGAGCTGGTGCCGACGCCGTCCAAACCGGAGTCACGCCTCGGTCAAAACGTCGGCCCGTTTCAGTTGGATGCCGTACTCGGCAGCGGCGGTATGGGCGAGGTGTACCTAGCCAGCCGACGCGATGACTTTGCTCAAACTGTCGCCATTAAATTGCTACGCGGGGCAATGTCCGACGGCATATTTGCGCAGCGGTTTTTGCAAGAGCGCGAAACCTTGGGGCGTTTGAATCATCCGCACATCGCAGGCTTGATTGACGGCGGTGCTACCAAAGAAGGTTCACCTTGGTTGGCGATGGAGCATGTTGCTGGGGTCAATTTGGTGGACTATTGCAACCAGGAGAAGTTGAGCGCCCAGGGGACGATCAAGCTGCTGCTCGAGGTTGCAGAAGCGGTGCAGTTTGCGCATCAGCAGTTGATTGTGCACCGCGATATTAAGCCTGGCAATATCATGGTG
>JACNIZ010000091.1 GCA_014382805.1 Planctomycetota bacterium
TGGCTTGCCTGATCAACCCATCGTCTTTTCCTTCGCCGACCGCGGACCTGGATTAGCACGCGGCAACCGCTGCCCGGGAGATTCTGGAAGGCGCGTGCCGATGATCGTTAGTTTTCCGCCGCGCTATCAACACTTAGCACCGCAAAATTACCAAGCCGACGCCGCCAGTCCAGAATTGGTGTCCTTCGTTGATTTGGCGCCAACCATACTTTCGCTTGCTGGGGTGGCTGCTCCATCCCATTTGCAGGGGCGGGCCTTTGCCGGCAGCAGGCGCCAACCCGAACCGGCCACTCTGCACGGTTTCCGTGGTCGCATGGATGAACGCTACGATATGTCTCGCAGCGTGCGCGATCGTCGCTATGTTTATATCCGCAACTATATGGAACGATTGCCACATGGCCAGCATTTGAATTACCTATTTCAAACGCCGACGACCCGAGCTTGGCATCAAGCTTTTTTGGCCGGCGGGCTGGCTCCAAAGCATGCTCAATTTTGGCTGCCGAAAGCGAGGGAAGAACTCTATGACCTGGACTCGGATCCGTTCGAAATCCACAACTTGGCTGCCGATCCTAAATACGCTGAAGTCTTGCAGCGCCTGCGCAAAGCCAATCAAGAGCATTGGCTGCGAGTGAAAGATTTGGGATTTTTGCCTGAGGCCGAAATGCATCGGCGGGCTGGGACTGGTGCGCCGCATGAATTGCAGTTGCCGTTGGCGGAACTTATGCAAGCTGCCGATCAAAAATTGCCGGGCGCCATGCAGCACGCCGATCCGGCAGTCCGTTTTTGGTTGATTCAAGGCTGGCTGAATCGATCCCAAGTTCTAAGCGCCGAACAGTTGGGTTGGTTGCTAGCACAGTCGATGTCAGCAAACCCGTCGCTGGCCGTGGCAGCAGCCGACGGATTGATCCAGTTAGCGCCAGCTACTCACCACGCTGCGGCGCGCGCGAAATTATTGGCCATGGCGGACTTCGAAAAACAGCCATTTTTTGTTTGCGTAGCTGCGCTGAATGTCATGGATCGAGTTTCAAGCTGGACCGAGCAGGAGTTACAGCAGATGGCTCAAATCCCAACCGAGTCTGAATCCATTCCCAAGGTCATGCGGTTTTATATCCCACGACTGATGGAACGATTGTTGAGTACCTCGTTGAGCGAAAAACAATGAAAAAGTGTTCATTATATTATTCCTGGATGATACGTAACCGACGGCTTATTGATGGTTTATGCTAGGCATGCGCTTTACTCCAAAGGCCGAACAGCAAATCTTGAATTTGCTTGGTAAGCTGCGCCTTTGGAAGCCTGCGGTTTTGTATTGTCACGGCTTGAAGATGCTGGATGCCGGCAAAGTGGATGCAGCCAAGGCGGAATTCATTCTCGCCCATCAACGCGCTCCGGCTTGGGCTGCTCCACATATGCAATTGGCCCATTGCGCCGAAGTGCAAGGCAACGCCGACTTCCAAGAGCTTCATCTCTATCTGGCTTTGCAATGTCAGCCGAATCACGCACGCGCTGAAAAGTTATTGATGAAGCTGCGCGCCTGGCGACACGAGCCGGTAATGAAGGGCTGGCATCTTTATTATTCGGCGCAACCTGCCCAAGCGATTTTGGCTTTTGAAAAAGCGCAGCAACAGGTGGGGCAGCGGGTGGCGTCGCATGCGGCCGCGGAAATCCAGGCCGGGCTCGGCTGGTGCTGGCACGACCAGCAAAATGGGCAGCGCGCTATTCCTCATTTTCAACTTGCGGTTGAACAGCAACCCGACCTGGGCCACGCTTGGAAGGGATTAGGCTTCAGTTTTTATCAAACTCATCAAATCCCTGAAGCTGTGCAGGCACTGAAGCAAGCAATGCGGGTAAATCCGCAAGCGCAAGAAGTGCGTTCCATGTTGGGTTGGTGTGCCTATGCGGCAGAAGACTTCGAACAAGCCGAAGCTGAATTTGAACTAGCCTTGCAAAAAAATCCGCTGTTAGGCGACGCTTGGTGGGGCGTTGCCTGGTGTAGCTGGCGCCAGCAGGAGGTTGAGGCCGCAAGGCGCGCCTTCATCCAGGCATGGGTCCATTTGCCCAAACATCCATCCGCGCCTAAAGCCGCAGCAATTTTGGCAGCCGACCCGCGCTATGTGGATTTGCTGCAAACCTCCGCCGGCACCAGCCTTGATCCTGGAGTTGCTGCAAGTTTCGATTTCGTGGGTAGCCCAGGCCTCCATACTAGGGATGGAAAGACCCGCAACGGCTTCGAAGGCATTTGGGATGCGATGCAGGCTTTGCAAGTCGGTCAATTGGAAATTGCGTGGCAAAAGCTAGCAGATTTGAGCAATGGCGCTACGTCGGCTTGGCGAGGGAGGTGGCAAGTTGCGTTGTTAAAAGCCCGCGTCAAGCGTGCTCAGGCTGAAACGACCGATGCCGAAAAATACTTTCAAGAAGCCTGCAAAATTGCTCCCCACCGCGCTGATGCCGCGCATGAGTTAGGCCAATTACTCAATCAACTTGATCGCGGCGCCGAAGCTCGTTGGCTGTTGCAGCAATACCCAAACCTAATGCGGACAGCATGAAGTTAAGAACACACATTCAATGGCAGCAAAAGCCCGGCTCGGGTTATTTATTTGACCCACAGACCGGGAATTTGTTCGCCCTAAATGCGACGGCGAACCTTGTTTTGCGCGCCTTGGAACACTGTCATAATCGCGATGAGATTGTGCACCACCTGCTGCAAATGCATCCCGATGCAAGCGCCTCCCAGCCATCCTTTTCCAAGTTGGCGTTAAGCGACGACCTCGCCGCCTTCTTGCAATTGCTACAAGATCATGATCTCATCCAGCTCTAAAAAACTCGTCATTGCGGTGACTGGCTTGGAGGGCAGGGACAATCCATACCCTGGGCCAGCGATTGCTAGGGCTTTACGTGCTGCGCGCGGCGATGACGTCATTTTGGTGGGTTTGACTTATGAGCCCACCCTTACCGGCTGCCTGCGCGCCGACCTTTTCGATGACATTTACATTTCGCCTCTGCCGGGTGATCCAGCGGCGGTTTTGATGCACCGGCTTTTTGAGATCCATGAAAAGCAACCTATTGATTTGTTGATCCCGGCGCTGGATTCTGAGCTTGCCATTTTTGCGCGCCATAAAGATGAGCTCGCGCAACGCGGAATTCGGACTTTCATTCCGTCGGCGGAATCGGTGATGGCACGCTACAAGCAACGCCTATGGACTTGGGCGCGTAAACATGGTCTGCATAGCCCACGCACCGAGGTGGTGACGGATCCGCGCACTTTTTGGCAGCAACAGGAATGGGATTTCCCATGCTTCCTCAAGGGCTCGTTGGCTGATGCGGTGAAGGTCAGTTGCCAAGAGGAAGCGGAAGTGGTCTATCACCGTTTGGTAGCGCGTTGGGGATACCCGATATTGGCTCAACAAATGGTGCATGGTGAAGAATTCGACATCTGCGCTGTTGCCGACGCCGCAGGTGAACCCGTTGCGATGATTCCAATTCGTAAAACCGTGTTGAGTACCGCTGGCAAAGCTATTGGCGCTGAGGTGGTGCATAGTCCTGAAGCTCTGGCCGAAGGGCGACGGATTTTGAAAGCGTTGAAATGGCAAGGTCCGCTGGAAATCGAGCTGATGCGCGAACATTCAAGCGGGCGGTTTTTCCTGATAGAAGTGAATGCACGCTTTCCCGCCTGGATCGGCATTTGCGGACACACTGGGGTGAATTTGCCGGACCTATTGGTGCGATTGGCACTGGGTGAAGCATTACCTGAAGAGCGCGAGCCGGTCGTCGGCACCGCGTTTCTGCGTAGTTCTCGAACCACACTTTCACGGCTGGAAGACCTTGGCACTTTGATGGCTGCTGGCCATCTGCAACATAGAGATCAATCATGCGACTGATTCTGGTCACCCTGTACACGTTGCTCTGCGCGGCTGCGGTGAGCGCGAATGCTGCAAGCGATATTGCCGCATCGATCAAGCCAATTTGCGCGAGTCCACAGGATTCACAAGACGCATGGGCTTTGTTCCGCAATCGCGATTACGCGCGCGCTTTGGAGCGCTTCGAGAAAAAGGAAGCGAACCTCTACCCCGATTGGGAGGTGGTTCACGACGCGATGGGTTGGTGTCATTTTTTCCTCGAGGATTACCCCGCTGCCGAAACTAAGTTCAAAAAAGCGCTGCAGATTGACCCGAATTATAAATGGAGTTTGCAAGGACTGCAGGCGCTCGAAGACTTGCACGCAGCTCCGTTGCAAGCGGCGCAGGACGCATTGATAGCAGGCCGCTATTCCGAAGCTCGTGCCGCCTTCCAACGTATTCAAGAAGGCTTAACCGTTGCGCCCAAGGACGACGTAGTAGCGGCGATGATTGGGGAGGCGTGGTGCCTGTACTACTTGGGTCGCGCCAAGGATGCCAAAACCATATTCCGCCAGGCGCAGAAGAAAAAGCGCGGCGATGCGGAGTGTTATTTTGGCATTGGCTACTGCGATTACGCGTTGGCGGATTACCGCAATGCGCTGGCGTCGTTGGAATTGGGATTGAAGGCTGAACCCGGCAACTACTTAGCTCAAATTATGATTGGGTGGAGCTACTACTGGCGTCAAAAGTACGATAAAGCGATTGAAGCTTTTGATGACGCCAGCAATTTTGCCGACGCGGATTGGCAGGCTTGGTCGGGTCGTGCTTGGAGCTACTTGCGCAATAATGACAAAGCTTTGGCGCGGAATGATTTTGAAACTTCGGTGCAAAAATCACCTTACGCTTTTGACTCGGAGCTACGGAAAATTGCCGAAGCCGACCCCAACTGGCGCGCTTTGATTCGCATGGCTGGATGGTCCGCTTTACGTCTGCAATTGAATTCGTGGGCGCAAAGTGAGTTTGAGGCAGCAATCGCTCTCGACCCTACTGACGTCGACGCTAAATCTGGGTTAGCCTTCGCACATTTTCGCCAAGGGGCTTACGATCAAGCGGTTGCTCAAATTCAAAAGCTAAATGGCAAAGCTGCGCAAGCGGGTCCGTGGCAGTTCCCAGTGGTGTCGGCTGATGGCAGTACCAGCAACGTCGCGATGAATTTACAAAGCTTGTTGAGTTGGTGCCAGCTGCGTCTTGGTGCATATCCGCAGGCGCTAACTGGCTTCAGGGAAGTACGTCGCAATCATCCGACTTGGGTGGACCCCATTTGCGGCGAAGGTTGGACTTTGTATACCCAAGGTGATTACGCCGGTGCCGAAGCGGTTTTTGCCGCAGCTGAAAAAACCATGCCCGGTTACAGTGACGCCACTTCCGGAACCAGTGCAGTGCAAACCTGGCGCTACCAGGAGTACAACGACGCTTGGAGTTTGCTGCTCGCTGGATCGAGTCAGGCCGCACGCACAGCTTTTGAGCAGGTTCTCAATCAAGACGGCTATCGTTTCCCTAAACAGCGCGACGATTTGTTGCACGCTTCTATCGCCTGGACTTGGATGGAGGAGGACAAAACGCAAGAGGCGTCGTTAGGTTTTGCCAAAGCATTGGAATTGGCTCCGGCGTCCTCATTGGCGTTGCGAGGTTTAGCCAAATTGAAAATGAACAACCGGCAGTGGTCGCAAGCGGTGGAAGCATATCAAGCGGCATTAAAAAATGATGAGGTTGCGTCTATTGCCGAAGTCCATGCGGAACTCGGTTGGTGCCATTTCAAGATGGAAAGCATGTTGGCGGCAAAAAATGCCTTTACCAAGGCTCAGGAATTGGATCAAAACTGCGCCACTGCGTTGGCCGGAATGGCCACTTTGCAGCTCAAGCGTGAAGAAGCGGTGGAAGCTAGATTGACTTGGGAAAGAGCGCTTTCTTTGGATCCTGATTTGGCTCAGCGCTGGCAATTGCACGAGCAAATGGAGGACCATCCGGAATTACAGAAATTGCACAGCGCCCTGGGTTGGATTTGGTACTACCGTTCCGATTATGTTCAAGCGGAAAAAGAATTCATGCTTGCTCGGCTCCGCGATCCAAACGAACGCACAGTCTTGCGCGGTTTAGGCATGTTGATGCTGAACACCGATCGAGTGGAGGAAGGCGTGGAAGCATTACAGGAATATTTGTCGCAACGTCCCGAAAGTGAAAGCGGCTGGGGGGTGTGGTCCAGTACCACGTCGGCGTTGGCGTGGGCTTTGTACCAGGCAGGCGATTTTAAAAACGCGTTGGAACATTTCCGCGCCGTGGCCGAACTCCATCGCGGTCAAAAAATTCGTTACGCCGACCCCTATGATGGCGCTGGGTGGTGCCTATTGCGCTTAGGCAAATATAGTCAAGCGAAAAAAGAATTTTTGAATGCCATCGAAATTACGCCTCGGCATGAAAGCAGCTTGCAAGGCTTGGAAGCAGTTGCGGAGGAAATTCAGTGAATCGTATTGCAATTGCAGTCGTCGGCCTCGCCGACGGTCCTGAAGCTGCCGCCGGCGCCGGAATCTTGAACTGTTTGAGTGCGCACCGGTTTTTGCGGGTAGGCGTGATCGCCGACGCCACTGAAGCTGGCGCTTATCAGCAGCGACTGATGGATAAGATTGCCTTGCTTCCGCCTCCTGGCAGCACAGCATTCGTGGCTGCCATGTTGGATTGCATTTCGACCTTCGAGTTGAAGGCGATCATTCCCGGCACCGCCGCCATCGCCGCTGAACTGCAAATTGGCGCGGTTGAATATGCTTCCCGCGGTGCCTGCTTAATCCAAACCGGTAGTGCCGCCTACTT
>JACNIZ010000368.1 GCA_014382805.1 Planctomycetota bacterium
GCTTCCTGCGCGATTTCTTCGGCCAAACTTGAGTCGCCCAACCGGGCCAAAACAAAACGCTGTAATTGCGCAGACCATTCGGGATATTGGGATTCCATTGTTGTGGTGGCGAGTTTCCCTCGCATCAAAACAGACGGAGCACGAAGGCAATAGTTACACATGTGGATGTGGGGATAGAGCTGGAAACTGTGGATAAAAAAAAGCGGGCGCGAGATTCACTCTCGCGCCCGCAGCCGATTTGATTTGAGTTACTTGCTCAAATTCCATTCTGTAGCCAATCGATCCCACCACGGCGACTGTGGGTAGTAACGCTTCAGGCGGCTAGCCAACTGACGCGCATTGGTGGAGGAATCCTCTGCACCCATTTGCACCATCGACTGTGCCGAAAAGTACAAGCAGCGTGGCACCAAGCCGACGGCGTCCTTATACATGGTGATTACGCGCAGGTGGTTGACTGCAGCAAACTTGAATTCCTCTTTGGAGGCGCCGCGATCACTTTCCATGCTCAAGGCACGGTAGTAGTGGCAATCGCCAAGGCCGGAATATGCGGCTGCCAAGGTCGAGCTATCAGCTTGACCCGACCGCACGATCTTTTCAAAGAAGCGTTGTGCCTTGTCATATTCTTTGCCTTCTACCATCACATTGCCAACTTCAACGTTGGCGCGGCTGGCGACGGTTGGGAACTTGGTGCCGTTCTTTTCAGCCAGACCTGCCAAGGCCCGCTCTTTAGCCTTACCTTTCAAGCTGGAGTCCAGCAAAACTAAACCCAGTTCCGACTCCCGTGCCCAACGCTCGGGCAAACCTTTTGCGGAAACGTCGGTAGCTAGAGTTTCGAACACCTTTTTGGCTTGGGAAGGGTTTTCCGCCAAAACCAGGGCTTGAGCTTTGAGCATCAGCGCCGGTGCGTAAAAGAAGGTGTCTGGAGTATCCGCGAGCAATTTGTCGACGGTAGCGGCCACACCTTTCATATCAGCCAGCGCGAACATGCACTTAGCTTGATTGAAAAGGGAGTGCTGTTTGACCCAGGCGTAGCTGGAGCGGCCGAGCAAACCTTCGTCGTTGAGAACCGCGCGGAACAGCGGCACGGCTTCGGCGAAACTACCCTCGTCCATCTTTGCCATCGCCGCGGCGAAATCGTCAAGCGGCTTGGGCGTTAGGTCGTGGCGAATTTCGATGACGTCGCCAGCATCTTTTTTGCTGTCGCCGCCACCCATGGTCTGATAAACGACCTCTTTGTAGGTCTCAGACTTGATGCGCTTTACCTTGAGCACTTTGCCCGAAGTGAGCTCAAGTTCGTTTTGCGGTGCCGCCGCGAGGGCGAGCATGATCGTGGCAGTAATGGCTGACAGCATGGGGGAAAACAGTTTTGCAGCGGTTGGTCCCGTTCGCGGGCCTGACAGGATAGCCCGGTGCCTGGAATACCGTCAAACTTAGGCTCGGTGACAGCTTTCGTGGCGCAGTTGAATCAATTCTGCAACTAGCGAAACGGCGATTTCTCCGGCTGATTTGCCGCCGATGGGCAGACCGATCGGAGTGCGGACCTTGGCTAGCCATTCTGCGGGAATGCCTTCATCTTCGAGCAGGCGATGCAAGGTTGCCTTTTTAGCCTTTGAACCTAACATTCCCAAATACATGGGTTTGCAGTCATTGGCGTGGATGGCGCGCAGCACGTTGGCGTCGTCGTGATGGCCGCGGGTGGCGATGACTAAGTAGTGGTTGGTGGCTGGAGCGATGCGTTCGACGGTCTCGGACCACGAGCCTGAATAGCAGTCATCTGCCATGATGTGGTACTTCGGATCGGCGTATTCCGGCCGATCATCGCACAAAATTACGCGGAATCCGGCCTCGTGGGCGACCCGAACGGACGCCGCGCCGACGTGACCGCCGCCAAATAGAACTAATACGGGTGGGACCACAGCTTCGACCAGGATGGTGACTTGTCCGCCGCAGATCAGACCGGATTCCGGCAAGTCCTTTTGATTGAGGCGAAAACTTCGAGTTTGGGCGGCGCCGGATTGGATGACCTGCATCGCCATTTGAATGGTGTCAGCTTCGACGCAGCCGCCACCAACCGATCCGACCGTGCTGCCGTCGGCACGGACCAGCATTTTCATCGCGTCCTTGCCGGGAGTGCTGCCTTTGGAGAGCAAAACAGTACAAAGGGCAGCCGGCGACCCCAACCTCCGCAGGCGGACGATTTCTTCGTAGAGGTCAGGCGCTGGATCCATTGCTGCGGATCATACTTTGTTGTTACCTATTGAGTAGTTTTCCGTCTCTCTAGTGAGCCTGGATTTCCTGGGTGAACTTGTGATGGCTACTTTTTGGATGTTTTTACTGTTTGGCGTCTTGCCCTTACAGGCTCCGGCGAATCAATCTAAGTTACAGAATCTGGCCGAGGTGCAGCCTGGGCAGGATTTGAGCGAGCGGGTAGATAAGGCGATCTTGCGCGGCGTGGAATTTTTGTTGCCGCGCCAATTCAACGACGGCTCGTGGCGCATGGCTGGGCAGGAAAAGTACACCGGAGGCACTACCGCTTTGGCTTGTTATTCGCTGTACAAAGCAGGCTTGCCCAAGAAGCACGCCGCGATTCAACTCAGCCTGAACTTTCTGGAGCGGGACCAGCCAGTGCACATATACGACGCTGCGTTACGCGTTTTATTGCTGACGTCGATGGATCGGGAAAAATATGCAACGCGAATTCGTCGGGCGGCGGCGGTTCTAAATTATGGGCCGCGCCAGTATTTCACTTATACGGTTGATGCTGGCAGAGGTGCCACTGGCGATCTTTCCAACCACCAATATGGTTTGGTTGGCTTGGAGGCGTTGGATCGCAATGGGTTTGAGACTTCGCAAGAGCATTGGATTCATGCTGCGGAGTTTTTAATTCGGCAAGCCGACCCGGGCGGCGGCTGGGGCTATTTTCCGCAGCAACAGCCGTCGCCAACGATGGTGTTATCGGGCATTGCAAGCGCAGCGTGTTGTTTGCAGACCTTGCAGAGACATGGTTGGAAGCCCAAGCTGCAAAGCCAGTTGGAGGAGGTATTGCATGCTGCGATGGTGAAGGCCGAAACCGATTGGTTTTTGGATCGACCGATGGACATAGCGCCATTGAATCGCTGGTTCTTTTACGGTTGCTATGGCGTCGAGCGAGCGATGGCAATTTTAGGTGAAAAGCAATTGGGCAATCTCGATTGGTACACCTTGATCGCTGAAGCCATCCTGGCAAAACAAAAGAACAACGGGGCCTGGAGCAGCGCCAAAGGTGAGCCGGAAATGAATACTGCTTTTGCTTTGCTCACTCTTTCGAAGGCAACCGCCAGCACCGGATCCGCAGCGGTGGATGCGGTGGCGTGGGAATACAAATGGCAATCCGACGGCCAGGATACTCCTATCCGCATGACCGCAACTGCAGCTCCCACTTGCTCAGTCTTTCTTTCAAACTTTGATCCCAAATGGTTTGAGGAACAGACCTGGTTGGATGAGCAGTCACCGCGTTTGCATAGCGTGGAATGGATGCTGGATGGCAAAGTCGTCGCGACCGTTCGCCGCGATTTTGAGGAGGTGAAGCAACAAAGTATGCAAGCGGTTCCGTTTCGTTTCCCGGCGCAAATTCCATTGCCCGGGAATGGCCAATTTGAGTTCCTTGCGCGCTTGAATTTTCACGAACCGGACTGTTCAATAGACGACCTGCAAACTGTGGAAAGCGTGCCTTTGCAAATAACGGTGAGTGGATTGCTCGACCGCAGAGTGCAATATGAAATGGAGGTTCGCAACCAGTTGGTAGTGGTTGAAACCGATCCCAGGCAACTGGAATTGCAAACTAGTTCGGCCATCGGAGGAGAAAGTGGTGCTTATTGGGCTTTTGATCGCTGCCACGCTACTGCGTGGCGTTGGCAGGCCAAGGATCAGCACCGGCACTTGGTAGCAAAGTGGAAAAAGCCGTTTAAAGCCAGCTCTATCCGCATTATTACTGCTTTGCCTGCGGACCAAAGCCTAGATTCCTACAACATGCCTACTGCGGTGAAGCTCAAAGTGAATGGCGGTAAAGCCTTAGAACTGACCTTTTCGGCTAAAGAATGGCAAGAAGGTCACATTTTTAGCTTTCGCAAATCGCAAAAAATTCGCAAAATTGAAGTCGAAGTTACCTCCCTCCTAAATGGCCGCAGCAGCGGTTCAGGCGGGATTTCTGAAATCGAATTCTTAAATCAATGAATCATCGCGACATCATTCTTGCCCTCGGTGGCGGTGGAGCCAGGGGACTGGCGCACATCGGCATCATCCGAGTGCTCGAAGAAGCAGGTTATCGCGTGTGTGGTGTGGCGGGTACCAGCATAGGTTCCGTCGTCGGTGGTTTGTATTGCGCAGGGGCGTTGGATAAATACGAAATATTCGTGCGCAAATTAGACCTCAAACGCATGTTGCGATTTGTGGATTTTCGCATGCCGGTTCGCGGCCTTATGGGTGGACGCAAAATCGAAGCCTATTTACGTCGGCTTGTGGATCACCGCAATGTGGAAGATTTGGCGCTGCCATTTACTGCAGTGGCGACCGAGCTTCGCAATGGCGATGAAATCCGATTGCGCCAAGGCGACCTAGCACTTTGCATTCGGGCCAGTTATGCCATCCCTGGATTTTTCACGCCGGTTTTGATCGATGGTCGGTGGTTGATTGACGGCGGCGTTTCTACTCCAGTACCGGTGACTGCTGCCAAAGAATTGGGGCCGCATCCAGTCGTCGCGGTGAATGTGAATTCGTCGGCGATGCCGCCGGTGGAAGCAGCGTTTGCGGCGATGTCCACCGAGCCAGCGGCAGTTCAGGATGAACCGCGTTTGCTGTCTTCATTGAGCGATAGTATCGCGCATTTGCAATATCGATTGGCGACCTACCAACTGGCGGTGCACCCGCCCGCAATTACTTTAGAGCCACAATTGAAAGGGATCGGCCTGTTCGATTTCCACCGTGGCCCAGAATTAATCGAAGAGGGCGTGCGCTGTGCTCATGAAGCCTTGCAAAGTGGCACATTCGAAATCGCCATAAATGAGGCTACCGAGAAATCCAAGGCACCTCAGGACAATCGGCCTGGTGGTTGGCTAGGCGGGCTAGGCAGAACAACCAATCGCTCAATCGGTTGAGGTAGGTCAAGAAGGCGCCATCCACCGCCTGCTCTTCATTAACAGCCAAAGCCACTGTATTGCGTTCCGCCCGACGACAAACGGTGCGGGCCAGCTGCAGCCTACAGGACAACTCCACCCCCATCGGCAAGATGAATGATTTGAGCTCGGGCAGCAGCGAAGTCCATTCGTCGATTTCGCGTTCTAAAACCGCGCAGCAATCGGCGTCCCATGTAGGGAGGTGGGCGCGACTGGCTGAGTCGCTGGGAGTCGCTAAATGTGCGCCCAGTGAAAAAAGGCGCGAGGACTCTCTTTTCAAGATCTCTGCCGCTGAGGCGTCTGCGGCGCAAGCGCTCCAACCCAGCAAAGCGTTGAGTTCGTCTACTTCTCCATAGGCGGTAATTCGCAGGGCATGCTTGGGCACCCGATCGCCTCCAAACAAAGAAGTTTGGCCTTTATCTCCGCCACGGGTGTAGATCTTCATGGGTGCAGTTTAGCGGTTGTAGTTAAAAAAAAGCGCCCCTTGCCGTGTAGCAAGGGGCGCAAATAACTAAGCGGACAGGCTTAGAGTTTGTCGGCGTTGGAGGCCAAGTATTCGGCTACACCTGCGGTGGAAGCCTTCATGCCTTCTTTGCCTTCTTGCCAGCCTGCAGGACAGACTTCGCCATGCTTGGAGTGGAAATCCAAGGCGTCGACCATGCGCAGCATCTCGTCGATGTTGCGGCCCAAAGGCAAGTCGTTGACGACCTGGTGACGGACCACACCTTCTTCGTCGATCAGGAAGGAACCGCGCAAAGCGACGGCTTCGTTGATCAGGACGTCGTAATCGCGAGCGATGCTCTTGTCGATGTCAGCGATCAGCGGGTAATTGACCGGGCCGATGCCACCTTCGTTGACGGCAGTATTGCGCCAAGCCAAGTGGGTGAAGTGGCTGTCGATGGAGCAACCCAAAACGACGGTGTTGCGCTTCTCAAACTCGCTCATACGGTGATCAAAAGCAATGATCTCGGATGGGCAAACGAAGGTGAAGTCGAGTGGGTAAAAGTAGAGGACAACCTTTTTGCCGCGGTAATCAGACAAGCTGATTTCCTGGAAGGAACCGTCAGCCATGACGGCGGTTGCCTTAAATTCGGGAGCTTCCTTGGTTACAAGAACGGCCATGATGGGTTTCTCTTCGGTTGTTACTGGGTTTCAGTTGGGACAATGTCTCATCTAGGACAGACCGCACTCCTTTCCAACACTTTTTTGGCGGGCGGGGCTGCGCAGAGGCTGTTGAATTTTAACGTCGCCGCTGACTTTTTCCGGGCTTGCTAGGCCAATTTTGGCGGCAGTTCATCGCGCAATGATTACGACCGCGGTGCGGTAGAAACAGCAGCTGCGAGTGCTTTGGCGGCAATTTCACCCGCAGCGGTGGCCGTCTGCAAAACCTCTTCATGACTGGGTTGGCTGCCATGCAGGCTGGCGGCGTAATTAGTTATTAAAGAGATGCCCAATACGTTGGCCCCAGCTGCCTTTGCAGCAAGGGCTTCCGGCACAGGGCCCATGCCGACGTCTCGTGCGCCTACGGTTT